>JASGFW010000054.1:0-27544 GCA_047605305.1 Gordonia sp. (in: high G+C Gram-positive bacteria)
ACAAAGTATCCAATCGAACCATTCCGTGCCGACCGCCCCGCGCTACGCGATCCGGCGTTCGCTCCGACCTTCGCGTTCTGAGTTGTCTCGCCACGCGCATGCAGGCATGCTTAGTTGAATTTACCGCCGCCAACCGGCCGGGCCCCGGCCGCAGTCGCGGCCACCGCACCGAAATCCTCCGGTACGCCATCCCCGCGCCAGGCGACGATTCGATCCGGACGAATCAGTACCCAACGAGCCGCATATAGCTCCCGCACCCGGCGATCGGTAACGCTGACCACCGACATCGGCAGCCCGACTCGTGTCGCGGCAGCGACCAGAGGTGCCGTTGCCGCGGTGTCATCGCCGAGGTCGAGCAGGGTGAAGTCGTCGCCGAACAGATCCGAGAGGGCATCGTGCTCGGTCAACCACACGTGCGGGGCACGATGACCGGCCACCGCGGCAGGTTGCATCTGGGTCGGATCGTAGGCCGGGGCCGCCGTACCATCACCGATGACGATCGGAGACTGGGGAAACCGCTGGTCATACACCACGCCGTCGGCCCGGCGGGCGAGCACCTCACGCGCCGTCTCACCCAGGATCTGCCGTTGCGCATGCCCCGCTTCGGTATCGAGGTCGAGTTCGGTGAGGGTATCGAGCAGGCCGGCGAGTGTCTGCTGCGAACCTCGGCGGGCGGCGGCCAGCGATGCTGCGGTTACCGACTTCGCAGCCAGCCGGCGTTCGTATTCGTAAGCGTCAAATACTGTCGGTGAACACCACCCGCCAACCACCCCGGCCAACATCCAGCCCAAGCTATGCGCGTCGGCCACCCCATGATTGAGGTTCTGCCCCAGATGCGGCGGGAATCCGACGCCGGCATCCCCTGCCAACAGGATTCGGCCAGCGCGCAGCCGATCAGCTATCCGAGTATTGACCAGATGCGTACTGACGTGGAGATCATCGATCTCGTCCCGCAGGTCGGCACCCAGGTAGTCCGCGATCTTTGCGACGACATCAACATCGCGCGGATCGGCCTCCACCGGGATCGGACCCATTCCGATTCGCCAGCGATCCACCTCGTAGGGATGGGCTAGCCCGACGCCTCGACGATTGAAGACCATGAAGTTGATGCCGGGCCGCACCCCCAGTTTCCCGAAGGCGTCGGGCAATCGAAAGGTGACGTTGAGCATCCGTCCATGAGCGGGCGTCTGCGTCTGGGTGATCCCCGCCGAGCGGCGCACCACGCTGCGCGCACCGTCTGCGCCGATCACCCACTCCGCGTGGATCCTCCGGGTTTTCCCGGTGGCGCTCTGCTGCGCGAGGATATCGACCCCCGCATCATCGGAGTTGACTTCGACTACCTCCCAACCGACGAACAGTCGGGCACCGCGATCCACCGCGAGGCGACGCACTTCCTCGTTAAATATGTACTGCGGAAGATCCAGCGGCCGTTCCGATCCGATCTGATCCCACGGGGCGGTACTCGACCACATCGGGGCGTCCGCACCAAGTCCTTCGGTAAGCTGATAACCGCCGACCGCTGTCACCGGGATGGTGCCGCGATACCAGCCAGCGGGTAGCGGGTGCAACGATCGGAGCCGATCGGCGATCCCCCAGTGCCGCGCAAGCTCCAAGGTGCGGATCGATAAGTTTCGCGCACGAATACCCTGGCGCGAAATAGATTCACGCCGTTCGATAATCACCGGTTGCACGCCACGACGAGCCAATTCGACAGCCAGGGTCGAGCCCACCGGGCCGCCGCCCACGATGACCACCGATGCCACTTCCGGTGGTTGCGAAAACGACGTAACCCCTGCCCCGGTAGATGATTCGCGTACCGGGAAAACCGAATCAGGCAAGAGAATTCACCAAATACGATGAGTTGTCATTCAGTAATCTCGCCCCGACACGCACCATCGGGAGTCTTCCACATCGGCGCAAATAGCAGCCATTAACAACTCTGGAGATTCTTTCCCATGCGGCGGCAACTCGTTACCGCCGCATCCATCATGGATAGGCCCATCACGGATAAGCGATCGCGCGTACCGGCGAGCCCGATCCGTCAACGATGGGTAGCGGCGCGATCAGCACGTCAACAAATCCGCCGAGCTGCGTTAATCCAGTGAAATTCTCCCCGATCAGGATGCCGCGACCCAACAGGAGTCGGTGGATGGGGCACTCCGCAGAATCAGCGGCGTCGGGACTGGGGGTATCCACGGCGACCAGTGACACGTCACGGGCGACCAGCTCTTCGATCAATGCGAACTCAACTGCAGGCCAATCGGTGAAATAACGGGGCGTGGCCCAGTGCCGCGCCCAGCCGCAATCAATGAGAACGCGATCACCCGCGGTGATCGGACCATTCACCGATTCAAACACATCGATCGAATCACGCTGCGGGCCAAGAATAGCGGCGCGCCCGTACATCGTGTTCAGCGGCGCCGCAGCGATATCGGCGCCACCGGGAACCCAGTGCACCGGTGCGTCCAGGTGGGTTCCGGTGTGCTCACCCATCCCGAGTTCAAAAACCCGGGATGCATCCCCCTTCGTGTAACACGACACCAGCGTGTGGGAATACTCCGGGTGGCCTGGCCACACCGGAATACCCTGGTGGAGTGGATGAGTGAGATCGATAGGTGCGCTCATGCGACGATAGCGGAATCCTGCTCCGCGGATGCGATCGGCGCGGTGACGCGCATCAGCGGAATAATCGCCAGCAGCGGACCCGCGATCAGCACCGCGAAGGCAACGCCCCAACCACTGTGATCGGCAACGAAACCGGCAACGGTGGAGACGATCGCACCGCCGAGTCCGGTGGTGACCGCGATGATCAGCCCCATCCCTGAACCAGCGCGCTCCGGAATGGAATCCATGACCAGCGAATAGATCACCGGGTACGGCGCATTGCGGAACACACCCCACAGCAGCAGGATCAGCCATGCTTGCCACGGCGCACCAACCAGCAGGATCGGGAGCACGGTAACAACCCAGCCCGCGATGCAGACCAGCAGAATCTTCTTGCGACCGAAGTGATCAGAGAGCGTTCCCCACACAATCTGGCCGGCCCAGCCGGTCAGGCCGGAGGCACCCGAGGCAAGAATCGCCGACGACGTCGACATTCCCGCCTGTTCTTGTAGAAGAACCACGAGAAATGTGGAAACCCCCAGCTCACACCACAAGAAACCAAAATTGAGCGCGATGGCACGCCGTACATTGCCAACCCGAATCACCTCGGCCAATAGCCGGAACGGATTTGCCGCCGTGTGTCGCTCATCGATCGACTTCAGTGGCGGTGTCAGCTGGTGCGCGGTAATCCAATCGTATACCCGCTGCTGATTCTTCCGGGTGCCGATCTTGGCTTGCAAGACCATGATCGGCAGACCGATGAGCGGCAGTAGCAGGAAGGTGGTTTGCCAGTCGGTGCCGCCAATGAGCAGTGAGATCAGTGCCGGGGCAACGAACTGACCAAGTGGGAAACCAATGTGATGCACACCCACCGCAAAACCACGATTTTCCACCTGCCACCATTCGCCGACAATCGCGACGTTCGTGGGCTCGCTACCACCGCGGCTAATTCCCATCACTACGCGCATAAGCTGGAATGCCAGCCAACTAGTAGCGAAGATAAAGGTGAAGACACCGCCGATGATCGACAACGTCATGGCCGCAATCCACACCCAGGTACGACGATAGCCCGTTCCGACTGTGTCAGAGAGCCACCCGAATAGCAGCGCCCCGATGATCGTGCTGATGAAGAACAGCGAGTTCACCATTCCGGCCTGACCGTTGTCGAGGTCGAAGGCATCCTTCACCAGAGGAAGCACCGAGGGCAGGATGGCTGCATCGAGAGAGGTGATCAGAATCGCCGACGAAGTGACGACAAGCGTCATCCACGAGACGGGATGCGCAGAGATCTTCCACTGGGACAACGACATTCCTTTACTGGAGAGGTGTGGTTCATACCAAGTACTCATCCATCCGGAGGGTATGGACCCGTACTCGACGTCTATCAATGAAAGCGAAAAAGCTCTCAGCGCAGGTCCAGCAGCACCTTACTGCTACCGCTAGTTCGATCGGCGGCGGTCTCAAACGCCTGGACAGCATCATCAATGCCGAAGGTGTGGGTGATCAGTGGCTCCACGTCGAGGCCATCAGCCATCGCGGCGACCGCCGCAGTGATTTCATCCTCGAAGCGGTAGGAGCCCAGCCAATTCACCTCGCGGGTCACCAGATCGCCGAGGACGGCCGGCACAGGTGTGCCGGGCAGGTTGCCCACCTGTACAAGAGTGCCACCGCGGGCCACCGCATGCAGCACCGCGCCCAACGCACCCGGCGCACCGGACGCCTCAAAGATCAGCTCGACGTCGGCGGGTAGCGCGTGCCCTGCCGAGAGATCGATCGTCTCATCGGCACCAACGGCGGCAGCGACCGCCAACGCCGCGGGATTGACATCGGCGACGGCAATCGTGGCCGCACCGGCGTGGCGGGCCGCAGCAACCACCAACGCACCGATCGGCCCCGCGCCGTTGACCAGAATATCGCGTCCGAGCACCGAACCCGGCCGGCTCACCGCACGCATGGCCACCGCCAGCGGCTCCGCCAAGGCTGCGCGGCGGGTATCCAATCCCTCTGGAAGCACCCGGATTTGGTGTGCCGCCACCGCACGTTTGCCGCTGAAACCCCCATCGGTATGTGGATTGAGCGCGGCGGAGCCGAAGTAGCCACCCCGCGACGTCGCCGGGTGGATAGTGACCGCGGTACCGACGGCCAGATCGCGAACCCCCGAACCCACTTCAATGATCCGCCCGGCCACCTCATGACCAAGAATGAGCGGATGCACCAGCACTGCCGTGCCAGAAGCACCGTTGCGCCAATAGGAGAGGTCTGACCCGCACAGGCCACCCCATTCCATACCGACAACCACTTCACCTTCACCGGGGATCGGGTCCTCGACCTCGTCGACCCGAAGATCCTTGGGTCCGTGTACAACTACTGCCTTCACAACGCGTCCTCCAACTGAACAAGATCGCGCCCACGAGTCTCCGGGGCGAATGCGGCGGTCGCCAAAGTGATCGCCGAGTACACGATGAGCATGACCGCGATGGGCCACCAGCTACCGGTTGCCGCAGTGAGTCCCGCAGCAATCACCGGGCCGATCGCAGTTGCCAAGATACCGCCGATCTCCTTAGCCAATGCCAACTGGGTGAACCGGTTGCGGGCACCGAACAACTCAGGCATCGTCGCATTCTCCAGCGAGAACAAGCCAAGCACGCCAACATTGAGGGCCACCGCAACACACAGAATCATCAGCGGCTTACTTCCACTGGTAACCCCAAGCAGCAGCGGAAAGGCGAGCACCATAGTCGCGATGGACAGCGCGCTGTACAACGGCCGACGGCCGTATCGATCGCCGAGCCAGCCGATGATCGGCACCGTGAGGAATCCGGCAATCGAACCGTAGAGGATCGCACTGGTTGCCGCGGACTTTTCCATGCCCAACGTGGTGGCGATATATCCGACGAGGAAGGTTTGCACCAGACCGGAATTGCCCGCCTGCCCAAACCGCAACCCGAGCGCAACGATGAAGGCCCGGCCCTTGCGCTGATGCAATCCAGCCGCAAGTGCGCTCTCCGACTTGCGCGCCGCAACCTCGGCAAGCTCCTCACGCGAAAGGGCAACGCCATCAACAACATCGTCACGCTCTTCGAAAACCGGACTCTCCCGCAGATTCCGGCGCAGCCAGACCGCGAAGATCATCAGCACGAACGACAGCAGGAATGGGATGCGCCAACCCCAGCTCAACAACTGGTCATCGGTGAGAACCGCCAGCAGAATCGCCCAGATTCCCGACGCGGCAAGGGTTCCCGAGTTGGTTCCCAGTGACACCAAAGACGCCACCAGACCACGCCGGGTGGGCGGCGCGTATTCAGCGAGCATCGTTGTTGCGCCGGCGATCTCAGCGCCTGCACCAAATCCCTGAATCAGCCGCAGGGTCACCAGCAGCACCGGCGCCCATACGCCGATAACCGCATATGTCGGCAGCACACCTATCAGCGTGGTGGAGACGCCCATCATCGCGATCGTGATGAACAGGACCTTACGGCGGCCAATACGGTCGCCCATCCGACCGAAGTAGATCGCACCGACAAGCCGCGCCACATATCCCACTCCGTAGGTGGCCATTGCCGCCAGCAGCCCGATGGCCGGGCTGACGTCGGGGAAGAAAATCTTGTTGAACACGATGGCCGCGGCCAGCGAATACAGCTGAAAATCCATGAACTCCATCGCGGTGCCGAGCCAGCCCGACACCGCCGCCTTAGCGAGATCGGTGGTGGTGCGTTCCACTACGCCCACCTGGGGCGCGGTATCCACGATGTTTTCCATGTGCCCGTCCTCATCGACAGTAATACGTGTGACTGTGACCACTTACATACAAGCGCTAATACTCCAGACTTGTCAACAGGATGACGAAAAATGGCCGCATACCAGGTAAAACCCTGGCATGCGGCCGATTCCGCTCGAACTACTCCCAGACCGAAACGACCCGACGCGTCGGGCGCGCGTCATCGTTTCCATCGACAAAGAGCTCCGGCGAACGTTCCCGGATTGCCCCGATATCGCTCACCACTTTGCGTAGATGAGCCTTCAACGCCGCGACCGCCGCGGTGCCATCGCGCTCCTCCAAGGCATTGACAACGGCTTCATGCTCATCGATCAACGTTTGCAACGATCCCTCGCTCACGATGCCCAGCCGCCGCGCCCGATCCAGATGAGCCTTGGCGCCGGTGACGGTCCGCCACGCCGACCCATGACCGCCCGCTTCGAGTAACGAACGATGAAAGTGTTCATCGAGTTCAAAAAACTCCGAGACATCGGTTGCGGATCGTTGCCGGGCAATCTGCGCGCGTAGATCTTTAAGTATCTTCGCATCAACCGCGGCCACCGCATCGACCAGCGAAGCCAGCTCAATCGCCTCGCGCACAAATTGCGCATCGGCAACCCGCTCGACATCGATGCGGGCCACAAACGATCCGAGCTTGGGGAAGATCTGCACTAGACCCTCGTCGGCGAGCAGGATCAGACTCTCCCGCACCGGAGTCCTCGAAACCCCTGCGTGTGAAGCGATTTCGTTTTCCGACAATGACGTGCCCGGCCGCAATTCCAATGACACAATCCGCCTGCGCACTTCGGCGTATACCCGCTGTCGAGTTGAAAGCCCCCCACCTCGCCCGTTTACCATGCGTTCAAGTCTATGCACAGCACATTGTGTTGACAGCAATCAAACCGGAGTGCTTACATACAAGTACTAAAAATCAATTTGGAGGATTCATGAAGATCGTCGCCGCAGACGTGATCGTCACCTCGCCGGGCCGCAATTACGTAACCCTTAAAATCGTCACCGATTCCGGGCTCATCGGATGGGGCGACGCCACCCTCAACGGCCGCGAACTCGCCGTGGCCTCCTACCTGCGTGACCACCTGTGCCCCCAGCTCATCGGACGCGACGCCCACCAGATCGAAGACATCTGGCAGTACTTCTATAAGGGCGCCTACTGGCGCCGCGGCCCGGTCACGATGACCGCGATCGCCGCCATCGACATCGCACTCTGGGACCTTAAGGGCAAAGCCGCCGGATTACCGGTGTACCAGCTCCTCGGTGGCGCGGCCCGCACCGGCGTCATGGTCTACGGTCACGCCAGCGGCGGCAGCCTGCCCGAAATGCTCGATGACTTCGCCGCCTACCTCGACCGTGGCTATCTCGCGGTGCGCGCACAGTGCGCCATCCCCGGCGTAACCAAAGGTTATGGCGTGCACGGCGCGGGCAAACTGTACGAGCCAGCCGGCGGCAGCCTGCCCGACGAAGAATACTTCGAGGTCGGGCCCTATCTGCGCTTCGTGCCGGAGATGCTCGGTGCCGTACGCGAGCGCTTCGGTGACGATGTACACCTACTGCACGACGCGCATCACCGGCTGCGGCCCATTGAGGCGGCCCGGCTCGGACGCGATATCGAGGAGTTCCGGCTGTTCTGGCTTGAGGATTCCACCCCGGCCGAAGATCAAGACGCCTTCCGGCTCATCCGCGAACACACCACCACGCCACTGGCCGTTGGCGAAGTCTTCAACTCCATTTGGGATTGCCAGCATCTGATCACCAACCGTCTGATCGATTACATCCGCACGTCGGTCTCGCATACCGGCGGTATCTCACACCTGCGCAAGATCTTCTCCCTCGCAGAGCTTTACGGGGTGCGTACCGGATCGCACGGAGCCGGAGATCTCTCGCCAATCTCCTTCGCCGCGGCACTGCACCTCGATATGTCGGTGCCCAACTTCGGTATTCAGGAGTACATGGGTCATCTCGATCCCGCGGGTGAGGTATTCCACACCAACTACACCTTCAGCAACGGCTTGATGCATCCCGGCGATGCTCCCGGGCTCGGTGTTGAATTCGACGAAGAGGCCGCAGCGCGCTTTCCGTACAACCCGAAATATCTGCCGGTCAACCGCCGGACCGATGGAACGGTGCATGACTGGTGAGCAATCCGGACGTAGTGGTTCTCGGCGAACCGCTTATCGAAATCTCCACCGTTGACCCCATCGCGCCACGCACCCGGGCCACCCTCGACGTCTCCGGAGACGTCATCAACGTAGCCGCGGCGGCCGTGGCGGCGGGCGCTCGGGTCGCCGCCATCGCACGCGTCAGCGACGATGAACTGGGCACCGCGGTGTGCACCCGGCTGGCCGAACTTGGGGTCAACACCGACCACGTGCGTCGCGTGCCGGGTTTCCAGGGGATCTACGTGCAGCATGCCGATCCTTCCGGGGAACGCCAGTTCTGTTACGCACGTGCGGGTTCTGCCGGATCGACGCTGTGTAGCGATGATCTTCCCGATGGCCTGCTCGAATCGGCGGGTGCGGTGGTTGCCAGCGGGATCACCGGGGCACTATCGGTCAGCGCACGCGACGCCCTGATCGCCGCGGCCACCCGGGCCGCCCGGTTTGTCTACGACCCGAATTTTCGTCCACGACTGACTACGGCGGCACAGGCTCGCGAGTTGCTCCGCGCGCTCGCACCCCATAGCGCCCTGATCACACCATCGGCCCCCGGTGAGATCACCACCCTGCTCGATGCCGAGAACCCCCAGAGCGCTGCCGATGCCGTACTGGCGCTGGGCACGACGGCGGTCGCGGTCACCTGTGGTTCCGCCGGGGTCCATGTTCAAGACGCTTCCGGCAGCCGCTGGCAGCCCGCCATTCCCGCGCCCGCGGTAGTCGATCAGACGGGCGCCGGCGACGTTTTCGTCGGCACGCTGAGCGCACGGCTCGCGCTGGGTGATTCGTTATTCGACGCGGCGCAGCTGGCGGCCGGTGCGTCGTCACTGGCTGTCGGCGGTGCGGGCGGGAGCGGCGGAATCCGCCCGCTCGAGCAGGTACGTGAACATATCGCCACCCATGCCGCGGAGTTCACCCGATGACCGGTCTAGCACCTGGAAACTACGGCGATTTGGCTGCGCCCGTACCGGATCCGCGTGACCTGAGCATCGGCCAGGTGCACCTCGGGCTGGGTGCGTTCCACCGCGCCCATCAAGCTGTCTACACCACCGAGGCCATGGCCGCGACGGGCGATCACCGCTGGGGAATCGCCGCTTTCACCCAGCGACGACCCGACGCGGCACGGATACTGCACGCCCAGCAAGGGCTCTACACCGTCGTCGAAACCGGCCCGGGTTCCGGCGCACATCGAATCATCCCGGCCATCCTGGAGGCTGCAGACGGCTCGGATGACACCGGAACTTTACTGGCCCGCCTATGTGATCCGCAGGTTCAGGTGGTGACCTTGACGGTCACCGAGAAGGGCTACCGGCACGATCCGGTGACTCGTCGCCTGAATATGAACGATCCGTTGGTTCAGGCCGATCTGGGTTCCGGCCAGGTACACAGCGTCCCGGGAATTCTCGCGCACGCATTGCATCGTCGTGCGGTTGCCGGCGCCACGCCACTCACCATTGTTTCCTGTGACAACCTGCCCGATAACGGCGGCTTACTACGCGGACTCGTCACCGAATTCGCCAGTGCCGCGGGACTTGATATCGACGGGGGCGCAACCTTTCCCGCTACGATGGTCGATCGGATCGTCCCGGCCACCACGCGTGCGATGGTGGATGAGTTCACCGCACGGCACGGTGTTACCGATGCGGCACTGGTGATGTGTGAACCATTCCGCCAGTGGGTGATCAGTAACGACTTCGCCGGACCGGTACCCGCCTGGGCCCAGGTCGGGGCAACGCTGGTCGCCGACACCGCCAACTGGGAAAGCCTGAAATTGCGGGTACTCAACGCATCTCACTCCATTCTGGCTTACCTCGGACTCCGGCTGGGCTATCACCGGATTTCCGATGCCGTCTCCGACGCGGCGCTGGCCCAGTTGTGCACCGACTTCATCAACTCCGAAGTCTCACCCACTATCGAAGCCCCAGAAGGCGTTTCCGCGTCGGAGTATGGCGCTGCCGTGTTGTCCCGGTTCACCAATCCGGCGCTACCGCACACCACCGCCCAAGTCGCGTCGGATGGATCACAAAAGATCGGCCCTCGACTCTTCGAAACCGTCACGCGGTGTCGCGCCGCGGGAATCACCCCACGGCATGCCGCCCTCGGAGTGGCGGGCTGGGTACTGCACGTGCGGGAACCGCAGACCGCCGATGGTGTTCCAACCGAACTCGTCGACCCCTTGGCCGCAGATTTACGCTCCCTCGTCGCCGGCGCATCCGCGGCAGATGCCGCGCAGATACTGTTGCGCGATCGGCGTATCGCCAGTGAACAATTAGCCGATGATGCCGAATTCGTTTCCCTGGTAGCCGAATACGCCACCAACCTAGATCGGCACGGACGTGCCGCACTCATCACGGAGGTAACACATTGACCACCGCCCTGCGCAATGCCACCGATGTCATGACGTTGGGTCCGGTTATCCCGGTGGTAGTGATCGACGACGCGTCGCTGGCCCCTGATCTGGCACGGGCGCTGCTTGCCGGCGGGGTGACCACCATGGAAATCACCCTACGCACACCCGCCGCGATCGAAGCCATCACCGCCGTCGCGGCGCAGGTCCCCGACATGGTGGTGGGCGCGGGCACGGTAACCACCGCCGACGCCATCGCTCGCAGCGTCGCCGCAGGGGCGCAGTTTCTGGTGTCGCCCGGAGCCACCACGGCTCTACTTGATGCGGCTGCCAGCGCGAGCGTACCTCTACTACCCGGGGCGGTCACCGCAACCGAGATCATGAACCTGGCCGAACGTGGCATCACTGAGATGAAGTTCTTCCCTGCCGCAACCTCGGGCGGAGCATCCGCCATCAAAGCGCTCTCCGGGCCCTTCCCCGACATCCGCTTCTGCCCGACCGGCGGCATCGGCCCCGCCGACGCACCGCAGTACCTGAGCCTGCCCAATGTGTTGTGTGTTGGCGGATCATGGCTTACCCCAGCACATTTGGTAGCAGCCCACGACTGGACGGCCATTACCGAGCTGGCCAGGGCCGCCACCTCGTAGGTGCAGTCCGCCACACCAATCTGCCTCATCGCGAAGGGCTCGCCCGGCTTATCTGCTGGGCGAGCCCTTCGCTGTAAGCACACCCTTAGTGCAGGTACCGGAGTAATCTGAAGCAGATTTTACGCGCATCCACAGCACATCCGCAGGTGCGGTCCTTAACCTCAACAGTTATGGCAGCCCATAAATCAGATAGCCCATTCCTGCCCTCAGGAGGGTTTCGCAACGAAGAAGATCATCACCGTTCAGACGCGCTCGGAGGAGGTGTCACCACCAACCGTCGCGCCCTATTGCGCAACACCGGACTATTAAGTCTTACCGGCTTGCTGGCGGCCTGCAGCACCGAAAAATCCACCACCGCCGCCACATCCTCTTCCTCCGCTGCGGCGTCTGCATCGGCAACTTTCCCCAACCGCGCCGCCACGAGCGTACCGGCGACCCCGCTCGCCGCTTCGGATAACCAGATCCTCGACTCACTGCTGGCCAAGTCGCCCACGTGCCCGTTGACCGTCGATGTGACCCAAGGCCCGTACTGGTTCGACGTGAACTACATTCGCTCCGATATCCGCGAAGATAAGCCCGGCCTGCCCCTGGAGCTCGCGATCAAGGTAGTCGACCTCAATACCTGCTCAGCCACCTCCGCCGGAGATCCGATCACCGACGCCGTCGTGGAGATTTGGCACTGCGATGCCCTCGGCGTCTACTCCGGCTTCGAAGAGACTTCCAAAAAGCTCAACGGAGGATTAGATCCCAAGAACGCACCACCACCACCGCGGCAGGGCGCGGCCGCGATGAAACCCCACGGCACCCCGTCCGACGGAGCTTACAGTGCGGGCGATCGGCAGAGTAAGCGCACGGATAATCACACCTATCTACGTGGCGCCCAGCCGACCGACCGCTCCGGCATCGTGCGGTTCACCACCAATTACCCGGGCTGGTACTTCAGCCGTACCGTCCACATTCATCTGCGCGTGCACATCCACAAGAAGCTTGTGCTCACCACCCAGCTCTACTTTGACGACGCACTCAACACCAAGATCTTCAAAGAGAGGAGTCCCTACAATCAGCACGTCCATCGCGACACCTTCAACAACATCGACAAGATCTTCAAACCCACCGGCCTGGTCACCGTGCAAGAAGCGACAGACAAGGTGTACGGCGGAATCAACCTGGGCGTGAAGCTGTAAGGCGGAAACCCTTCGTGTGACACATCTTTGGTGGCCACTAGAAACACTTACCACCGAAACACTGCGACGGCCATTGGTTGGCGGGGAATGCTCCCCCCGCAACCGGTGGCCGTCGTCTTTCGTCGGCGAGACGACGACCAAACGAATTATGGCGATACCGATATGGGCCGGACGTAGCCGGTCAACACGCAGGAAACGTAAGCGCAACACTATGGTGACCGGTATTCGATAGCGTCCCCGATTGATCATCCGAGGGACGTACTAGTGGGAGGAGTCGTGGTGGATTATCCGTCGCCTATTCTTCCGTCCGGCTGGAACCCCGGTTCCATCGCTCACGGACACGATCACTTCTAATCCCGCCGCTGATCGCGCGCGTTGAGACCCGTCGTATCTCCGCGCCCGATCCCCATCCCGGCATAGTGCACCAGACCAGTAGTAGCTCCTGCGTGCCCGCCCTCCCCTGAACCTTCCCTCTCGCCCCGCCGCGCACTTGACCCGAAAGTCCTCAAACCATGCCCAAGACACTGAATCTCGCGTTGTTCCTATTCCCCGGTTACCACCTCGGCGCCTGGCGTCTACCGGATGCGATACCCGAGTTCGACCTCGACATCGACCACTACATTCGTGCCGCACAGCTTGCCGAGTCGGCCAAGCTGGATGCAATCTTCTTCGAGGACCAGGCCGCCGTCCGCCGCAGCAACGACATCCTCGCCGGCGATACCTACGGTGCCGCGAACCCGCGTTCCATCCACTTCGATCCGACGATGGTCCTGCCCGCCCTCGCCGCATGCACGACCCGCCTCGGGCTGGCCGCGACGGCGACGACGACCTTTAATGAGCCGTTCAACATCGCACGCAGGTTCGCGACGCTCGATTTCGTCAGCAAGGGCCGTGCGGGGTGGAACCTCGTCACCTCATTTAACGAGGACGAAGCCCAGAACTACGGCCTCGACGCCCACGTCGGTCACGCCGACCGCTATGAACGTGCCGCCGAGTTCATCGACGTCGTCACCGGGCTGTGGGACTCGTGGGAGGAAGGCGCGATCACCCGGGATAAAGAGAGCGGCATCTACTTCGACGTCAGCAAGATGCACTTCCTCCAGCACGACGGCCCGCACTTCAGGGTGCGCGGGCCGCTGCCGATGGGTCGCAGCCCCCAGGGCCGACCCGTCATCTTCCAGGCCGGCGCCTCCGAACCCGGCCGGGCCCTGGCTGCCCGTACTGCGGATGTGGTGTTCACGCTGCAATCCACCATCGAAGGCGGCCGCGCGTTCCGCGACGACATTCGTGCCCGCGCTGCAGCATTCGGCCGTGATCCCGACACCGTGAAGGTCCTCGTCGGTCTCACCCCGATCGTCGCCGACACCGACGACCAGGCCAGTGACCTCGCCGCGCGCATGATGAGCCTGATCCCCGATGACATCGCCCTCAGCAATCTGAAGCCACTGGCCGGCGGCGTGGACTTCCGCCAATTCGATCTGCACGCCCCGGTACCGGAATTGCCGGAGTCCAACGCGGGTAAATCGCACCGCGAGGCGATCATGACCGTCTCCCGCGAGCGGAACCTTTCCGTCATCGAAACGGCCCGCTACTTCGCCGAGGGCAGCTATCTCAAAGCCATCGGCTCCCCCGCCACCGTGGCCGATCAGATGCAGGCATGGCGAGACGCCGACGCATGCGACGGATTCCTCGCCGTTCCCACACACTTCCCGACCGGGGTCGAGGCATTCACCGGCCTCGTCGTCCCCGAACTGCAACGCCGCGGGATCTTCCGCACCGAATACACCGGCACACAGCTACGCGACCACCTCGGCCTCACCAAATACTGAAAACACCGGTGAAATAGGAGCCTCTATGGTGCGCGAGGGGGGACTTGAACCCCCACGTCATAAGACACTGGAACCTAAATCCAGCGCGTCTGCCAATTCCGCCACTCGCGCGTGCGTCCACAAGACTACCGCCCGCGCTGCGCGCGTCGCCGGCCAGGTACCGTCAAAGTATGTCTCCTGCGCCGCGTCGCACACGTAGGCACCGGCCCGCGCTGCTGGTGCTCTCGCTGGTCGCGGCTGCGGTGTGTCTGCTGTTGGCGTGGTGGCAGTGGAATCGGTTCGAATCGACGAACGGTACGGGCCAAAACCTCGGCTATGCACTGCAATGGCCCGCATTCGCCGCCTCGTGTATCTGGGCCTACCGACGGTTCGTCGTCCTCGAAGACAACCCTGAGGAGGTCGAGAAACTCAAACCGAAGGGCCTGACGGAGATCCCCGACGGGATTCTGCCCGAGCGACCGACCACTCCGAGCGCATCCTCATTCGCACTGTCACCGTCCGCCCCCGACGATGAGACACTGCAGGAGTACAACACGTATCTGGCCACGCTCGACGCGGCCGAGGGCCATGCAGTCGGTAACACGCAGCACACGGAGGAACACCACACGTGACCGAAACAACACAGGCCAGGGCCACCACGCCGGCGGTGAAAATTTCAAGCGCCTTGCGGCGCTACCGGGTGTTGGCGTGGATCACCGGCCTATGGCTGCTGCTACTGGTCGTCGAACTAATCCTCAAACACGGATTCGGCAACGGCGCCCTCGACTTCGTGCCGCCGGTACATGGCTGGATCTACTTCGTCTACCTGATCTGTGCCGTCGACCTCGGTATCAAGGTGCGGTGGCCAGCCGGCAAGATCATCATCACTGCCATCGCGGGCACCATCCCGTTCCTCTCCTTCTGGTTCGAACACATCCGCACCAAAGAAGTGAAGGCACAGCTCACGCTGCCCTAAGCGTCGGCGGCTGTATCCGTATGATGTTATGCCCGAATTACGGGTGAAACATCATACGGATTGTGCGATCGCGGCCAGCGCGGGCACCAACTGTGCCAATGCCTTCCCGCGGTGGCTCAGCGAATCCTTCTCCGCCGGTGACAATTGCGCCGACGACCGGCCGGCCGCGGCTGCGTCATCCGGGCGGAACAGCGGATCATATCCAAAACCGTTCTCACCGTGCGGCTCCCGCAGGATCACGCCACGCCACTCACCGCGCACCACCGTCTCCTGCCCCGACGGCAGCACCAGTGCGCACGCCGACACGAAGGCCGCCCCGCGCCGATCATCGGGCACGTCGGAAATCTGCGCCAGCAATAGTTCATTATTGGCGGAATCGTTGCCGTGACCACCGCTCCACCGCGCCGAGAGCACCCCGGGCATCCCATTCAACGCATCCACCGCAAGACCGGAATCATCTGCCAGACACGGCAATCCGGTCGCCCGGGCACCGGCGCGCGCCTTAATCAACGCATTATCCTCGAAGGTCGCACCCGTTTCGGGTTCTTCCGGATACTCAGGCACGCCATCAAGGCCCACAATCTCCAGTCCGGTAATCCCCGCGGCATCCACGACACGCTGCAACTCGGCAAGCTTCTTCCGGTTACGGCTGGCCAGTAGCACTTTCGTCATCGATCCCACCTACGCCGACGTCGGAAGTTCACCGGGATAAGGCAACGCCAACGCCTCGCGCTGCACCTCGAATAGGCGCGCGGTGCCGACCTCGGCGATGTCGAGCAGTTTGTCGAGGGTCGCTCGCGCGAATGTGGCTCCCTCACCGGTGCCCTGCACCTCGACGAGTGTCCCCGCATCGGTAGCCACCACATTCATATCGACCTCCGCGCGGGAATCCTCCTCATACGGCAGATCCAGCCGCACCCGTCCGTCGACCACGCCAACACTCACCGCGGCGATCATGCATGACAGCGGCTGCGGATCGGAGAGTTTGCCGGCCGCCTTGAGCCAGGTGACCGCGTCGGCGAGAGCAACATAGGCACCGGTGATCGACGCTGTGCGGGTGCCGCCATCGGCCTGCAACACATCGCAGTCAAGGGCAATCGTATTCTCCCCCAACGCGGCAAGATCAATGCAGGCACGCAGCGACCGGCCGATCAGACGGCTGATCTCATGGGTGCGTCCGCCGATCTTGCCCTTCACCGATTCCCGCCGGGACCGCTCATGAGTGGCCGCGGGCAACATCGAATATTCGGCCGTCAACCAGCCCAAACCCGATCCCCGCCGCCACGGCGGCACCCCTTCGGTGGCGCTCGCGGTGCACATCACCCTGGTCTGACCGAATTCGACGAGCACCGAACCCGCCGGATGCGAGGTGAACCCGCGGGTGATGGTAATCGGTCGCAGTTCGTCGTCGGCCCTGCCGTCAGCTCGTGTGGTCACGATCCCAACTCTAAAGATCAGCCGGGCAGATCGAACACCTGCCCCTGGCGCACCACGTCGACCGGCCCCGAGAAGGTACTGCGCGCTTCGGCGAGCACCGCCGCGGTATCCGTCCACGGTGGCACATGGGTGATCGCCAACGACTTCGCGTTCGCCTTGGTGGCCATCTCCCCCGCCTCGACCCCCGACATATGCAGATGTGCCGAACGCTCCGACGGCATATGCGTCCACGACGCCTCGCACAGAAATACATCGACGTCGGCGGCCAGCTCGATGATCTCGGCACACGGTCCGCTGTCACCGCTGAAGGCCAGCGTCTGCCCTTGCGGGCCGGTGAAACGCAGGCCATAGCTGACCGGCGGATGGTCGACCCGTCTCGGGAGGATAGTCATACCGCCGAGCGTGATCTCGATGCCGTCGGCCCACTCACATGCGTCGAAGGTATCGGTGATGTCATCGACCTGGCCGGGATATTCGCTCGATGCCGCACCAATACGCAGTGCCGTGCCGGGCGGCCCGTACAGGGGCACCCTACCGACCGCCCGCACCGGCGCATACCGGCGCCATACCAGTAGGGCGGGCAGGTCGAGACAATGGTCGGCGTGTAGATGACTGAGCACCACGGCCACATTGTTCGGGTCGGTGACGCGCTGTAGTTCGCCGAATACCCCAGGACCGCAATCGACCAGCACTGGCTGCTCGCCGGCGACGGTGAGCAGATACCCCGAACAGGCCGCTCCCGGGCCGCCGACACTCCCCGAACAACCCAGGACTGTCAGATGCATACGCCCTACCATGCCATGCGGTCGTCACACGACAAACCACCGATAGGGCATTGATCGTGCACAGCGCCGGTGCCAGCGGTCTCAGACGTGATCGACCGACGCCACCACCGGGCCCAAAAACCGCCTCGACAACCGGGCAAATGACTCCGGATCGCCCGTCGACTGGAACACCCGTACCGGTTCTCGATCGGAATGCGGATGAAGCATATCGGCCTCGGTGAGCACACGGAAAAGATCCTTAGCCGTCTCCTCCGCACTGGACACAAGCGCAACCTGATCACCCATGGCGAGCTGAATAACCCCCGACAGCAGCGGATAATGCGTGCAACCGAGCACCACGGTGTCCACGTCGGCTTCCTGCAGTGGTTCCAGGTATCCCTGGGCAAGCCCAAGGATCTGACGTCCGCTGGTGATACCGCGCTCCACGAAGTCGACAAAGCGCGGACACGCGACCGCGGTGATCTGCGCATCGCGCGCTGCCGCGAAACTATCCTGATAGGCACGCGACGCGATCGTCGCCGCGGTCCCGATGACACCGATCCGCCCCGTCTTGGTGGCCACCACCGACCGCCGCACCGCCGGCAGAATCACCTCGATCACCGGAATCGGCGCATACCGTTCGCGGGCGTCGCGTAGACACGCCGCCGAGGCGGTGTTGCAGGCGATCACGATGGCCTTGACTCCCCGCTCAGCGAGATCATCGCCGATCGCCAGCGCATGGCGCCGGATCTCCGGAATGCTCAACGGACCGTACGGTCCGTTCCCGGTATCGCCGATGTAAATGACATCCTCGTCGGGCAACAAATCGATAATCGCGCGCGCGACGGTGAGCCCGCCGACGCCCGAATCGAAGATCCCGATCGGCGCCCGTCCGGACGAGGTCGGGGTGTGGGTCATCGGGTCCGTCCTGTGAATCTCACTAGTGGGGGGAAAATGAACTCAAAGGGAAAGCAGTGACGACCTACGCCCACAACTGACCGTCGAGCGCTTCCCCGGCCTGCTCAAGGCTACCGGTGTACGCGCCCGTCGACAGATACTTCCAGCCCGCGTCGGGCACAACGAATCCGATGTCGGCGCGCTGCCCGGATTTAAGCGCTCTGCGCGCAATACCGTGCGCCGCCGCCAGGATCGCACCGGTGGAAATACCGGCGAAGATGCCCTCGGTGTCGATGAGTTCGCGGACCCGGGCCACCGCGTCGACTCCCTGGACCGAGAAGCGTCGGGTCAGCACGGAATCGTCGTACAGCTCGGGGATGAACCCTTCATCAATATTGCGCAAACCATAGACTTCGTCGCCGTATCGTGGTTCGGCCGCGACGATCTCAATGTCGGGGTTGCGTTCACGCAGGTAACGGCCGACACCCATCAATGTGCCGGTGGTGCCCAGCCCCGCGACGAAATGAGTGATCTCCGGTAGATCGGCGTACAGCTCTGGTCCGGTGCCCTCGTAATGGGCGAGCATGTTGGCGCGGTTGCCGTACTGGTAGAGCATCACCCAGTCGCGATGTTCGGCGGCCAACTCCTTGGCCATCGCCACCGCGGTGTTGGAGCCGCCGGCCGCCGGCGACGAGATCACCTCGGCGCCGAACATCCTCAGCAGTGTCCGGCGTTCCTCCGACGTGTTCTCCGGCATCACGCAGATCAGTCGATAGCCCTTGAGTTTCGCGGCCATCGCCAACGAGATCCCGGTGTTGCCACTGGTGGGTTCGAGAATGACCGACCCGGGTGAGAGCAGTCCATCGGCCTCGGCCTGCTCGATCATCCGCAGCGCGGGACGATCTTTGATCGAACCGGTGGGATTACGGTCCTCAAGTTTGGCCCACAGCCGCACGTGCGGCCCGTCCTCATTGTCGGCCCAACGCGCAGACAACCGCGCCAGACCGATCAGCGGCGTGTGTCCGACGGACTCGATGAGCGAGTTGTACCGTGCCACCGGCGCGCTTACCCGCCCGCCACCGCAGGCAGGATGGTGACCTCGTCGCCGTCGTCGACGGTCGTGGTCAACCCGCCGGAGAACCGCACGTCCTCATCGTTGACATAGATGTTGACGAAGCGGTGCAGCGCATCCGCTCCGTTCGCCTCCGCGGTGACCAGACGTTCCTTGATGCCGGGGTGAGCGGCGTCGAGGTTGTCGATGAGTTCGGCGAGCGTGGCGCCGGTGACCTCGACACGCTTCGCGCCGCCGGTGTGCGTACGCAAGATAGTCGGGATGGAGACGGTTACCGACATTCTTCAGCTCCTGATCTCGATGGGTTCTTCAGTGATCACACCGTCGACGATGCGATAACTGCGGATCTCGGTGTCATCGGGATCGCGGGTAGACACCAGCACATAGTGGGCTTGGGGTTCGCTCGCGAATGAGACATCGGTGCGGCTGGGATATGCCTCGGTCGCGGTATGCGAGTGATAGATGACGACGGGTTCCTCGTCGTTTCGGTCCATCTCGCGCCATACCTTCAACTGCTCGGCCGAATCGAAGCGGTAAAAGGTCGGGGACCGTTCAGCGTTGATCATCGCGATAAAGCGCTGCGGAGTATCCGATCCCTCTTTACCCGCGATCACCCCGCACGCCTCATCCGGGTGATCGGCGCGGGCATGAGCGACCATCGCATCCACCAGATCCTGCGCGATCCGCAACACCACTGCACCCTCCATCACCTGGGACCGAAGCCGATCACCGATACCTCACATCAACGCCTCAAGCAGCAGATCCTGCATCGCGGTGAGCCAGTGGTAGACGTCGAGGTACGCGGCATGCGGATGGTCTGCGGGCAGGTGATCGGGGGTGTCCTCGGAAATACCGAGCATGGCCCCCAGTGCGAGCCGGACGTCGTTGAGCGCGGTCAGCCAGTTCGCCGCCTGCTCCTGCGTCAACGTCACGTCACCGCCGTCTGGCGGCAAGGTGTCGAGCATCGAGCGCGCAGCGGCGAGTTTCGCGTCGATGATCGTGGGTTCATTCACGCTGCGCAGTGCCGCGTTCAGCCGTACATCGACCCCATCGGTGCCAGGCTCACCGTCCTGATCGGGACGATGAAAATCCGGCAGCAGCCGGCCGAGCGTGGCGTCGGTGGGAGCAGCGGTGTGACCGGTACGGATACCGGTCAGTTCAGCGAGTTCGTCGCGCGGGGCGCTTTCGGCGCGCTCGGTCAACAGTGCGCCCGTCGACGACACCAACGAGACCAGCAACTGCGCCTCATGAGCATCAAGGCTGCTGCACAACCGCACCGAGCGGCCCCATCCCTTACGTTTCCAGATACGCACGCGGATCCGTCCGTTCAGCTGTCACGCTGCATCGTCGCCCACAGCCCGGCGGCGTGCAATTTGGTGACGTCGGATTCCATTTTGTCGCGATCTCCGGACGACACGACGGCCTTCCCCTCGGTATGCACCTGCATCATCAGCTGATTGGCCCGCGACTCGGAGTAACCAAAAATCTTTTGGAACACAAACGTCACATATCGCATCAAATTGACCGGGTCATCCCAGACGATGGTGACCCAGGGGCGGTCAAGATCTGCCCTACCGTCGGCGACCACCGGCTCAGCGACCGCCGTGCCGGTACGGTCCGCGTGGCCTCCGAGAGTAGCCTCGTGCGCACGAATATCGTCAGGCGCCATAGAACCTAGGGTAAGGGATCGTGACCATCAGCAACACCGCGCTGCTCACCGACCAATACGAGCTGACCATGGTCGCCGCGGCCCTGCGGCAACCCGTCGCCCACCGCCCCTGCGTCTTCGAGGTGTTCGCCCGGCGGTTACCCGACGGTCGCCGCTACGGTGTGGTCGCCGGCACCGGCCGTCTCATCGATGAGCTCGCCGGCTTCAGATTCGGCAGCGACGAGATCGCGGTGGTGGAGCGCTTCCTCGACGCCGACACCGTGGCGTGGCTGCGTAACTACCGGTTCACCGGTGATATCGACGGTTATCGGGAAGGCGAGCTGTATTTCCCGGGATCGCCGGTCCTCACGGTGCGGGGCAGCTTCGCCGATGCGGTGATCCTGGAAACCTTGATCCTCTCGATCCTCAACCATGACAGCGCGATCGCCTCGGCCGCCGCCAGAATGGTCAGTGCGGCAGGTTCACGCCCGATCATCGAGATGGGTTCACGCCGCACCCATGAACGGGCGGCCGTCTCCAGCGCCCGGGCCGCCTACATCGCCGGAGTCGCCGCAACATCGAATCTGGAGGCCGCGCGCAGCTACGGCGTACCGAGCGCGGGCACCGCCGCCCATGCGTTCACCCTCGGCTTCACCGGCCCCGACGGCCCCGACGAGAAGGCGGCCTTCGCCGCGCAGGTCGCTGCGCTCGGCGTAGGTACCACTTTGCTGGTCGATACCTTCGACATCACCCAGGGCGTGCGCAACGCGATCGAGGTTGCCGGCCCGGAACTCGGCGCGGTCCGCATCGATTCCGGCGATCTGGGGGTACTGGCCCGCCAGGTACGCGAGCAGCTCGACTCGCTGGGCGCCCCCCGTACCAAGATCGTCGTCTCCGGCGATCTCGACGAATACGCGATCGCGTCGTTGCGCGCCGAACCCGTCGACACCTATGGAGTGGGTACCTCGCTGGTCACCGGCAGCGGCGCACCCACCGCCGGGATGGTGTACAAGTTGGTGGAGGTCGACGGCATCCCCGTCGCCAAACGGTCCAGCCACAAGCAGTCCCGCGGCGGAGCCAAGGCCGCGGTCCGGGCCGCACGGGCGTCGGGCACCATAGTGGAAGAAATCATCTACCACGCCCACACCGAGACGCCCACCGCCAACGGATACACCGTGCGACCATTGCAGATCCCGCTGGTACGCGGCGGCGATCCGGTTCCCGGCCTGCCGAGGCTGACCGATGCGCGCGAGCATCTGGCGGCCGGCCTGGTGAGCCTGCCGTGGGAGGGCCTTGGGCTCTCTCACGGCGATCCTGCGGTACCCACCCGTTACGCGCTCGGCTGAGGTTAGCGGGGCCCCGATCCCTACCCAGCCGCGACTTCGAGGAGATCCCGATGACCACCCCCCAGCCCGAGACCTCACCGGCCGACGCCCTGATCGTGGTCGACGTGCAGAACGACTTCTGCGAGGGCGGTGCGCTCGGCGTTCGCGGCGCCACCGCGGTCGCCGGGTCGCTGACCGAACTGACCGGCAACTATCCGATCGTCGTCGCCACTCGCGACTACCACATCGATCCCGGCGCGCACTTCTCCGACAACCCCGATTTCGTCGACTCATGGCCACCGCACTGCCGCGTGGGCACCGACGGCGCGGCGTTTTCCCCGGTATTCGATACCGCGAAAGTCAGCGAGGTGTTCTCCAAGGGCGAATACAGCGCCGCCTACTCCGGTTTCGAGGGGGCCGCCGCAGACGGCTCCTCCCTGGCTCGGTGGCTGCGCGAACGCGACGTGACATCGGTCGATGTCGTCGGTATCGCGACCGACCATTGTGTGCGAGCCACCGCACTCGATGCCGTGCGCGCCGGCTTCACGACCCGCGTGCTGCTGAACTTCACCGCCGCCGTCGCTCCGGAGACCGCGCGCCAGGCGCTGGCCGAACTGCGTTCGGCCGGGGTCACCCTCGTCGGCGAGTTGATCTACGACGGCCAGGTTCACGCGTAGTGGCTTCACCACCCCCGGTGACCGATTTACTCGATGCGGCGGTGACCTCACTGTCGGGTCGACGCCGCGATGGACAGGTACGTATGGCCAATGCGGTGGCGCATGCGATCGACACGCATGAACATCTTGCCGTGCAGGCCGGTACCGGTACCGGAAAGTCGCTGGCCTACCTCGTCCCGGCCATCCGACACGCGGTGGACTCCGGTGACACCGTGGTGGTGTCCACGGCGACGATCGCCCTGCAGCGTCAGCTCGTCGAGCGCGATCTCCCCCGGCTGGCGAAGGCCCTGGCTGGCCCACTCGGCGGCGACCCGACCTTCGCGATCTTGAAAGGTCGCGCAAATTATTTGTGCCTGAACAAGATTCACGCCGGGACCGCCGACGAACCAGATACCGAACTATTCGATCCGTTCGAATTGTCGCGAACCGGCCGCGAAGTCACCCGGCTACGCGAGTGGTCGTCGGAGACCGAGACCGGCGACCGCGACGATCTCTCCCCCGGCGTATCCGACCTCTCCTGGCGGCAGGTGAGTGTGACGTCGCGGGAATGCCTGGGCGCGAGCAACTGCTCCTATGCCGACGATTGCTTCGCCGAACGGGCGCGACGCCAGGCGGGGCAGGTCAATGTGGTGGTCACCAACCACGCATTGCTGGCGATCGACGCGCTCAGCCCGGCCAATATCCTGCCCGACCACAATGTGGTCGTCATCGATGAGGCTCATGAACTCGTCGACCGAATCACCTCGGTCTCCACCGCGGAAATATCGGGTGCGGCGATCGCCGGGGTGGCCCGCCGCTGCGGCAAGCTGATCGACGAGGAGACCGCAGACGCCCTCGTCGGGGCGGGTGAGCACTTCGGTGAACTCCTCGCCGATGCACCCGCCCGGGAATGGACGACGCTGCCGTCGTCGGCGGCGGCGGTGCTCGCCGCGCTGCGCGACAGGCTCTGGGTGGCCCACAATTGCATCGGACCGGTACGCACACCTGGTGCGGCCGACGATTCCGGTGCCGCCGCACGCTCGGCGGCACTCACTTCGCTGGAGGAACTCCACGACACCATCGTGCGGATCCTCGGTGCCTTCACCGAACCCGACTCCGCCAAACGCCGTGACGTGGTGTGGGTGTCACATGAGCGGATCGGCCGCTCGCCGGATACCCGCGCGGTGCTGCATATCGCGCCGTTGTCGGTGGGCGGCCTCCTGCGGGCCTCCTTATTCAGCAACGCCACGGTGATCCTCACCTCGGCAACGCTGACCATCGGCGGCTCCTTCGACGCGCTGGCCGCCACCTGGGGGCTACCCGCGGCACGGTCGGGCACGGGCAGTCCTCGCGATGTGACTGCCACGGGCGCGCCGCCACCCGCCGATTCCGGCCCCGAACGCACCACGACGGTCCGCTGGAGCGGCCTGGATGCCGGCTCGCCCTTCGATTACCCGCGGTCAGCGATCCTCTACGTCGCCCGTCACCTACCCCGACCTGGCCGCGACGCGATCGCACCGGCCACCCTCGATGAGCTGACGGCGCTCGTGGAGGCCGCCGGCGGCCGCACCCTCGGCTTGTTCTCCTCGATGCGCGCCGCCCGTGAAGCCAGCGAGGCGCTGCGCGAACGCAGTAAGCTGCCGATCCTCTGCCAGGGCGACGACACCACCTCCGCCCTGGTCCGCCGGTTCGCCGACGATGCCCAGACGTGTCTATTCGGCACGCTGTCGCTGTGGCAGGGGGTCGACGTGCCCGGCCCGTCCTTATCGCTCGTGGTGATCGACCGTATCCCCTTCCCGCGCCCCGACGATCCGCTGCTGACCGCGCGGCAGCGGGCCGTCACCGCGCGGGGCGGCAACGGCTTTCTGGCCATCGCGGCCAACCACGCCGCGCTGCTGCTGGCCCAGGGTGCCGGCCGGTTGCTGCGGTCCGTCGATGACCGCGGGGTGGTCGCCGTCCTCGATTCTCGCCTAGCGACCGCAGGATACGGCGGCTACCTACTCGCCTCCATGCCCCCGTTCTGGCGCACCACCGATCCGGCCGTTGTGCGGGCGGCGCTCGGCAGACTGGCTAACGTAGGGCTACGGTAAAGGCACTGGCGCCGACGGAGCATCCAGGCCGCGCGTGCGTGGGCGACGAGAGGAGACCGCAGTGATCGGCCGGATGGGCATCGACGACATCCAACCGTTGGTCGCCGCAGGCCAATTTCCTGCGAAATGCGTTGTCGGGGAATTTATTCCGATAAGCACCACGGCATGGCGAGAGGGCCATGACGCCCTCGGTGTCACCCTGCATGTGGATACTCCGCACCGCAGCACCCTCGATATCACCATGGTTGCCTCCACCGAACCCGACGTCTACAACGCGGCGATCGTGCCCGATGCCGTCGGATTTTGGTCCTTCCGGATCGAAGCGTGGAGCAACCCATATGAGACGTGGCGGTCGGGGGTGCGTAAAAAGCTCGACGCCGGCCAAGGCGCACATGAACTCGCCAACGATCTTGAGATCGGCGCACGCATCCTTGCGCGCGCCGTCGATATCGCCGGCGACGACGCACACGAATTACTCACCAGAGCCATCAGCGACCTGCGCGCGACCCGCCGTCGGGTGGCCAACCGGGTGCAACTGGCCATCTCCGACGACGTGCGCGAGGTACTCCTGGCCCATCCGGTCCGTGATCTGGTCACCAAGAGCCGCACCCACCGCATCTGGGTTGACCGGCGCCGCGCGCTCGTCGGCTCCTGGTATGAGATGTTCCCTCGCTCCACGGGCGGCGTAGACACCGAGGGCAGACCCATCCACGGCACCTTCCTGACTGCCGTAGAGGATCTGCCCCGCATCGCCGACATGGGATTCGACGTCGTCTACCTACCGCCGATCCATCCGATCGGCGAGGTGAACCGCAAGGGACCCAATAACACTCTGGTCGCCGGAGCCGATGACGTCGGTTCGCCATGGGCGATCGGTTCCGCCCTCGGCGGCCACGACGCCATCCATCCACAGCTGGGGTCAACGGAGGATTTCGAATACTTCCTCACCCGGGCAAGGGAACTCGGCTTAGAGGTCGCGCTTGATTTCGCGCTGCAATGTGCCCCCGACCACCCGTGGGCGATCGAACATCCCGAGTGGTTCACCACCCTGCCCGACGGCACCATCGCCTTCGCAGAGAACCCGCCAAAGAAGTACCAGGATATCTACCCGCTGAACTTCGACAACGACCGCAACGGCATCTACCGTGCCGTCCTCAAGGTGGCGCTGCACTGGGTGAACTTGGGCGTGAAGATCTTTCGCGTGGACAACCCACACACCAAACCACCGAACTTCTGGCAGTGGCTGATCAGCGAGATCAAAAAGCGCGATCCCGACGTGTTGTTCCTGTCGGAGGCGTTCACCCGGCCGGCACGGCTCTATGGGCTGGCCCGGTTGGGTTTCACCCAGTCCTATACCTACTTCACGTGGAAAACCGCGAAGTGGGAACTTGAGGAGTTCGGCCGCGAGATCGCCGCCCACGCCGACGAGGCGCGGCCGAATCTCTTCGTCAATACTCCCGACATCCTGCATGAGAGCCTGCAGCATGGCGGCCCGGGCATGTTCGCGTTGCGGGCCGCACTGGCCGCGACGCTGGCGCCCTCCTGGGGCGTCTACAGCGGCTACGAACTCTACGAACACCTCGCGGTACATGAGGGCAGCGAGGAGTATTTGCACTCGGAGAAGTACGAGTTGCGGCCGCGTGACTTCAAATCCGCCGCCAGCCGCGGTGAATCGCTGGAGCCGTGGATCACCTCGCTCAATGCGATCCGGCGTCGCCATCCGGCGCTACAGCAGTTGCGCAACATCACCTTCCACCATCTCGACAACCCGGCGTTGATCGCCTATTCGAAGATCGATCCCGTATCCGGCGATCGGGTCGTGGTGGTCATCAATATCAACCCGTTCGGCGCGGAGGAATCGACGCTGTGGCTGGATATGGCCGCCCTCGGCTTCGACTGGCCAGATCGCTTCGTCGGCCGTGACGAAGTCAGCGGCGAGGAGTTCCATTGGGGTCAGGCCAATTACATCCGGCTGGAACCCTGGCGGGCGGTGGCCCACATTGTGGCGTTGCCACCATTGGAGACTGCCGCGGCAACCCGGCTCTCCTATCGTGTGCAGTGAGGATCCCGTGACCACATCGACGCCACCGCAACCCGACGCCGCCGACCACGATCTCCGCCGCCTGGCCGCGCTGGCCCATCCCGATCCGCATGCGTTCCT
>JASGFW010000055.1:0-27373 GCA_047605305.1 Gordonia sp. (in: high G+C Gram-positive bacteria)
ATCTGCGGTCAGGAATCTGTGGCGCGCGGTATCCGCACGCCGCGTAGCCGGGCAGCCGGATCGGGGGCGAGCCCGATGTCGGCCCACTCGGAGCCGATATCCACTACGGCGTAGGCCGAGGTCGGGAATTGTTCGACCCCGGCGCCGGGGTCAAGGGCGAGTGCGGTATCCGGAAGTCCGGGAACATGACCGACGACGAGTACGGTGCGGGCGTCGGCCGGTGTGTGGATTCGTAAGGCCTCAAAAATGTCCGTGGGCGAGCCGCCATAGATCTCGTCCAGGTAGATCGTCGGAGAGCTGATGGCAGTGTGGTCGAGAGTGCGCCGGGTACGGGTTGCCGTGGAGCAGAGTATGGCGTCCACGTGTAGCCCCTCGGCGCGTATCCACTGCCCGGCCAACGTAGCTTCGCGTTCTCCGCGGGGAGCCAGCGGCCGACGGTGATCGTCGACGCCCGGCGGATAGCCGGATTTGCCGTGACGCAGCAGGATCAGGGTGCGGGTGCCGTCGCGCATGCTGTCACCGTATGACGCGATCGCGACGATACCGATGACCCCACGCCGACGCGAGATTACCGATCCTCAGGTACGGCACTATTCGCCCATTGTGTGCGAAAACGCTCACCGCGTGAGTGCGCGACCACGATATCTCCTCGGCATGAACGTCCAGCGGTTAGCCTTGTCGGATGCACTCCTGGGTTCCCGCGCTCCTCGCGATCGTGGCCGCATTACTGATCGCGGCCGGTACTGTGCTGCGCCAGCGTGCGTCGCGAGCGTCGGGAGCGATCACCAGGGGATGGTGGGTTGGAGCGGTGATCGCGCTGATCGGGTTCGTGCTGCAGGCGTCGGCCCTTGGTCTCGGTTCGATTCTGCTTGTGCAGCCGCTGGTGGTGCTGGCGGTACTGTTCGCGTTACCTCTGGAGGCGTGGGCTGAT
This sequence comes from Gordonia sp. (in: high G+C Gram-positive bacteria), assembly GCA_047605305.1. Taxonomy (GTDB): domain Bacteria; phylum Actinomycetota; class Actinomycetes; order Mycobacteriales; family Mycobacteriaceae; genus Gordonia. Next base: position 932 of record JASGFW010000055.1, read on the forward strand.
CATCGCCATCCGGGAGTCAAGGAATGGGCCTGGGGCGTGCTTCTGGTGGTGTGTGTCCTCACCTTTTTGCTCATCGCCCGGCCTGAACCGTCGATGCGGCGCCCCAACGATCTAGTGATGTGGGCGACGGTGGTGGTTGTAGCCGCGGTAATCCTGGCATTCGTGGTGCTCGCCGAGCGGTCGAGTCCGCATTACCGCGCACTGTTTTACGGCTTGGCGGCGGGCACGCTGTTCGGAGTGTCGGCGCTGCTGATGAAGGCGGTTGTCTACCAGGTGGCCCACCACATCAGTCGGGTCTTCGCGCACCCGGAAATCTATTTGCTCGCGGTGGTGGCCGCGGGGGCGGTAATCGCGCAACAGAAGGGATTCGGTGCTGGGGATCTGCAGACGTCGTTCCCCGCGATGAATGTGATGGAACCAGCGGTGTCGATGGCGCTCGGTATCGTCTTACTCGGTGAGAATGTCAAGGTATCAGTGCCGACCGCAATGTTTCTCGGCATTGTGTTGGGTTTGATGATCCGTTCGGTGATCGAATTGGCTCAGATGTCTGCGGTCCGCGGGAAGTCGTCGGGGCCCGCCGATTCGAGCGACTTTCCAGGATCGCTTCCGCGGGTTCGCCGGATCGCTTGACGGGTGGAGGTGAGGGCCGAGCCTCGCCGAAGGGTGCTCTGATATTGTCGGCGAGTCAGGCGTTGACGGAGTCGATGACGTCGGTGAGCGTGCCCGCCCACTCGTGCGCCGCCTTGGCGGGCTTGACCACCGATGAGTTGTCGTGCCGGAAGTGCTCACCCACCTGCGTCGCGCCATGGCGGATAAGTAGTTCCGCGATGATCTCGCCGCCACGGTTGAAGGTGTCGCCGTATACAGAATCGCCGAGGCCGAATACCGCGAAGCGCAGACCGGAGAGATCAGGTGCGAGTTCGGTCAGTGCTTCTGCGAACGGCTCGGCACCGGTGGGCAGTTCACCCTCGCCATAGGTTGAGCACACGACGACGAGGAAGTTGTCGGTGTCGAGGTCCTCGACCGCGAATTCGTCCATCGCGTGGATCGACGGATCATGGTCGGCGGCGAGAACGTCGGCGATCGCGTCGGCGACGAGTTCGCCGTTGCCGGTCTCAGTGCCGTAGAGGATGACAACAGACAAGATCTGCTCCTTCGTTGGTTCGACCGGGGGGCATCCGCCCGGGACTATATCACGGCTCGGCAAAGGTTGCCCTAAGTTTATGCGGAGGGGGTATGTGCGCGAAATGGTCGTGCTGGTGCGCGGAGATCTGTTTACACGAATACTTGGATATCCTAGTATTTAGGGGAATCGGGAACTACGATCCGAAATGCAGGTGATCTCGCGATGAGTGAATCCACATCCCCCGTGTCCATTCCGCACTATCTCAACGGTGTGCGGGTTGAGGTTGATAGTGGCCGCCACGCCGATGTATTCAATCCGAGTACGGGCGAAGTGCGGGCGCGGGTGCCGCTGGCGAGCGCCGCGGAGGTCGCGGCGGCTGTGCGGACTGCGAAGTCGGCGCAGCGGCAGTGGGCGGCGTGGAATCCGCAGCGGCGTGCCCGGGTGCTGATGCGGTTCGTCGATCTGGTCAACCGCAACGCCGATGAGATCGCGACGACGCTGTCTCTCGAACACGGTAAAACCCACGCGGATGCGCTCGGTGATATTCAGCGAGGCATCGAGGTGATCGAATTCGCAATCGGTATCCCGCATCTCATCAAGGGGGAATTCAGCGAGGGAGTGGGTGGTGGCATCGACGTCCATTCCGTGCGCCAGCCGCTGGGAGTTGTCGCTGGTATCACCCCGTTCAACTTTCCGGCGATGATCCCATTGTGGAAGGCCGGGCCTGCCATCGCATGCGGTAACGCCTTCATTCTCAAACCCAGTGAGCGCGATCCATCGGTGCCGGTTCGATTGGCCGAATTATTCACGCAGGCAGGGCTTCCCGACGGGATATTCCAGGTTGTTCACGGCGATAAAGAAGCGGTCGACGCATTGCTTGACGACCCGGACGTAGCCGCCCTCGGATTCGTCGGCAGCTCGGATATCGCACAGTACATCTATGCCAGGGCTGCCGCTAACGGTAAGCGGTCGCAGTGCTTCGGCGGTGCCAAGAACCACATGATCATCATGCCCGATGCGAATCTGGACCAGGCTGCCGATGCGTTGATCGGCGCCGGATACGGCAGTGCCGGTGAACGGTGCATGGCTATCAGCGTTGCGGTTCCGGTAGGTGAGCACACCGCAGATCGGTTGCGTACCAAGCTGATCGACAAAGTGAATACGTTACGTGTTGGCCACAGTCTTGACCCGAAGGCCGATTACGGGCCGCTGGTCACGGCGGCCGCTCTCAACCGGGTGAAAGGCTACATTGCCGCCGGCGTCGAAGAGGGGGCCGAACTCGTCATCGACGGCCGCGAACGCACCAGCGATGAACAGACGTACGGCGACGATGATCTATCCAATGGGTTCTTTATCGGGCCGACCCTATTTGATCGCGTCACCAAGGATATGTCGATTTACACCGACGAGATCTTCGGACCGGTACTCGCGATCGTGCGGGCAGGTGATTATGAGGAAGCGCTTGCTCTCGCGTCGGACCATCAGTACGGCAATGGGGTGGCGATCTTCACCCAGGACGGCGACGCCGCGCGCGACTTCACCGCCCGGGTCGACGTAGGAATGGTCGGAGTTAATGTGCCGATACCGGTTCCGGTGGCTTACTACACCTTCGGTGGCTGGAAACGCTCGGGCTTCGGTGACCTGAACCAACACGGACCAAGTTCGGTCCAGTTCTATACCAAGACGAAAACCGTCACTACCCGATGGCCGTCGGGTATCAAGGATGGTGCTGAATTCGTGATCCCGACGATGGCCTGAGCCGCGATGACCACACTCACCGACACCGGCCTCAATGATGACGAGCGGGTCATCGTCGAGACGGCGGCGGCCTTCGCCACCAAGAAAATTGCGCCGTTCGCGTTGGAATGGGATGAAAAACACCACTTTCCGATCGATGCGCTGCGCGATGCCGCAGAACTTGGCATGGGGGCGATCTATTGTCGCGAGGATGTCGGGGGCTCGGGGTTGCGCCGGATCGACGGCGTGCGCATCTTCGAGCAGCTAGCTTATGCCGATCCGGCGATCGCAGCCTTCTTGTCGATCCACAATATGTGTACCTGGATGGTCGATGCGTACGGTACTGATAAACAACGCGCCCAATGGATTCCGCGGCTGGCCGCAATGTCGACCATCGCCAGCTACTGCCTCACCGAGCCCGGCGCGGGATCGGATGCCGCGGCACTGACGACCCGCGCCGAGCGTCACGGTGACGATTACGTGCTCACCGGCGTAAAGCAGTTCATCTCCGGTGCGGGTGTCTCAGACCTGTACGTGGTGATGGCCCGCACCGGCGGTGCCGGACCCAAGGGCATCTCCACCTTTCTCGTGGAGAAGCACACGCCCGGATTGAGTTTCGGTGCGCAGGAACGCAAGATGGGCTGGCACGCCCAGCCCACGGCGCAGGTGATCCTCGATGGGGTGCGGGTTCCTGCGGCGAACCTGCTCGGTGCCGCCGAGGGTATTGGTTTCGGTATCGCGATGAACGGGCTCAATGGCGGCCGGTTGAACATCGCTGCGTCATCGCTCGGTGGCGCGCAGGCGGCCTACGAGAAGGCGGCCGCTTATGTCGCGTCGCGAAAAGCTTTCGGGGCGTCGCTGATCGACGAGCCGACCATCCGTTTCGCGCTTGCGGATATGGCCACCGCCGTGCAGTCATCACGACTGATGTTGTGGCATGCGGCCCGTGCCCTCGACGCTGATACGCCCGATAAGGCGGAGCAGTGCGCGATGGCCAAGCGTTATGTGACCGATTCCTGCTACGCCGTCGCCGATCAGGCGTTGCAACTACATGGCGGCTACGGGTACCTCACGGAATACGGTATCGAGAAGATCCTGCGCGATCTGCGGGTGCATCGAATCCTGGAGGGCACCAACGAGATTATGCGGGTCGTGGTAGGCCGGGCAGTTGCCAGCCGTTTCCGTGAATCCTGACTACGACGAGGAGTGTCGACGATGACCACCATTGCTTTTCTTGGACTCGGCAATATGGGCGGCCCCATGGCTGCGAACCTGGTTGCCGCCGGACACACCGTGCACGGCTTCGATCCGGTGGCGGAGGCGGTGAAAGCCGCTGCTGCACACGGAATCGAGATTTTTCCCACGGCGGTTGAGGCGGTCGCCGGCGCGGAGGTGGTCATCACCATGCTGCCCAACGGTGCCATCGTCAAGTCCCTCTATGACGAGATTCTCCCGGAGAGTGTGCCCGGCGCGCTATTCATCGACAGTTCAACCATTTCGGTAGCCGATGCCCGTGACATCAACGCGCGCGCCACCGAACTGGGTTTTTCCCAGATAGATGCACCGGTGTCCGGAGGTGTCAAAGGAGCGGTTGCCGGTAGCCTCGCATTCATGATCGGTGGTACCGAAGCCGCCTTCGAAGAGGCCCGCGTAACGCTGGAACCTATGGCGGGCAAGATTATCCACTGCGGAAGCAGTGGCGCCGGCCAGGCGGCCAAGGTGTGTAACAACATGGTGCTCGCCGTACAGCAGATAGCCGTCGGCGAGGCATTCATACTCGCTGACAAGCTCGGGCTTGCCGACCAAGCACTCTACGATGTCATCACCGGTGCAACCGGCAACTGCTGGGCGGTCGAGGTTAATTGCCCGGTCCCCGGACCTCAGCCGGCGTCGCCGGCCAACAACGGATTCCGGCCCGGTTTTGCCACCGCACTGATGGATAAGGATCTCGGGCTTGCTCTCGACGCAATTGCCCGCACGGCCTCGCATGCACCACTGGGTACCCATGCGGCGCAACTGTATCGGTCGTTCGCACAGCGCCATGGTGACCTCGATTTCAGTGCGATCATCACCGACCTGAGGTGAGGCGATCGGTATGACGTTGTGCTCGAAATCCGGGCACAACATCATACGGATGGCAGACTGGTTAGCTACGGCAGCAGAGTTGCCCGAATTTGTGCGATCACAGTGTCGGGTCGGTCGATGAGATCCGACCAGGTGAAATTCACGACGGTCCACCCCGCACGGGTAAGTGCATTGCGTTTGGTCCGGTCTCGCTGGAACGTCACGGCGTCGCGGTGATAGGCGAATCCGTCGATTTCTACGGCCACCATGCGGTCGGTGAACGCAAAATCGATGATGTAGCCGCAGACGGGCAGGTTCGCTACCCAGCCGGAGACTCCGGCGGACCGAAAAAGCTTCGCCGCGAGTCGTTCTGCTTCCGAACGTGCGCCGCTGTCGATGAGGCGCAGGTACTGTGTCACCGTCGACGCGCCATGTCGCTTGGGGTAGCGCGCGTGAGTCGCGACAAGAGCGTCGGGTGTGACGCGTGCGGTCAACAACGCGGCGTCGATCACCGATATCCCCACGTCGAGGGAGGCGTCGAGCACGGTGAGTGCGGTGCCGGTGATGCGTAACCCATCGCGCACGACGATATCGTCGGCATGTAAGACCCGATAGCGCGGCATCGCGGTGGCCGACGAGCGGTGGTGGCTACCACGTGTGTCGGTATAGACAAGGTGTTTGTGGGGTTCGTGCTCGTAAATACCAGACCACCACGCGGCCGCGACGCCACCAAGTACCCCACTGCGATGGACCGAGAGGGCCGCGATGCGGGCCTGTGCCCGGCCCGATCGAGGGTGTCCGGCAACCAGGTATACGCCCCGGGCCACGACTATCCATGCGCCAGAAGCGATCCGCCGCCCGATCATCGAGGGGCTCATGCCGCAGGCGCGGGCTTCCTCATTGGTGATTACGCCGTCACGTCGTGCTGACAACTCGTGAATGTCCACGAGAGGGTTCGACGTCAGTGTGGCCGATGTCGTTCCAGCCCCAAGGAAGCCGGGCGATCCGTATGATGTTGTCATCGAAATCCGGGCATAACATCATACGGATTGGACGGAGTATCCTGGGCTGGCTCAGAAATCCCCGGCGGCATGCCGAAGCGAGTGGATGGCGTCGACCAACCCCGCGATCTCGGCCGAGTTCATTCCTACGTCGGCGAATACCTCACGGTTGAGGGTGGTGGTGGCATCCTCGACGGTGGAGCGGCCCAATTCGGTGATCTCCACAAGGGTGGTGCGCCCATCGGTGGGGTGGGGGCGCCGACGCACCAGCGCGGCTTCTTCCAGGCGACGGATGGCATGCGTGACGCTGGTGACGTGGACTTGCAGGCGATCGCTGGCCTTGGTGATCGGTAGTGATCCGGCGCGTGAGAAGGCGAGTAGGCGTAGCAGTTCAAATCGCGAGAAACTGAGGTCATAGGGTCGTAGCGCAGCCTCGACGCGGGCGAGCAGAATTTGGTGTGCCCGCATCACCGAGGTCACGGCAACCATGCCGTCGGCGACCGAATCCCAGCCTGCGGCTGTCCAATTCGCCTTCGCTTCGGCGATCGGGTCGAATTTCATGCTGCGGCCTGCCATGGCTTTACCATATCCCGCACCGGGGTAGTGTGGTCGTCTCGGCACTGGGGTTGTTCGATCAGCCGTGGACGCCCCGGGCTGGTCTGGCTTCTGCTACACGCCGCCTGCATGCAACGTATCTGTCATTCGGCAGAAAAACGGATCTGTTTATCTGTCATTCGATAGCTGAACAGTGCTCGACTGGGAGCCTCACCACCAAGGACGGATCTTTATGGGACGTTTCGGCGGACTCGACGGACGGGTCCTCGCCGAACCTCCCGTGAGGCTATCGAGCGAGAGATGTTCGCGCCAAGGGGAATTCGGTCCGAGTTCCGCCGTGTGCGATGTCACGGATAAGCAGACCAAGGAAAGGGTCGCATGAGTAGGATCGACGCCATCTACACCCGCATCAGGGACGCCGATCGGCGCGAGGTGTTTATCACCCTGCGCGGGCAGGCCGACGTGGCGCGCGATTATGATGTGTCGGTTGCCGCCGGCGGACCGCTCGCCGGGATGATCCTTGCGGTTAAAGACAACGTCGATGTCGCGGGTCTGCCGACCACCGCGGGCTGCCCCGGATACTCCTACCTTCCCGAATGCGACGCCCCTGCGGTGGCGGCATTGCGCGCCGCCGGCGCGGTGGTGATCGGCAAAACCAATCTTGACCAGTTTGCCACCGGTTTAGTCGGTACGCGTAGCCCCTATGGGGCGGTACGTGATTCACGCCGACCCGATCATATTTCCGGAGGGTCGAGTTCGGGTTCGGCGGTCGCCGTCGCACTGGGCTTCGCCGATATTGCGATTGGCACAGACACCGCGGGCTCAGGCCGCGTTCCCGCCGCCCTTCAGGGGATCGTTGGGATTAAGCCGACCATCGGGGTGGTGTCGACAGCCGGTGTGGTGCCAGCATGTGCGGATTACGACGTCGTGACGATTCTCGCCGCCGACCTCGCTAGCGCGGACAGAGCGCTGTCGGCGATGGCCGCCGCGCATGGACCGCGTCCATTTGGCCCGACAACGCCGCTGGCCGCACCGGAGGAACCGGTGATTGCGGTCCCGGCGGAACTGCCCGGTCTCGACGCCGCGTGGCGTGCGGGATTCGATAATGCCGTTGCGCGAGCCGAATCGGCGGGAATGCGGGTCAAGACCATCGATCTGCGCCCGTTCCTGGCGGCGGCGACCCTGCTTTACGGCGATGCCCTTGTCGCGCAGCGGTACGACGCGGTCGGGGAGTATATCGAGTCGGCTACGGCCGATTCTGGACTCGATTCGGTTGTTGCCGAGATCATTACGTCGGCAAATAAGTACAGTGCGGTCGATTTTCTGCGTGCGCGCCGCCAGTTGGAGCAACTGCGCGGCGAGGCGATGTCGGAGTGGGGTGATGCCGCCGCACTGCTGGTGCCGACGGCGCCGGGGCATCCGCGTATCGACGAGGTCGCCGCGGATCCGGTTGGGCTGAACAGCCGGATGGGTATCTACACCAACTTCTGTAACCTTTTCGACCTGTGCGGGCTGGCGGTGCCGGCCGGGGAGATCACCGAATCAGACGGCGGTGTCGCGCAATTCGGCGTGACATTCCTTGGCCGGGCGCACGAGGATGCGGTGCTGGTCGATCTGGCGAGACGATTCGTCACACCGGGCGTCGCGGCGCCCGGGGATAGCCCGGCTTGGCCTGAAACGGTGGCTGACTCAGTCGAACTCGCGGTATTCGGCGCGCATATGCGCGGTGGTCCACTTACCCACGAGCTGAGCGGCCGAGGCGCTCGTTGGGCCGGGGAGATCGCCACCGCCGCCGCATATCGATTGGTGGCACTGGATACGATTCCGGCCAAGCCGGGCCTCGTTCGCGACCCGGCGGGACGCTCCATTCGTGGCGAGACCTGGCGCCTGACGCCCCACGCCCTCGGTGAATTTCTCGCAGCTCTGCCCGCGCCGATGAGTCTTGGCCGGATCGAACTCGACGACGGTCGGTGGGTGGTCGGTTTTGGCTGTGCTGCCGATGCCGCGGCGGCCGGGGAGGCCCTCGACCGAGACCGGTGGTGAACCGGGTGTCGTAACCGGGCCGGCAACCGCATCGGGGGGTTAGCCGTTGCTGCGCCGCCAGCATGACCCATGGTGTCGCAACGTCCTCGGTATCTGGCTGCGATCGACGATGGAGGCGTTCGTTACAGTGGACGACAGTCGTACCGAGGAGGCGGCATGGCGATTGACCCGGCGAAGTTCACGGCATTGACCGAGGTGCGATGAGTACCCGCGTTGATGCCTGGATCTGGGCCATCCGACTCACCAAGACCCGTTCGGCGGCGGCCGATGCCTGCCGCGGCGGTCATGTGCGGGTCAACGGCAACCATGCCAAACCGGCGCAGAATGTCGTCGTGGGCGATGAAATCAGGTTGCGCCTGGATGGGCGGGAGCGCATTGTCGAGGTCACCAAGCTGATCAACAAGCGAGTGTCGGCGCCGGCCGCCGCGCAGTGCTACATCGATCGGAGCCCGCCCCCACCGTCGCGCGAGATTATCGCCTCAGCGCCGCGCCGCGATCGGGGTGCGGGACGGCCGACTAAACGTGAGCGTCGCGAACTGGACCGGCTGCAGCTGCGGGGAGGTGTGTTGCTGGTACTCGCCGCGTTTGTCGTCACGCTGATCGCGGCCTGCTCGAACTCGGGCAACGACGATGCGGGCACCACCAAGGCGCAGACTGCGCCCGGAAAGGCCGGTGCGGGACCGTTTTTCGGTTCCTGTGGTGGAGTGAGCACCGACGAGGTGGTGCGTATTGCGCCGATCGGAACCCTCACGAACACCGTGAACAATCCGTCGGTGTGCGAATGGGGTGCAACCGGCGATCGCACCGGGCCGGTCGCCTCATTCAACTGGTACCGTGGCTCGCCCATCGGCCGGGAGCGCGCGACTGAGCAACTCTCCCGCGAGTCCACCAAGGACATCGAGATCAAGGGGCACAAGGGATTCATCGCCTATGACGTAGGTATTTGCGAGGTCGGTATCGCCTTCGGGGCGGACTTCTTCGAATGGTCGGTCAGCACCGGCAGCGTGTCGCCGGGTACCGCGGTGCCCAGCAGCGATCGGATCTGTGATGCCACCCGGCAACTCGCGCAGCTGTCGATTGAGCGTGCCTCGTGAGCCGGGTGTTGCGCGCCGTGGTCGCGATGGTCGCCGCCGTGATGCTGGTTGGTGCGCTGGCGTCGTGCACCATCGACGGGCAGGCCGTGTCGTCGGTGCAAGCCAACAGCGAACAACCCGGCAATGTCGACACCAATCAGTTCGACAGACTCACCCTCGAATGCCAGGTGCTTTCGACGGCGCAAATCGCGCAGGCGGTGGGCGGCATCATCGCGCGCGGTACGTTCAGCGGGGCAATTTGCCGCTGGATTGTCGACGGCCCGGTCGCCGCCAACGTGACATTCAACTGGTTCGAATGGGGCGACTACAGCGTCGAGAAGGACACTGCCAAACGACTCGGGTACACCACCGAGAACATTAAGGTGGTCAGCCAGAGTGCGTTCACTCAACGTGACCCGAAGCGGCCGGCGGTGTGCGGAGTGACCACTCGTGCCCCAACCCGCGGTGTCTACACCTTCTGGGTAGAACCAGTCGGTACCGGCGGCAGCGCCGACCCGTGTGCCGCGCCCGTCAAGCTGATGGAGTTGCTCCTCAACGGCGGTCAATGATTCTCGCTGTCTAGCGATCTGGGCGGGGTCCGTGTGCCGGGCTGTCTAACGATCTGGTCTGTCGAGCGGTCTGGTCTGGGCCGTTGTATGTAGTTTCTCATGCAGTGATCGTGGTTTCGGTCCGGCATAGCCTGTTCAGCAGGTACACTATGTGCACCTAGTGTGTGAATAGTCCGCTACAGCCCATTCGGTGTTGTCTAGAATTCCGTTCCAGCCGACGAGCGGGAACGGGCTCCACGCAGCATCGGCGAGAAAGCAGAACCATGTCGCATGTGATCACGAGGCCGTGTTGCAACGATGCGAGCTGTGTCGCGGTATGCCCGGTGAACTGTATTCACCCGACGCCTAGTGAGCCGGAGTTCTTCACCGCGGAAAGCCTCTACATCGATCCGGATACCTGCATCGATTGCGGGGCCTGCGTCGATGAATGCCCGGTCGCGGCGATCGTGCCCGACGATGAGCTAGCCGCGAACGACGAACCATATCTGCAGATCAACGCCGATTACTACCTCGACCACGATGTCAATGCCGGCCTCGTACCGCCAAAGAAGGCGCCGAAGCTCCCTGAGGGAGAACTGCGCGTGGCGATTATCGGCGCTGGCCCGGCCGCCTTCTATGCGGCCGAGGAATTGGTGCGCAAACCGCAGATCAGTGTCGACATGTTCGACCGGCTGCCGACGCCCTATGGACTGGTCCGGGCGGGAGTCGCCCCCGACCATGCGGCGACGAAAGGGGTGGAGGCCACATTCGCGGCGGTGGCCGCTAAAAAGAACTTCCACTACTTCCTCAACGTTGAGGTCGGCAAGCATATCGAGCATCAGGAACTGCTCGCCCGCTATCACGCGGTGATTTACGCGGTCGGTGCGCCCACTGACCGGCGCCTGGGTATAGCGGGGGAGTATCTGCGCGGATCGCTGCCCGCGACGGAATTCGTTGCCTGGTACAACGGCCACCCGGATTACGTCGACCTGCCGGTGGATCTCTCCGCGCAGCGGGCGGTGGTCATCGGTAACGGCAACGTGGCCCTTGATGTGGCCCGGATTTTGGTGACCGATCCCGATGAGCTCGCGAAGACGGATATCGCAGACCACGCGCTCGCAGCGCTGCGCGAATCAAAGGTTACCGAGGTGATCCTGTTGGGCCGCCGAGGTATCGCGCAGGCGGCCTACACCAATAGCGAGTTCCTTGCGCTCGGCGAGACCGACGGCGTTGACGTGATCATCGACCCAGCTGAACTCGTTCTCGATCCAGACACGTTGGCCGCCGAGGCCGACGGCAGCCTGGACTCCACCATCGCGACCAAGCTGCGGCTGGCCCGCGAGTATGCCACGCGCCCAACGACTCCCGGCCATCGTCGGATCGTATTCCGCTTCCTTGCGGCACCGACCGAGATTGTCGGAAGCGATGGTGCAGTGGCGTCGCTGACATGTGTGCGTAACGCATATGTGCCGGCCGGTGACACCGCGGCACTCACCCCTACCGCCGAGCACTTTGAGCTTGATACCGGTCTCGTTCTGCGGGCCATCGGCTATCGCGGGACGCCGATCGCCGATGTTCCGTTCGATGAGGTCCGCGCGATCGTGCCCAACTCCGACGGTCGTGTGCTGACCGATGTCGACGGGGAGGTGATCCCAGGACTTTATGTCGCGGGTTGGATCAAACGCGGAGCAACTGGCGGCATCGGCCGGAACCGAATATGTGGGCAGCAGACGGCCGCGGCGGTGATCGACGACTTCATCGCGGGCGCCTTGCCGGAGCCTACTGCCGCCAGGGATGACGTCGCACGGATCATCGCCGATCGCGGTGCGCACCGGATCGACCTTGCCGGGTGGAAGAATATCGATGGGGCCGAACGCGGCGCGGGTCGGACGGCGGGGCGTCGACGGGTCAAGCTGGTCCGGATCGATGAGTTGGAGGCTGCGGCGGATTCGGCGTCCTGATGGGCCTGCCCGATGTCAGCAACATATATTGCGCAGCAATGTATTTCGTCAGGGCCATCGGGGCCTGAATGTTGGTGGCCTCGCGCAGGGATGCGGCGATGGTCAGCGAACGATGGTGCCGCTGCCCGGGCTCACGGTGAAGGTCTCTCCGCCGCGGCCCAGGATGGTCGTCGTGAACGAGACAGGGCCACGGCCCACACGCAGGTCCGGACTCAATGCGGGACCTCCGTCCTGGCATGCCGCGAAGACGTTACTTCCGGAAGCGCCGTTCGCGTTGTTGCGCCAGGTGATGCCAATCCGGGCATCCGCCAGGGTGGTGCGGCATGAGCGGGCAGGATTCGGGGTAATCCATACCCGGATGGTGTTCGGACCGGTGGCCGTGGCCGCAAGTGGCGCGGTGAACGAGTTCTTCGGGACGTTGTGCTCAAGCGAGACGCCGGCATTCGGCACCTGAACGATCGAGAGCCCGGCTTTCGGCAGGGTGGGAGCGGCGGATGCCTCCGCGGTGCCCCAGGTGGTCAACGGCAGTACCGCCGCTGACAAGGCTATCCCGAATGCGGCGCAACGGCCTCGACGAGTGAACCTATATCCCATTATGTATCACCGGCCCCTTTCGAGTCGGATGGTACCAGCGGGTCGAAGGGGTCGCGAATCGCCTGATAGGACTGTTCACATGACAGGAGACCTCGCTCGTACCGATCCTGGGAGTGGCCGGGCGCCGTGTACGGATCCGATGACGATGTTCGCGGTGGGTGACACCGTGGCGAGCGCCGGCCGCGTGACGGCGCGCCAGCGGCTGTGCGCGTGCTTCACCGATCATCGCGGGCGCATCGACCTGCCCGCCCTTGCGGTGCTGTTCGATCACATCGGGGGAATTCCGTTCCATGACACTGTCGGCGGTGGCAGTCTTCAGTCGCGGCTCATGTTGTCGGCGATCGGTAATCTCGCAGTGGACGAACTGCTGTGCGGGGTGGCCGAACTCGAGATGCACGATGGCTCAGTCGGGGCTACCGGCGTCCGCATCACGACGGGTTCTGGTGCGGTGTGCTGTATGGGGACCGCGCGTAACGTCGCGGTGAGCAGGGCGGCCGACGCCGATCCCGCCGCCGCTGATGGTGATGGCATCGGACCCATTCCGGAATGCGTTGGCGCACATGATGTTAATCTTCCCGATCCGATCGATGAGGGCGATGATGGTGTTGCCATTGTTGAGAAGATCGCGGCGGGGCGGCGCCCGGCCGGACCGATAGCCGATCTCTTACGTGCGCGGGTCGAGATTTCACGGGGGAGTGACGGCTCGGATCGCCGGCTGCGTGTGGTGGTCGATACTGCGCCGTGGATGGGAAATATGTTCGGCACCATGCACGGTGGGGTTATCGCGACCATCGTCGGGCAGGCGTGCTCATATGCGGGCCAGTTGGGCACCACGCCCGGCCAGGATTACCGGGTGGGTGATTTGGCTGTTGCTTTCTTCCGGTCACCGGATGTGCGTGGCACCGAGGTGGTTGTCGAAGTGGAGCCGGTCAAGATCGGCCGTCGGATCGCATCGGTACGTGCGCGCATGCTTGGTCCCGACGCAAAGCTGCTCGCAGAAGGCGTCTCCGACATTTACTTCGGGTAGCGCGCCGCACGCTGAGGGGCCGCAGTGGTGTAATCCCGGTCGCATCCCGGTACGACTGTCGGTCGCTGGGCTCTCGCGCACCGATATCAGCACATAACAAGCATTCATGATTGATTGTTTCCCCATGCTGTGTGATGCTGGTCCGGTGAGCATCGTCACAAGCCTTGTCGCCGACTTCGTGGCGGCCACTGCCGAACTCGACGACCTGGTTGCGTCGATCGGTGACGCCGCGTGGTCCATCCCGACGCCCGCGCCCCGGTGGACTATTGCGCATCAGATTGCCCATCTCAGCTGGACCGATAGGGTTTCGGTCTGTGCCGCCACGGATCCGGGAGGATTCGCCGAGGTCATCGAGGCGGCTGTCGGAAATCCACTGGGCTTCGCCGACGCCACGGCCGCGGAGGGAGCGGCACAACCGCCAAAGCAGATACTCGATCAGTGGCGTCATGCTCGGAGAGAGCTTGCCCGAGCGCTGGTCAGCGTCCCCGAGGGGGAGAAGATCGCGTGGTTCGGTCCGCCCATGTCGGCCGCGTCGATGGCTACCGCCCGGTTGATGGAGGTGTGGGCGCATGGACTCGACATCGCCGATGCGCTCGATGCGCATGTGCCGGTCACCGATCGGATCCGGAGCGTCGTGCATCTCGGTGTGCGTACCCGTGACTACGCCTACATGGTGAATGGGCGCACTGCGCCGCCGCGCCCCTTCCGGTACGAGATCACCGCTCCGTCGGGAACGCGCTGGACGTGGGGGCCGGATGATCCAGACGCCGTCGACGGTGTGGTGCGTGGCCCGGCATTCGACTTCTGCGCATTGGTCACCCAACGCCGCGCGGTCACCGATCTAGATCTTGAGTTCATCGGCGAACACGCCCGCCAATGGTCGGGTATCGCACAGTGTTTCGCGGGTCCACCCGGACCGGGTAGGGAATCGGTGCGGGCCGCACATATCAATGAGATGACGCGATGACTGATCGTGTTCGTATCGGCAATGCTTCGGGCTTCTACGGCGATCGCTTCAGCGCGATGCGCGAGATGCTCGACGGCGGTGAGCTCGACTATCTCACCGGCGACTATCTTGCCGAGCTCACCATGCTCATCCTCGGCCGGGATCGCCTCAAAGACCCGAAACTGGGTTACGCCAAGACATTTCTGCGGCAAATGGAGGAATGCCTGGGCCTCGCCGTCGATAAAGGCGTCCGGATCGTCACCAATGCGGGTGGGCTCAATCCGCATGGGCTCGCGATCGCCCTGCGTGAACTCGCCGTGACGCTGGGACTCGACGTTTCGGTCGCATTCGTCAGCGGTGACGATCTGCTCGACCGTGCCGCCGAGCTCGGCCTCGGTACTCCGTTGACGGCCAACGCCTATCTCGGGGCGTTCGGGATCAAATCGGCCCTCGATTCGGGTGCCGACATCGTCGTTACCGGTCGGGTGACCGATGCCTCGCTCACCGTTGGACCCGCCGCGAGTGCTTTCGGCTGGACGTATCAGGATCTCGATGCGCTGGCCGGTGCGGTGGTCGCCGGTCACGTGATCGAATGCGGGGCGCAGGCCACCGGCGGCAACTACGCGTTTTTCACCGAGCTACCGCGGTTAGGGCACCTGGGTTTCCCGATCGCAGAGGTTGGCGCGGACGGATCGTCCGTGATCACCAAGCATCCGGGAACCGGTGGTGCGGTAACCGTGGGTACCGTCACCTCGCAGTTGCTCTATGAGGTTGGCGGCCCACGCTATCTCGGTCCCGATGTCACCGCACGGCTCGATTCAGTGGTGTTGCGCCAGGAGTCCGACGATCGAGTGGCGATCACCGGAGTGCGGGGTGAGGCACCGCCCGAGAACATCAAGGTCTCGCTGAATCACCTTGGCGGAGTGCGTAATGAGATCACCGTGATACTGACCGGACTCAATATCGAGGCGAAGGCCACGTTATTCCGGGAGCAGTTCGAGGCGACGCTGCCGGCGGCGCCGCAGGAGATCAGCTGGGAACTTTCCCGTCTCGATCGCCCCGATGCCGTTACCGAGGAGCAGGCTAGCGCTCTACTGCGTTGTGTCGCCCGCGATTCCGATCCAAAAAAGGTCGGCCGCGCCTTCAGTAGCGCGGCGGTGGAGCTCGCCTTGGCGAGTTATCCGGGCGCCACCCTGACCGCACCACCCGGACACGGTTCGCCCTTCGGGATATTCGAACCCGGATACGTCGACGCCGCGCTGGTTGAGCATCGGGTCGCCTTCGCTGACGGCGTGGTCGAACTGATTGAGCCGAGCCCGCTGCGCGCCCCGAGTACGCCCGATGAACCGCGAAACCGTACCGAGTCGATTACCGATCGGGGGCCGACGGTGTTGCGTCCGCTCGGGGTGATCGCCGGAGCACGTAGCGGTGATAAGGGGGGATCGGCGAATATCGGTGTGTGGGTGCGTGATCGAGCCCATTTTGACTGGCTTGATGACACTCTCGACGTTGAACTGGTCAAACAATTGCTGCCAGAAGTCGCCGACCTCACCGTCTCTCGATATCGTTTGCCGAATCTATTGGCGCTCAACTTCGTCATCGAGGGCGTGTTGGGACGTGGTGTCGCCGACAACGTCCGATTCGATCCGCAGGCGAAGGGGATGGGGGAGTGGCTGCGGTCACGCCCGGTTCTGATCCCGTCGCATTTTCTCGACTGAACCTGCCGATACCCCCATTCCGTTCTGACGACAGGAGCCAACCCGTTGCCGATTCCTGATCCGCTGTGGGACACGCCCGAACGCCTCGCGCTGCGCGAAAGTATTCGTGGCTTCGTCTCCCGACACATATTGCCCAGCCAGGACGAATGGGAGCAGCAGGGACTGATTCCGCGTGAGGTGCATCGGTCCGCGGCGGAACTCGGGTTGCTCGGCCTGGGTGTTGCCGAGGAGGTCGGTGGTTCGGGCGGCGATCTCATCGACGCGTCGATCCTGGGCGAGGAATTGCATTACCAGGGAACCGCTGGCGGTGTTTTTGCGTCGCTGTTCACCCACGGAATCGCGTTACCGCATTTGATCGCCGCCGGAGATCCCGACCAGATCGAACGCTGGGTGCGGCCCACCCTGGCGGGCGATAAGATCGGTAGCCTGGCGATCACTGAACCAGGTGGCGGCAGCGATGTCGGACATCTGCGTACCCGCGCCGACCGAGACGGTGCCGACTACATCGTCAACGGCGCCAAAACCTATATCACCTCTGCGGTGCGCGCCGATTTCGTCGTTACCGCGGTGCGTACCGGTGGCCCGGGCGCTGGCGGGGTATCGCTGCTAGTGATCGAGAAAGGTTCGCCGGGATTCACGGTCACCCGCAAACTCGACAAGATGGGCTGGCGCTCTTCGGATACCGCTGAACTGTCCTTCGTTGATGTCCGGGTACCCGCGACGAATCTCGTAGGCGCCCAGGACAGCGGATTCGCCCAGATCGCTGCCGCATTCGTGACCGAACGAGCGGCACTCGCGGTGCAGGCATATGCGAGTGCGCAGCGCTGCCTAGACCTCACCGTCTCCTGGGCGCGTGACCGCGAGACGTTTGGAAAGCCCATCATCGCACGGCAATCGGTACAGGACTCGCTCACCGAGATGGCCCGGCGCATCGATATCGCACGCACCTACACCCGCGCTGTGATCAACCGCAGGGTGAGTGCGGACGACGATCTTATCGCCGAGGTGTGCTTTGCCAAGAACACCGCGGTCGAAGCGGGGGAATGGGTGGCCAACAAAGCTGTTCAACTATTCGGCGGGCTCGGGTATATGACCGGTACGGAGGTGGAGCGCCAATATCGCGACATGCGCATCATCGGAATCGGCGGTGGCACCACCGAAATCCTGAATGGTCTCGCCGCCAAACGGCTCGGTTTTCAGCCGAGCGCACCGGCGGGTGTGCGATGACCGCGTTACGTTCGAAGATCGACCCGGCCAGCGAGGACTTCCTCGCATCGAGTGCTGCGATGATCGCGAAACTCGATGAGCTGCAGGTGCATTTCGACAAGGCGCTGGCCGGTGGCGGTGAGAAATACGTGACGCGTCATCGCCAACGGGGCAAGCTACTGGCGCGTGAACGCATCGAGCTGCTCATTGACGAGGACTCGGCATTTCTGGAACTGTGCCCGCTTGCCGCCTACGGATCGAACTTCCACGTCGGTGCGTCGGTCGTTGTGGGAATCGGCGTCGTCGAGGGGGTCGAATGCATGATCGTCGCCAGCGACCCGACGGTCAAGGGCGGCACCTCCAACCCGTGGACACTACGTAAGACGCTACGCGCCAACGATATCGCTAGGGAGAACCGGCTTCCGGTGATCTCGTTGATCGAATCCGGTGGCGCCGATCTGCCCACACAGAAGGAGGTCTTCATCCCGGGTGGGCGGCTATTTCGTGATCTGACGAAGCTTTCTGCGGCGGGAATTCCGACGATCTCGTTGGTCTTTGGTAACTCCACCGCCGGCGGCGCATATGTGCCGGGGATGAGCGATCACACGGTGATGATCGCTGAGCGATCCAAGGTCTTCCTTGGTGGTCCGCCGCTGGTCAAGATGGCCACCGGTGAGGAGAGCGACGACGAATCGCTCGGCGGCGCGCAGATGCACGCGCGCACCTCGGGGCTGGCCGATTACTATGCCGCCGACGAACAGGATGCGATCCGCATCGGCCGGCGGATTGTGGCTCGCCTCAATTGGCGAAAGGCGGGCCCTGCTCCCCGCGCGCACATCCTGGCACCGCGTTACAGCTCCGACGAACTCCTCGGCATCGTGCCACCGGACCTGAAGATTCCGTTCGACCCACGGGAGGTGATCGCACGTATCGTCGATGACAGCGATTTCGATGAGTTCAAACCGGAATATGGAAATTCGCTGTGCACCGGATGGGCCGATATCCACGGCTATCCGATCGGTATCCTGGCCAATGCGCAGGGCGTGCTGTTCAGTGCAGAAGCTCAGAAAGCCACCCAGTTCATCGAGTTGGCCAATCGTTCCGATACCCCATTACTGTTCCTGCACAACACCACCGGATATATGGTGGGTAAAGAATATGAGCGTAATGGCATCATCAAACATGGTGCGATGATGATCAACGCTGTCTCCAATTCGACCGTTCCGCATATCTCGGTTCTGGTGGGCGCCAGCTATGGCGCCGGTCATTACGGTATGTGTGGACGAGCCTACGACCCGAGGTTCCTCTTCGCCTGGCCGAGCGCGAAATCCGCGGTCATGGGTGCCGCACAGCTGGCGGGGGTGTTCTCGATCGTCTCTCGTGCGGCCACCGAAGCGCGCGGTGGCACCGTCGACGAAGAAGCGGATGCGGCGATGCGGCAGCTGATCGAGACACAGATCGAAGCCGAATCACTGCCCGCATTTTTGTCCGGGATGCTCTACGACGATGGGGTAATCGATCCCCGTGATACCAGAACCGTACTGGGACTGTGTCTCTCGGCCATCCATAACGGACCGATCGAGGGGACGTCGAATTTCGGCGTCTTCCGGATGTGAGGTATGCGATGAGTACGCGACAGATCACCTCGGTGCTCGTGGCTAATCGCGGCGAGATCGCATGCCGGGTGTTTCGCACCTGCGCGGATATGGGAATCGCGACGTTCGCGGTGTTTTCCGATCCAGACGCGGATGCCCCGCACGTGCGTGCCGCCGATGCGGCGGTGGCACTGCCCGGATCGACATCGGCGCAGACCTACCTGCAGGGCGCGGCGATCATCGCCGCCGCCCGTGCCGCGGGGGCCGACGCCATTCATCCCGGGTACGGATTTCTCTCGGAGAACGCGGAGTTTGCGCAAGCGGTCATCGATGCGGGGCTGATCTGGATCGGTCCGCCGCCGGCGGCGATCACCGCGATGGGTTCAAAGGTCAACGCTAAGAAGCTGATGGCCGATGCCGGCGTGCCCATCCTCGGCGATATCGACCCCGCATCCGTGGCCGAGTCAGACCTGCCCCTGTTGATCAAGGCATCCGCGGGTGGTGGCGGCCGGGGAATGCGGATCGTGCGCGACGCTGGTGAATTCGCCGAGCAACTGGCCGCAGCGCGGCGTGAGGCGGCATCGGCCTTCGGCGATGACACGGTGTTCTGCGAACCCTATGTGGAACGCGGACACCACATTGAGATTCAGGTACTCGCCGATGAACACGGCACTGTGTGGACGGTCGGCGAGCGAGAATGCTCCATTCAGCGCCGCCACCAAAAAGTCATTGAAGAGGCGCCCGCGCCCCTGGTGGAACGCGTCGGCGGTGATCTGCGTCGGCGACTGTTCGACGCGGCCCGCGCCGCAGTATCGGCCATCGGCTACACCGGCGCCGGCACAGTGGAATTCCTCGCAGATGAATCGGGACGGTTCTACTTCCTGGAGACGAATACGCGGCTGCAGGTG
Organism: Gordonia sp. (in: high G+C Gram-positive bacteria); assembly: GCA_047605305.1. Lineage (GTDB taxonomy): Bacteria > Actinomycetota > Actinomycetes > Mycobacteriales > Mycobacteriaceae > Gordonia. The sequence continues at coordinate 21,034 of JASGFW010000055.1, forward strand.
GAGCATCCGGTTACCGAACTGACCACCGGCACCGATCTCGTTGCCTGGCAACTACGTATCGCGATGGGGGAACACCTCGATCCGCAACCACCGTCAACGCAAGGACACGCCATCGAGGTACGGCTCTACGCGGAAGACCCCGCTGCCGACTGGCTGCCCCAGTCGGGGCCGGTGCATGAGCTGGTGATCGATGCCGACACCCGATTCGGACTGCTTGGTGCTCCCGGTGTGCGGGTCGATGCGGGAATCGGTTCCGGATCATACATTTCGACGTTCTACGACCCAATGCTGGCGAAGGTAATCTCCTGGGCACCCACCCGAACCCAGGCCGCGGCGATCCTGGCCCGCAGACTGGCCGATGCCCGTATCCACGGGCCGGTTACGAACCGTGATCTCTTGGTTAATATTCTGCGGGAGAGCAGATTTCTGCGCGGTGACACAGACACCGGATACCTCGATGAGGCGGGTCTGCCCGCATTGTCGGCTCCGCTGGCCGACAAGCAGACCCGGGGATTGGCACTCGCGGCGGCCACGGTGGCCACCGTGGCCGCCAATCGTGCGACGGCCACGGTGCAGTCGGGGTTGCCGGCCGGCTGGCGCAATCTTGCGTCCGGGTTCGCGGAGAAATCCTTCGCCACCGACGACGGAATCGAACATGCCGTACGGTACCGATTCACTCGGGATTCCATTGAATTTCCCGATGCCGATGGGATATCGATCGCCGCTGCCGGGCCCACGGAGGTTGTCATCACCTCGGCCGGTCTGCGACGGCGATTCGCGGTCACCAGTTATGGCGAAGACATATACGTGGACGGCGGGGGAGCGTCGGTTCATCTGCGTCGACTGCCGAGATTCATCGATCCCACCGTGCTCACCCGGCCCGGATCTCTGCTCGCCCCGATGCCCGGGTCGGTGATTCGCGTCGGGGTTGCCGAGGGTGATGTGGTGACCGCCGGTCAGCCGCTGATCTGGCTGGAGGCAATGAAGATGGAACACACGATATCCGCGCCGGCCGATGGCGTGGTCACCACTTTGGCGGTCGAACCGGGGCGTCAGCTCGCGGTGGGTGACGTGCTCGCGGTGATCACCGCAGCCGATGAGCATGACAGCTCCGAAGCCGAACCGATACGACAGGAGAATCCGGCATGAGTTTCGTGGAGACACCACAACGCGCCGAATTACGTTCCTCCGTGGCCGCTTTGGCCGCGAAATACGGACAGCAATACTTTCTCGAATGTGCCAAAGAGGGTCGAAAGACCGATGAGTTATGGGCGGAGGCAGGAGAACTCGGCTTCATCGGCGTCAATCTTCCTGAACAGTACGGTGGCGGCGGTGCCGGGATGTATGAACTGGCCATCGTGATGGAGGAGCTCGCGGCGTCGGGCACCGGTTTGCTGATGCTCGTCGTCTCACCGGCTATCTGCGGCAACATCATCGCGCGTTTCGGCACCGACGAACAAAAGATTCGCTGGATACCCGGCCTTGCCGACGGATCGGTCACGATGGCATTTGGTATCACCGAACCAGACGCCGGTTCCAACTCGCATCAGATCACCACCACCGCAACCCGCGACGGTTCGGACTGGATCCTCAACGGGCGCAAGATCTACATTTCGGGGGTCGACCAGGCGGATGCGGTGCTCATTGTCGGCCGGACGTCGGATGCGAAGACAGGCAAGCTACGACCGGCGCTGTTCATCGTGCCGACCGATACCCCGAATTTCGAGTACCGGCTTATCGACATGGAACTACAGAACCCCGAGAAGCAGTTCCTGCTTTACCTCGACGATGTCAGGCTGCCCGCCGATGCGTTGGTCGGCTCGGCCGATGCCGCGCTCGGTCAGTTGTTTGCCGGACTCAATCCGGAACGGATCATGGCTGCCGCGTCTGCCGTCGGTATGGGGCGATTCGCGCTGGGCAAGGCCGTCGATTACGTGACGTCGAGGACGGTGTGGAAAACGCCGATCGGGGCGCATCAGGGGATCGCGCATCCGTTGGCACAGGGAAAAATAGAACTTGAACTGGCCAAGCTCATGATGCAGAAGGCGGCGACCCTCTATGACTCCGGTGACGACTGGGGGGCGGCCGAACCGGCTAATATGGCGAAGTACGCGGCAGCGGAGGCGTGCGTGAAGATCGTCGATCAGGCGGTGCATTCACTCGGCGGTAACGGGCTGGCCAGCGAGTACGGGCTGGCTCCGCTGCTCAGCCTGGCGCGCGTGGCGCGGGTCGCACCGGTTAGTCGCGAGATGATCTTGAACTTTGTGGCCCAGACGAGCCTCGGATTACCGAAGTCGTACTGAGTGAGGTCGTACTGGGCGAGAACGCCGATCGGGGGAGGAAGTCATGTCGGGTGAGCAAGCCATACCCGGTGTAGGAGCCGTGCCCGGTGTAGCAGCAGCCGGTGCAGAACTCGTACACCGTGACACCCAGCAGGGTGTGCGGATCCTGACACTGGATTCACCACGCAACCGCAATGCGCTTGGCACCGCACTGGTCGGTCAGCTTCTGGGTGGGCTGCGCGAGGCGGCCGAGGATGAGGAGATCCGTGCCGTTGTGATTACGCATACCGGCACCACCTTTTGTGCGGGCGCCGATCTCGCGGAGGCGCTTGGGCGTGGCGCCTCGGTTGCGCAGGCGTCGGCAGCCGGCACCGCAGCGATGGTCGATCTCATGCGCGCCATCCTGCAAGTGCCCAAACCTGTGGTGATACGGGTCAACGGTCATGTTCGGGCGGGCGGGTTCGGTCTGCTCGGTGCCGCCGATATGGTCTTTGCCGGGCCCGACGCCACGTTCGCACTCACCGAGTCGCGGTTAGGGCTGGCGCCATCGATCATCTCGATGGTGTTGCTGCCCAAGATAACTGCGCGCTCGGCCGGTCGATACTTTTTGACAGGGGAGACATTCGGCGCGGCCACCGCCGAGGTGATCGGGTTGGTCACCGCCGCGGCGGATACCGATGACGAGTTGGATTCGGCGGTTCAGACGGTGTTGACGGGTGTACGCCGGGCCGCTCCGGGCGGGCTTGCCGCAACCAAGGCGCTGACCACGGCGGCGGTGCTTGAGGAGATCGAACGGCTGGCCGCGATCCGGGCTCGGGAGTCGGCAAGGTTATTCGACAGCGACGAAGCCCGTGAGGGGATGACCGCATTCCTGTCCAGACGCCGTCCGTCGTGGGATCTGACCGGAGGCAACGCGTCGTGACCGCCGGAACCTATTCGGCTCCGCTCGCCCGCGAACCCCAGCAGGAACGTTCGCGTCAGACGCGGGAGCGGTTGTTGCGCTCGACGATTCAGGTGTTAGCAGATGAGGGTTGGATGGCTGCGACGGTAGCAGTGGTAGCGCAGCGGGCGGGGGTGTCTCGGGGGGCGGCGCAGCATCATTTTCCTACCCGGGAGGCGCTTGTGACCGCGACGCTGGAACAGATTTTCACCGACCTCACCCGCCGGGCGGATGCGCTGGGTGAACTGCCGGACGATCCGAGCAATCGAATCCGGGTGGCGGTAGATCAAGCTGTCGCGATTTATACGGGCACGGAATTCAAAGCGGCACTACAGGTGTGGGCTGCGGCGGCCTCGGATTCGGGGTTGCGGACGAAGATTTTGCCGATGGAGGAGAAATTCGCCCGTGCGGCGCATCGCGTCACCGTCGCAACGATTGATCCGCACGGCACCAACCCGAACAGTCGGCGTGTGGCCCAGCTGACCCTGGATCTCGCGCGTGGTCTCGGTCTGGCCGACACCCTCTCCGACGATTCCCGCCGCCGCGCGAAGGTGGTCGACACCTGGGTGGAGATGATCACCGACTCGTTCGGCGAATCCCAGCCCACCGAATCGCATCCTGCCGAATAACAGCCTGGCCAATGACCAGCCGGTTTCGCGCCGAAGGGGGGGGTGTGCCCCGCGCATCCGGTGTATCGCCCACGGCTACCGTGGGCCTATGCGAGTGGCGACTTGGAATGTGAACTCGGTGAAGTCGCGGCTTCCGCGACTGCTGACCTGGCTGGACGAGCGGGCGCCCGACGTGGTCTGCCTGCAGGAGACCAAACTTTCAGATGACGCTTTCTATACCCAACTCGGCCCCGAATTTGATTGCCGTGGTTATCAATTTGCTCATGTAGGGCAGGGGCAATGGAACGGTGTGGCGATCCTGTCGAGGATCGGACTCGACGACGTGCGCAGTGGTTTTGCCGACGCACCGGGATACCCCGACCCTGATTCCGCACCCGAGGCGCGTGCGGTATCGGCGATTTGTGGCGGTGTGCGGATCTATTCGCTCTATGTGCCCAATGGTCGCGAGCTTGACTCCGACCACTACCGGTACAAACTCGCCTGGCTCGACCGGCTGCGCGCAGCGGTGGCGCTCGACGCGGCGTCGACGATGCTTTGCGGCGATATCAACATCGCACCTACCGACGCCGACGTCTTCGACCCGGCCGCCTTTGCCGGACAAACTCACGTCAGCGTGGCAGAGCGGTTGGCGCTTGCCGATATCCAAGGACTCGGCCTGCGCGATGTGGTGCGTGATCGGTGGCCCGACGAGCAGGTGTTTAGCTACTGGGATTATCGGGCCGGGATGTTCTACAAAAATCTCGGCATCCGCATCGACCTGATTCTCGCCGGCGCGGACATTTCAGACAGGGTGGCCGCAGCCTGGGTGGACCGCGCTGCGCGCAAGGGGACCAAGCCGAGTGACCACGCGCCGGTGATCGTCGATCTGGATAACGCGCCGGACGGCGATATAGGCCCGATGGTGCCGCCGCCGTCACGGCGGACCCGGGTATGACCAGGAGAGATAGGGGTCCGAGGCTGTTTTTTGACCTGGTGAAATCGGATCGGTAGAGTGGGTCGGCGGTGCCCGGTACCAACCGGGCGGAGTTCGCATGCCCGAGCCGGGAAACCGGCAGGCCTCGTCCCGCGCGCGGGACACCGGTCGGTGCGATGAGGACCCCAGGACTGCCAAGCGAATCCGCCGTCGGGACGATGACACGCCCGACCTCGGGGTAGCAATAACTGTACTGACCAGCGTATTGACGCCGGTGGGGCGAGTTGTGGAAGCGATCAGAAGCGGGGGTTTTCCTCACTCTGAATGCTTGCCCGGAGCACAAACCACGACACGACAACGACAGAGGAAAGAACTCAGCAGTGCCAACAATTAATCAGCTGGTCCGCAAGGGCCGTCATGACAAGGTCGCCAAGAAGAAGACGGCCGCCCTCAAGGGAAGCCCGCAGCGTCGCGGCGTGTGCACCCGCGTCTACACCACCACCCCGAAGAAGCCGAACTCCGCGCTCCGTAAGGTCGCCCGTGTGCGCCTGACGAGCTCCGTCGAGGTCACCGCTTATATCCCGGGTGAGGGTCACAACCTGCAGGAGCACTCGATGGTGCTCGTCCGCGGCGGTCGTGTGAAGGACCTCCCCGGTGTTCGCTACCGCATCATCCGCGGTTCGCTCGATACCCAGGGCGTCAAGAACCGTAAGCAGGCCCGTAGCCGCTACGGCGCGAAGAAGGGGAGCTGATAAGCGATGCCACGTAAAGGACCCGCACCCAAGCGCCCGCTGATCAACGACCCGGTTTACGGTTCGCCGTTGGTTACCCAGCTGATCAACAAGATCCTGCTCGACGGCAAGAAGTCCACCGCTGAGCGCATCGTCTACCAGGCCCTTGAGCAGGCTCGTGAGAAGACCGGCACCGATCCGGTTGTCACGCTCAAGCGCGCGCTGGACAACGTCAAGCCCACCCTTGAGGTCAAGAGCCGTCGCGTCGGCGGTGCCACCTATCAGGTGCCCGTCGAGGTCAAGCCCAATCGCGCCAACACCCTGGCGCTGCGCTGGCTGGTGACCTTTAGCCGTCAGCGGCGTGAGAAGACCATGGTCGAGCGTCTGGCTAACGAATTGCTCGACGCCTCCAACGGCCTCGGCGCGTCGGTCAAGCGTCGTGAGGACACCCACAAGATGGCCGAGGCCAACCGGGCGTTCGCGCATTACCGCTGGTGATCGTTCGCTTCGCGTGGCCGGTTAGCCGGCCACGCGAAGCCCAGAGCATTTCGTACAACAGCTATTCCCGAAGGGAACCCACGTGGCACAGGAAGTGCTCAGCGACCTCAACAAGGTTCGCAATATCGGCATCATGGCCCACATCGATGCCGGTAAGACCACCGCTACCGAGCGAATCCTCTTCTACACCGGTGTGAACTACAAGATCGGTGAGACCCACGACGGTGCCTCGACCACCGACTGGATGGAGCAGGAGAAGGAGCGGGGTATCACCATTACCTCCGCCGCCGTGACCTGCTTCTGGAACAAGAACCAGATCAACATCATCGACACCCCCGGCCACGTCG
>JASGFW010000056.1:0-26999 GCA_047605305.1 Gordonia sp. (in: high G+C Gram-positive bacteria)
GGAGTAGTTAATTCACTCCACTCCGCAGCCCGAAATGCCGGATTTGCGGCAAACGCTGCTATGAATTCGTTGATGTCTGCGCCGTTCGGCAGATCAGCTAGGTCAATATCCCCATTCATGACTTTCTCCTGTTTCGACGCATATCAGGCATGCGCGCCGGTTGAGGATAGCAAGGATTGGCTTACCTAGCCCAGGCGAGGATTGCCTAAAAATCGGGGTGGGTGCGGGGGACCCATATTGCCGTGCGCGACGACCCGTCGCCGCCTGCACGATGGTCTGAAACCCGTTGCGTGTCGCTCCGGGAAAGTTGCCCGGCGAGTGACAACCGCCCCCGATGTCACAGCCGCGCACTAGGCTGGCTGGCATGGCAAAAACTGTTCCCGAAGGCTATGCCGACTTGCTGGAACGTCCACTCGTGGGTGTACTGGCCACCGTCGGCCCCGATGGCGTACCGAATGCGACACCCATGTGGTTCCAGTGGGATGGATCGGCGTTACGGTTCACCCACACCAAGGCGCGTAAGAAGATCACGAACCTGCAGGGCAATCCGAACTATTCCTTCGCGATTACCGATCCGGATAACCCCTACCGTTATCTCGAGGTGCGCGGCACTCTCGAATCGGTCGTGGATGACCCGACGGGTTCGTTCTACGTCGTACTCGGCAAACGATACGGAAATGCCGACCAGCAGCCGCCGCCCGATTCACTCGACCGCGTCATTCTCACGTTGAATGCCACCTATTTCGGCAAGAAATAACGTCTCCGCGCCACAGCTCGTCGGCAGCCTGCACGCGCTGTGGCGGCCGGGCGGGGGGCTCGCGGTCTGGTTCGACGCCGCGCCGGACTCCGCCGATAGCGGCGCCGCCCCCGGTACCGTAAACCTCACCGCCCTACCGGAATCGGTGGCCGCACTTGTCGTCGGACGGCGTCTGCGCCGCGACATCGCGGTCATCGGGCCGCACGGCCATCGTCGGCTGGTCTCCGCGATGACGTTGGGTGTGTCGTCGGCGGTAGCCCTGCTCGATGCGACGCGGTCGACGCCGGTCGGCGGTGATATCGGTTGGTATCGCCTGATACTCGACGGCGTACGACGTTTCGTCGCCGCGGGCGCTGTCGCACCCGCACTGGCCGAGGTCGCTGGCGAAACAGTGACACGCTGGCAGCCGGTTCCGACACCGACGTGGCGCAGTTGGGTCACGGTGGTCACTGCAGGCGCCCCGCCGGCGCTCATCGACAACGGCGGCCCGGCCGCACTGGCCGATCTGACCGCCGAACTCCTCGACCACGCCTGCCGGGCCCGCCTGGCCGCCAGCGCCCTCCGGATGGGGTCGGCCACGCCGTCGACGCCGCTGATAGCAGCCTTCGTCGATGATCCGACACCGCCGAGCGCCGCGTGCCGGCCCACGGCACGCGCCGCCTGGAATCACTGGAGTAGCAGTGCGCCACAGGAGGATTCGTCGCTGATCTTCCGGTTACACGAGCCCGACACCCCCGAGCACGGGCTGGCCGATCCGGACGAGATATTCGCCGGCAGCGTTCCGGGCGCGGCCGGACCCCCGGCACTGTGGCGGCTGCAGGTGTGCCGGCAATCGGCCGATGGGCACATCGATCCGGTCGCGCCCCATCGGCTCGACCCGCATGACCTCGATCAGGTCACTACCGCTCTCGCGACCGCGCAGCGGGCTTTCGCCGAGTTGTCCCGGGCCGAGCCGGATCGCGCGAGCCTCGATTTCCTCCTGGATACCGCCACCGTGGAGGCGTTGTTGACCCATGGGGCCGCTGCGCTTGCCGACGAGGGATTACCTGTGCTGCTTCCCCGTACGATCGCCGACGTACGCCCGGTATTGGGTATTCGGGCGGGTGCGGTCCCCGGCGGTGGGGCGCCGGCGCGGATGGTCGGCCTGCGCGAGGTACGTGAATTCGAATGGCGTCTTGCGCTGGGCGATACCCCTGACGCCCTCACTCTCACCGACGCCGAGATCGACGAATTATCCCGGCAGAAGGGTGATTTGGTGCGGGTTCGCGGAGTGTGGATGCGGGCCGAGGCGGCCGCGTTGACCCGTGCGGCCGCGTTCATCCGCACGCAGCGGGCGCTGCGCTCGACGGGCCAGGCGGCCGATTTCGGCGAATTATTCGGTCTTATCGCCGGTGGAGTGGATGCACTGCCGGTGCCGGTCGCCGGCGTGACCGGGCTCGGCTGGCTCGACGATATCGCCCGGACCGGGACACTGCGGCCCGCGAGCGCCCCGGCCCCCCGGTCACTGGGCACCGAGCTGCGCCCCTATCAGCAGCGCGGCCTGGATTGGCTCGCGTATCTGTCGTCGCTGGGTGTGGGCGGCGTGCTCGCCGACGATATGGGGCTGGGTAAGACGGTGCAGGTGATCGCATTGTTGTGCCGGGATCATGAGTGTGCCGATAACACCGCCGACAATCCCCGGCCGACGCTCGTGGTGTGTCCGATGTCGGTCGTGGGCAACTGGTGCCGGGAACTGCATCGTTTCGCGCCACACCTTCGCGTGCTGGTTCATCACGGCGCCGACCGCATGCGCGGCACCGATTTCGCCGCTTCCGCCGCCGGAGCCGACGTAGTGATCACCACGTTCACGATTGTGTCCCGCGATCGCGAGCTCTTCACCAAGCACAGCTGGCGCAGACTCGTCGTCGATGAGGCCCAACACGTGAAGAATGTCCGGACCGCGGCCGCCAAGGCCGTGCGGGCGGTACCCGCCCGTCATCGGCTGGCGCTGACCGGCACACCGGTGGAGAACCGGCTTGAGGATCTGCGCGCGGTGATCGATCTCGTCAATCCCGGCCTGCTCGGCTCGGCGTCAACCTTCCGTGCGCGCTTCGCCATTCCCATTGAACGCGACCGTGATCCCGACGCGCTGCGCCGGTTGACTCGGCTGACCGCGCCATTCATCCTGCGCCGGTGCAAGACCGATCCCGCGATTATCGGTGATCTGCCGGAGAAGACGACGCTCACCGTGCGAGCCAATCTATCCGTGGAACAGGCCGCGCTGTATCGCGCGATCATCGATGAGTTGATGGCGTCGCTCGCGGACAGGCAGCAGCGCGCATTGCGACGCCGGACCGTGCTGGCAGCGTTGACCCGTCTCAAACAGGTGTGCAATCACCCTGCGCATTACCTCGGTGATGGTTCCCCGATGATGCGGCGCCACCAGCATCGATCCGGAAAGATCGAGTTGCTTGGTGATATGGCGGCGGCGCTGATAGCCGACGGCGACCGGGCATTGGTGTTCACCCAGTTCGCGGCGTTCGGGGAGATGCTCGCCGGGTGGCTGAGCGAGCAGTTGGAGTCGCCGATCCCCGTGCTGCACGGCGGGATTGGCCGCACGGCGCGCGATGAGATGGTTGCCCGGTTCCAGTCTGCTGATGGTCCACCGATCCTGGTGGCAACACTCAAGGCCGGCGGCTCCGGACTCAATCTCACCGCGGCTAATCACGTGATCCACGTTGATCGTTGGTGGAATCCCGCTGTTGAGGATCAAGCGACCGATCGCGCCTACCGCATCGGGCAGCGTCGCGACGTGCACGTGCGGAAATTCGTCTGCGTGGGCACTCTGGAGGAACGTATCGACGACATGATTGTCGGCAAACGGGAATTGTCTCGCCTTACCGTCTCGTCCGGCGAGAACTGGATCTCCGATCTTGGTGACGACGAACTGTTCGATCTTTTCCGGCTGCGCGACGAGGCGGTGAGCGAATGATTCGTGGCACCGTCCCGGTGCGCGGCTACGCGCGCACCCGGTGGTCGCGGGCCTTCGTCGACGTGGTCGAGGGGCATCGCGATAGTGACGGCACGGCGGTCGTGGAGCGTGCAGATAGCACGCGGATCACCAAGGCGCGTAGATATTTTCGTGATCGTCATACCCATCGCCTGCATATCTCCGCAGGACGGGTGACCGCATCGGTGGCGGGCAGCCAGCTCGAACCGTTCGAGGTGACGCTGACCATGCGAACCGTCGATCCCGATATGGTCGCCACGCTGCTGCGCGCACGGGGCGGCGTCGATGATTTGATGTCGGCGGCGCGCGGTGAACAGCCGGCGATATTAGGTGAATTGCTCGGCCCCAGCGAGCCGTCCGATATCTCTGCGCACTGTAGTTGCCCGGATGATGCGGTGCGCTGCGTCCATATTTTGGCGGTGACCTACGAGGTGGCCGCCGAGATCGACCGGTCGGCGTTGACGCTGCTCACTCTGATGGGCACCGATTTACCGGCGCTGCTCGATGCGCTCGACCACCACGCGGCCGGCTCCAGCGATATCGGGCACGGCGCCAGTCCCATCGGGCACAGTGGTAGCCCCATCGGGCACAGCAGGGCCACAAAGGAATTGGCGTACATACAGGACGACTTCTACGGCGACCGAACCCCGTTGCCGTCGCTGCCCCGGCCGCCGCGAATGAATCCGCTCACCGATCTGGACATCACCGCGCTGCGGGCCGCACTGCGCGCCTGCGGGGTGGCCCCGGGTGATATCGCGGAGGCGATCGATGAACTCGGTGACCTCTACGACCGGATTATCGATCCCGGAATGTGATATCCCCGTGCGCGGCAGCCGTCAGAAGTCCCAGTCCTCGTCTTCGGTGTTGACGGCTTTACCGATCACATACGAGCTGCCCGAGCCGGAGAAGAAGTCGTGATTCTCGTCGGCGTTCGGCGACAGTGCCGAGAGGATCGCCGGATTCACATCGGTGTCATCGCGCGGGAACATCGCCTCGTAACCGAGGTTCATCAACGCCTTATTCGCGTTGTACCGCAAGAACTTCTTGACATCCTCGGTGAGCCCGACATCGTCGTAAAGCGCTTCGGTGTAATCGGATTCGTTGTCATAAAGGTCGAAGAGCAACTCGAAGGTGTAGTCCTTGAGTTCCTGACGACGCTGCGGAGTCTGCGTCTCCAGGCCACGCTGGTATTTGTACCCGATGTAGTAGCCGTGCACCGCCTCGTCGCGGATGATCAGGCGGATCAGGTCGGCGGTGTTGGTGAGCTTGGCGCGACTCGACCAGTACATCGGCAGATAGAAGCCGGAGTAGAAGAGGAACGACTCCAGCAGCGTCGAGGCGATTTTGCGTTTGAGCGGATCGTCGCCGCGGTAATAGTCCATGACGATCTGTGCCTTGCGCTGCAACTGATCGTTTTCCTCCGACCAGCGGAACGCCTCGTCGATCTCCTTGGTGGAACACAGGGTGGAGAAGATCGAGCTGTAGCTCTTGGCGTGTACCGATTCCATGAAAGCGATGTTGGTCAGCACCGCTTCCTCATGCGGGGTGGTGGCGTCAGGAATGAGCGATACCGCACCCACGGTACCCTGGATGGTGTCGAGCAGCGTCAGCCCGGTGAACACGCGCATCGTGAGCTGTTTCTCGTAGGCGGTGAGCGTGGCCCACGACGGGATGTCATTGGAGACCGGCACCTTCTCCGGGAGCCAGAAGTTACCGGTGAGGCGGTCCCACACCTCGGCATCTTTCTCGTCGGTGACCCGATTCCAGTTGATGGCCGAGACGCGGCTCACCAGTTTGATGGGTGCGCCGTCGGCGGGGCTGTGTGGGGTGGTCGTCATCTGCTTCCTCACGAATCGGAGCTGCCGGTTGTCGATGGAGCCACGGGGCCGCGGCGATGGGTTCCAATCTAGTTCGCCGCACCGACAGCGCACACGCCGACACACCTACGACCACAAGACCTGGGGCAGATGTGACGCGATGGACCCCAGATGAAGGGTTTTAATGAGAGATAACACACCCGGCCGGACCTACTGTGGCCAGGATCGTCGCACGACACTCGCATAGCAACGTGCCGACCCATCACACCCCGGGCCGGTGGCCGTGTGAAGCTTAACGACGTACGACGCCCGCCCCCACCCCACCGCGGAGGTACCCGCCGATGTCCCGGATCGCCGACCTGCCCAAGGTCGAATTGCACGTGCATATCGAGGGCACCCTTGAACCCGAACTCGTCCTGGAGCTCGCCCGCGACTCCGGTATCGATCTGGGATATGCCGACGCCGACGATCTGCGTCGCAGGTATGCGTTCACCGATCTGCAATCGTTTCTGGACATCTACTACGAGAACATGGCGGTCCTGCGTACACCAGCGGATTTCGCTCGGCTCGCCCACGCCTACGCCGAACGCGCACATGCCGGCGGCGTCGTTCATGCCGAGGTATTCTTCGACCCGCAGGCACACACCATCCGCGGCGTCGATCTCGCCGACGTCGTTGACGGTCTCGTCGCCGGATTCGACCGTGCCCGAGAAGAATTCGGTGTCACCGCCGACCTCATCGCATGTTTTCTACGGGACCGGCCCGTCGCCGAAGCACAGGACACACTCGACGCCTTGCTCGCACTGGACGCACCCATCATCGGAGTCGGGCTCGATTCCGCCGAAGTGGGCAATCCGGCATCGAAGTTCACCGATGTTTTTGCCCGCGCCGCCGCCGCGGGCCTACACCGGGTGGCCCACGCCGGCGAGGAAGGCGGCCCGGACTCAATCCGAAATGCATTGACACACCTGGGTATCACGCGGATCGATCACGGCATCGCAAGCGCCGACGACCCGGCGCTACTGGCCCAGCTGGCCGCCGACGGCACACCGCTGACCGTATGCCCCTTCTCCAACGTCGCACTCAAAACGGTCACCGATCTCGCCACACACCCGCTACCCCGACTCATTGACGCCGGAGTCGCGGTGACCATCAACTCCGATGATCCCGCCTACTTCGGCGGCTACGTGGACGATAATTTCACTGCGATCGCCCATGAATTCGGCTTCGCCGACGACGCCCTCGCGGCGCTGGCACGCAACTCCGTCGATGCGAGTTTCCTTACTGCTGAACGCAAGTCACAGATACATGACCGCATCGCGGCCTGGCTGGGTTGATCAGCTGACGTGGTGACGGCAACGCCACAAACACACCACTTTTACACGGAAACACCACCAAAAGGGCGGTGTCTCTGCACAAAAGTGGTGTGTTTATCTCATGTCGGTATGTCGAGCGGACCACCCGCACCCTCTTGATACGCAGCAAGCTGCACCAGGAGCCGGGCCCTGGTGCTGAGTAGATGTTGTTCGGCGACGCGGCGGGCGGCTGCACCGTCGCGGGCGCGGATAGCCTCGACTAGGGCGGCATGCTCTTCGAGAGCAATACCGGTCTCCTGGGGCACCCTCGCCTCCTGGTGGTCGATGACCCGGATCTGGAAGAAGATCTGTTCGAGAACACTGACCGCATCCTCGTTATGCGCACCGGCCCACAGAGCCTGATGGAAAAGCGTGCGCACCCGATCAAGTTCCTGCGGGCTGTTGGTGCGTTGCGACCATTCGTGCAAATGCTCAAGCCGCGCCAATTCGAGGTCGGTCCGGCGTTCGGCGGCATGTCCGGCGAGCGCTACCTCCAATGCCACGCGGGTCTCATACAGATTGATCAACGTCTGCGGGTCGAACCGACGTAATCGGTAACCGCGCCGCGCCCGCTCAAGAATGCCGTCGTGTTGTAGCAGTGCCAACGCTTCCCGGACCGGTGTGCGCGAGACACCGAAATCACGCGCGATCTCGGTTTCAAGCAGCAGTTCATCGTCGGGACTGCGGCGCAACAAGCGTTCCCGAAGGCGTTCGTAGATGCGGGCTACCAGTTCGCCGGATCGGTCCTGCTGGTCGGCGTCATCGTGAAGGGGACCGTCCATACGTCTCATGCTACACACGCGCCAACGGCGACTATCCAGTTTCATATCGACGTTGGGTAGTTATGGATACGCGTGAGTTCAATCTTTCGGAAACGGTTTCACCGGTGTTAACTCCATTGAGTACCTTACTGTCCCGGACGGTGTTCACATCCGTAGCTGTGGATTCGTAACGTATCTGATCACTACACGTATCCATATGAATACGGAGATGCAACACGATCGCGGATGGCCCGCTGCCCTGTGGTCGTGCCCCGTCTCCGCAGAAAGGCGTCCCACGATGGAGCCCCACTTCTCCCGCCGAAGGCTTATAGTTCCGGCCGCACTGGCGGTACTTGGCCTCGCTCTGGCCGGCTGCTCCGGCACGACAGGCGACACCGACACCGATTCATCGACGTTGACCATCGCCAACATGCAGGCCATCACCTCGTTCAACCCGACCGACGTGGCAGACGGCTACATGATCCAATTCCTCCAGCCGGTATACGAGACGCTCACCCACATCACCGCCGCCGGAGAAATCGAACCCGGACTCGCCCAGTCGTGGAAGTACACCGATGCGGCGCAGACCGTGCTCGACCTGAAAATCCGGGCCGGGGCACAGTTCGCCAACGGCGACACCCTCGATGCTGCCGCCGTGGCTAAAAGCCTGACCCGGTTCGGAGCAGAAAAGGACTCAGCCACCTCGTCTATCGCCAGCGCCGAGGCCATCGACCCGACAACCGTCCGCGTACACCTGAGTGCCGCCGATCCGGGACTGCTGTACAACTTCGGCAAATCCGCCGGGATGATCGTCGATACAGCGAGCGATAATCACACGCTCGACACCAAACCCTCGGGTAGCGGGCCATATGTGCTCGACGATTCGCAGAGCGTGGCCGGCGATCACTACACCTATACCCGCAATAAGCGCTACCAGGGCCAGATCTCCTACCCCTATGACAAAGTCGTCATCAAGGTGGTCGAGGATGCCACCGCACGCCTCAATGCGGTCGCATCCGGACAGGCCGATGTAACCTCCGGAGATTCAACGACATTCACCGAAGCTCAGTCACGAGGATTAACCGTCACCCGCTCGCCGGGCGATACCCGCGAGATTTCGATCATCGACCGCAACGGTGTGAAACAGCCCGTTCTCGGCGATCTTCGCGTGCGCCAGGCGATCGCATATGCGATTGACCGAGACAAGCTCCTCACGGCGGCCGATCAAGGTAACGGCAAGGTAGTGAGCCAGATATTCAACACCAAGTCGCAAGCCTACGACCCTGATTACGTCTACCCGTACGCCTACAATCCGACTAAAGCCAAAGAGCTCCTCGCGGCGGCCGGCCATCCCAACGGGCTGACACTCACTCTTCCCACCAATGCGTTTTACCCGCAGTATCAGGATCTGATCGGCAAATATCTCAATGATGTCGGCATCAAGATCCATTGGGTCACCACCACCCTCGCGCAGGGAGCCCAGCCGTATACGTCGACCGACTTTTCGATCCTGATCAGCAGCTGGGGCACGTCGAATCCCTGGGTCGACATCACCGGTCAGGTAACTCCCAATGCATCGTTCAATCCCTACCACTCCACCGACGCAAAGGTATCGGCGTTGCTGTCGACAATTCGCACTACCCAAGGCGCACAGCAAGAGTCGGCCTATCGGGAGTTGTCCCGTTATCTCAGCGATCAGGTGTGGTTCGTGCCGTTATTCGAGGTCGATAATTATCACCTTTCGACAAAGTCGGTGAAGGTAACCCCGCAATTCGGCCAGGTGGTTCCGTTCCTGAACGACTACGCCAAGAGCTGAAACATGACGTCCGAGGTCTCCGCGCACGCGCCGGAAATCCCCGTCACCACACTCCGCTCAGCGCGGTGGTTGAGGTGGATTCTGCGAACTCTTGCGACGACCGGCGCGTTGTTGCTGGCTGCGTCGATCACCGTATTCGCCTTAGCCAGTGCGCTTCCCGGTAACGTTGCCCGCGAAATCGTCGGTCTGCACGCAACCCAGACCCAAGTGGCACAAAAAGCCGCCGAATTGGGATTGGATCGACCGTGGCCGCAGCGATACATCTCGTGGCTCGCCGGCGCGCTACGCGGCGACCTCGGCACGTCATGGTTTACCCATGTGCCCATCGCAGGGACCATCGCCGACCGCCTCCCCATCACCTTCACGCTCACCGTGTGTGCGCTGGCGGTGACCGCGGTGGTCGGAATCGGCGCTGGAATGTATGCAGCGGTGCATCCCGGCCCACTCGACCGGGTCATCTATCTGCTGTCCACGATCGCCGGGGTGCTACCGAATTTTGTGGTCGGTATCTGGCTGCTGTTCGCTTTCGCGATTCACCTGCGCATCTTCCCGGCAACCGGATACGTACCGCTGCACCAAGATGGCATCGGGTGGGTACTCTCGGCGACGCTGCCGGTGCTGGCGCTCGCCGTTGGCACATCCGGCGCCGTCGCCCAACAGACCCGCGTATCGGCCGCGCGGGCATTCGAAGAACCTTATGTGCGCACTCTACGTGCACGCGGTCTGCCGGAATCGAGTATCCGAATACGGCATGTGCTGCGTAATATCGGACCGGCAGTGCTCGCCGTGATCTCCCTTCAATTCATCGGCCTCGTCGGCGGCACCGTAGTGATCGAAAACCTGTTCAACATCCCAGGTTTGGGATCGACAATCACGACCGCGGCCGTACGCGGTGACCTACCCGTGTTGGTCGGGTGCACAGCGGTGCTCGTCGCGGTGGTTGTTGTCGTCACCCTACTCACCGAGCTGGTACATGGCCTGCTCGATCCGCGGATCAGGATGACGCGATGAGGCGGATAGTGCCGTTCGTTGCGCTCGGCGTACTGGTACTGGTTGCGCTGGCGGCGATCGCCGCACCGTTGCTGAGCCCTTACTCACCGCTCGATGTGGATCCGGCATCAGTGCTCGCCACGCCGAACGCAAGCCATCTTCTGGGAGCCGATAGCAGCGGTCGTGATGCGTTGTCGCGCTTTTTATTCGGCGCTCGGGTCACGCTGGGCGGTGCGGGGATCACCACCGTGATCGCGCTCGTACTCGGTGGTGCACTCGGCCTGACCGCCGGGTATCGGGGAGGTCGGATCGACGCCGTATTGGGGTGGCTCGTCCAGTTCGTTCTTGTGCTACCGGCCACCGTCATCCTGATCGTCACCGTGGCGGTGTTCGGTCCCGGCATGGCGCGGGTATCGGTCGCGCTTGGCCTGCTCAGCGCGCCGTTCTTCCAGCGGGTGGTACGTAGCGCGGTACGCCAGCACCGTGGTGCGCCATTCGTCGATTCGGCTCGCTTACTCGGCGCATCCGGACTACGGATTGCGGTGCGCGAGTTGGGGCCACTCACCCTGGGCCCGGTACTGGTGCAGATCACGTTGGTGTTCGGCTTTTCGATTGTGCTGCAAAGCGGTATCGACTTCCTTGGCTTGGGAGTGCCGCAGCAACCAAGCTGGGGAGCGGGCCTACGGGAAGGCTATGTTCAGATCTACCGTAATCCGGTACTGCTGTGGCCACCGCTGATCGGCATGGTGGCGGTCACGCTGAGTATCGGCGTGTTGGCGCTGGCAGCCAGTGACCGGCTAGCCGGGCGCACCCAAGCATTCGGCACATCCTCGGCGCCGGATCACGAAACCCTCGATAGCACAACGACGCAATCGGAACCGGTGCCTGTACCGACCACGGCGACAATCACGCATACCGGAGGTGACCACACCGGCACGGACGCGCACGCCGATGAGAGCCTGCTGGCATACGCCGAGGATCTTTCGGTGCACTATCCGGCTCATCGCGTCACCGCACTCGACAATGTGGGATTTACCGTCCGGCGCGGCGAGATTCTTGGTGTTGTCGGAGAATCGGGGTCCGGCAAGACGCAAATTGCGCTGGCCTTGCTGGGCCTGCTGCCATCTACCGCACATAGTCGCGCGCGGCGACTCGATGTGCTCGGCCGCGCGCCATTACGGGAGTCGCAACGTGCGTTGCGGTCGTTGCGTGGCAGCGGTGTCGGATATATCTCGCAGGACCCGCAGTCCAACCTGGATCCCACCACCACGGTCGCCGGGCACCTCACCGAACCGTTGCGCACTCATCGCGGGATCAGCCGGGCACAAGCATATGCGCAAGCTCTGGAATGGCTGCGGCGCGTGTCGATCACCGATCCCGAGCGGGTGATGGACAGCTACCCGCATCAGCTCTCCGGCGGGATGGCGCAGCGGGTGTTGATCGCCGGGGCGCTGAGTTTGACTCCGCAGCTACTGATCGCCGACGAGCCGACCACCGCGCTCGACGTCACCACACAGGCCGAGATTCTCCAGCTACTTGCCGATCTGCGACGACGTTACGACATCGGCATCGTGCTGATCAGTCACGATCTCGGCGTGATCGCTGAGTTGGCCGATCGGGTCCTGGTGCTCTCGGCTGGACGCGTCGTCGACGACGCGGATGTCCATGAATTTTTTGCCCGGCCCACCGCAGCGTATTCACGCTCGCTGCTTGCGGCGACGACCATCCCGAGCGTCCATCGCGCCCGGTTACCCGGATTGGGGCAAACATGACCGTGCACACGGCGGGCGTAGCGCGCCCGATCGTCCAGCTCAACAATGTGGGAGTCGATTTCCCGGTTCCCGGGCGGCGAGCACCGTTACGTGCAGTCGACGATGTGTCCTTCACGATTGAGCGCGGGCGCACACTCGGTCTTGTCGGTGAATCCGGTTCCGGGAAAAGCACCCTCGGCCGCGTCGTATTGGGATTGCAGCGGCCGGCGCGTGGTACTGTCCTGGTGCTCGATTCACCGGCCAAGGCCGGCGCCGGGGCGGTGGCCGCGGTGTTTCAGAATCCGTATGCCTCGTTTCATCCGATGCGCAGCATTGGTACCGGACTGCGCCAGGCGGTGGCGGCGGCCGGCGTCACCCGCGCCGAACAGCTCACGCGGGTGCAATCCCTACTAGCGCAGGTGCATTTACCCAGCGGCACACAACGTAAGCGACCGCATGAGCTCAGTGGCGGACAGCTACAGCGTGCCGCGGTGGCGCGCGCGCTGGCAACACGTCCGGAGGTGATCGTGTGTGACGAGGTCACCAGTGCGCTCGATGTTTCCACGCGTGCGTCGGTGATCAATCTGCTGCTCGATCTCCAGGAACAGACTGGTGTCGCCTACCTCTTCATCGGGCATGACTTACCGCTGGTGGCACATGTCAGTGATGAGATCGTGGTGCTGCGGAACGGGAAGATCGTTGAGCACGGCGGCCCCGATCTGGTCACCGGCGCCGCAACGTCGCCCTACACCGCCGAACTGGTGCGCAGTTCACCGGTAGCCGACCCGGTCATTCAACGCGCACGAATCACCGCGCGTCACCAGATTAAGTGAGGAGTGTGCAACACAGTGGTCCAGTTCGTGGTGTCCGTACAGGGCGCGACCGCGCAGGGTAATGCCTGGCGGCACATCGGTAGTCGGGCCGAATCGGCGCTACGGCGAAGCCTCTACACCGAGACCGCGTTGACCGCGGAGAATGGCGGCGCGCAGGCTCTACTGCTCCGGCTGCCCGGTGACGGGCATCCGGCCCAGGCGTTGCAGCATCCATTCGATCCGCTGCTGCTCGCCGGCGCACTGACCGTCGAGACCCGTCAGCTGCGGTTGATCGTCGATGTCGATGCGGTAAGCGAGCAGCCGTATAACGTGGCCCGCCAGTTGGCTTCGCTCGACCACATCAGCGAGGGTCGCGCCGGTTGGTTGCTCCGTGCCGACGCCGATCCGGTCGCCGCGCGTCGGCTCGCCGAATTCGTGTCCGTGGTGCGGTCGCTATGGAGTAGTTGGCCAACCGAATCGATCATTATCGACCCGGTCGCCGGGGTGCTCACCGACCGTTCGCGTGTCGTGCCGCCGGCGCACCACGGCGAATTCTTCGATGTGGCCGGTATTCTCAACGTACCGCAACCACCCAGCGGCTCTCCCCCACTCACCGTCGATCTCGGTGATCTCGACGAGTCGCATACTGCGTTGCCGCTGCTGGGTCTCGCCGACTCGATAGTGCTTCCAGCACACGCTCATCGGGCTCGCGCCGTGCTGTCGGGCGTGCGTTCGGCAGGTGTCACCGTGCCCGCGCTGCTGCCCGTTGCCGTCGATCTCCTCGACGAGACGCGGGCCAATCGTGTTGCCGACCAATTAATATCGATACCGCAGGAAACATCGCCGCAGCCGCCGACTGCGCCGGCCGGGCTGCCCATTCGGGGTTCGCTGCGGGCAGTGGTTGATACCCTTGCGGGCTGGCTCGCCGACGGTGTGGATGGGTTCGTGCTCACCCCGGGGCTCACCCCGTCATCGATACTCGATGTGCTCACCGCGGTGCATCCGCTCCTGGCCGGAGCACCCATTCCTACGGAGGTCATCCGATGAGCGGCATGATTTTTACATTCATGTTCCAAACGAGCGGTCATCCGCGTTCGGCATGGCGGGTGCCCGGTAATCGCACGCGCGAGGCCACCTCACTGCGCTATTACCTCGAATTGGCGCTGGCCGCCGAAAATGCGGGCTTGGACGCGATATTCATGGCAGATCAGCTCGACGCCGAAGATGACAGTTGGGACGATCTCGATGGCCCGCTGGAGCCGTTCACACTGATGTCCGCGGTTGCCGCGCGTACCCATCGGGTCGGTATCTTGTGTACCGCGTCGACGACCTACTCCGATCCGGTTCTCACCGCGCGGCGTTTCGCCACACTCGATCACCTCAGTGACGGACGTGCCGGGTGGAATGTGGTCACCGGTGCAAGTCCGGGTGCGTCACTGAATTTCGGCCGCGACGCACACCCCGATGCGGCGACGCGTTATCGCCGTGCACATGAATTCCTTAATGTTACTTACGCATGCTGGGATAGCTGGGATGCCGATGCGGTGCACGTTGATCGTGACGCAGACTTGCTCCTGCGTCCCGGTGCCCGTCGCAGAGTGCGTTTCCAGGGAGAATTCTTCGACGTCGATACCGAGTTCCCGGTGCCGCGTTCACCACAGGGCCGCCCGTTGCTCAGCACCGCCGGCCAAAGCACCGCAGGCGTGGAATTGGCCGCCTACCACGGCGATATCGTATTCGCGATGCAGCACGAACTCGATCGCGCCCGGCGTGAGCGGGCGCGGTTACGTGACCAGCGCGCACAGCTCGGGCGAGACCCCGATTCGGTGCGGTTTCTGCCCGGTGTTATTCCGGTGATCGCGGAGGATCGCGACGAGGCCGAAGAACTGCTTGCGCTCACTCGTGCGCTCGGCAGTCACGATCTGCTCATCGATGAATTATCGGGCTGGATGGGGATCGATCTACGTGCGATATCTCCCGACACCCGGTTACATACCGGGATGATTCACCATCCGACAACGCTGCGCGGCATTCGCAGCCAGTACGAGGAGGTGTACGAACGTATCGAACGGTTTGAGCCAACAGCCAACGATGTCATCGAACATTATCTGGCGCTTGGCCGTTATGCGTTCCTAGCCGCGGTGGGGCGTGCCGGCGAGGTGGCCGACCTCCTACAGGAATGGCAGCAGGACGGGGCAGCTGACGGTTTCACGCTGGTGCCCGGTCCGTCACCGCGTGGGCCTCGTGACTTCTTCGCCCAGGTACTCCCCGAACTCCAACGACGCGGGCTCCATGAACCTGGCGAAGGTCGCACGCTGAGGGAACGGCTCGGCCTGATCGCACCGGAGAACGCATGACTACCGAGCAATTCTTAAATAAGGACACCGTGATTAACGATATCCTCAGTTCCGAGGACGATGCACACGAACCAGTATCTGATTGGGACACATTCGGTTTCGATACCCGCCAGGTACATGCGGGTGAACTTCCCGAGGATACTTTCGGTGCACGTATTCCGCCGGTCTATCTATCGGCCGGGTATCGGGTGAAATCTTTCGAGGACGCCCGTCTCCGGTTTGGCGGGGACGTTGACAGCCACCTTTATGCCCGCAACCAGAACCCCACCACCGATGTCGTGGAACGTAAGCTGGCTTCTCTGGAAGGCGCAACGGTGGCGTCCACGGTGGCATCCGGTCATGCCGCGATCGTGGCCGCCGTGCTGGCGCTAGCCGGACCCGGCGACCGAATCCTGGTGCACGCCCAGGTATACAGCGGCACCCGCACCCTCTTCGATCGCACGTTGCGGCGGCTCGGCATTACCGCCGATTACATGTGGGACGATGCTCACTCGGAGTGGGAACAGCTGTTTACCGCCAATACCAAAGCCGTGTTTGTAGAGTCGATTCCCAATCCGCGCAACGATGTCCTCGATATCGCCGCACTCGCCGCACTCGCCCACCGCAACGGTGTGCCACTCATCGTGGATAACACCGTTGCCACACCGTATCTGCTCCGCCCCATCGAGTACGGTGCCGATATCATCGTCCATTCCTCGACAAAGTTTCTCAGCGGCCATGGCGCCGGTCTTTCCGGGGTGATTCTCGACGCGGGACGATTCGACTGGTCCGATCAGCCAGATCGTTTCCCGATACTTGCCGAAGCGATGAGTAAAAGCAGTTCACCAGCGTTCAACACAATTGTGCGCCACACACTGATTAACGATCTCGGCCCAGCACTCTCTGCGTTGAACGGCTTTTTGCTCCGCCAGGGTATCGAAACACTGTCGGTGCGAATGGAGCGCCACCTCGATAACGCCGCGCGCATTGCGCACTGGTTGGCGCAGCATCGCGCGGTACGGTCAGTCGATTACGCAGGGCTCCCGACTCATTCCGCGTATGAACGTGCCCAGCGTTATGTCGGCGGCAGGGCCGGATCGGTATTCTCGTTCAGTCTCGCGGGCGGGCAGGCAGCGGCGCAACGCGCCTTTGACGGGCTGCGGGTGTTCTCCCGAATGACCCATATCGGTGATGTGCGTTCCATGGTGCTACATCCGGCTACCACCACGCATGCCGCATTCACGCCGCAATTGCGACAGCGACTGCAGATCGACGACGCCATGTTGCGCTTGTCGGTCGGCATCGAAACAGTTGATGATCTGCTTACCGATCTTGAAGGAGCGTTGGCCCGTGTCTGATTTACCAACCGCCCACGCGATTATCCAGTTGTATTCGGTGCGCGAGGATCTCGACGCCGATACACGCACAACCGTCGCACGGCTACGGGCGGCGGGAGTCACCGGAGTCGAGTTGTACCGCGTGGGGGCAGGTGAGCCGCGAGAGGGACTGCTCACTCTCCTCGCGGACGAGGGAATCGATGTGATCGCCGGTCACGGCACATATCTCGACTCGCAGTTGCGGCCCGACAATGCCGTGCTCGACGCCGCCGTCGCCGCCGGTGTCGGCATCCTGTTACTACCGGCGCCGCCCGCCGGACTGGTTTTCGATGCACAAACACTGGAGCGCATCGCCGATGCGATAAACGAAGCCGTTGCCCCGGCTCGGGACCGGGGGCTGCGTCTCGGCTATCACAATCATTGGAGTGAGGTGGCGCGGGCCGCCGATGGACGCACTCTACTGGAGCACTTTCATGAACGGGTCGATCCCGCGGTGACCTTCGAGGTCGATACGTATTGGGCTGCCGCGGGCGGCGCCGATGTGGCGTTGATACTGACTCGACTCGGCGGGCGCGTCGGATTCATCCACCTCAAGGATGGCGGATTGGCTCTCAACGCCGACGGCCAAACCCCGCTCGGCGAGGGCCAAGTCCCTATTGCCCGCATTCTATCGTCAACCGATGCCGTCAGGATCCTCGAATTCGACCGCTATCCAGGCGATGTCATTGCCGCACTCGCTCAGGGGCTGCGCCGACTTGCCGCTGGCGACTTCGAATGAGTGCCGATACCCGCACGACGGTAGGCGTGATCGGCGCCGGGTCGGTGAGTGAAACCTATCTGCAGACGCTGACCTCGATCACCGATATCGAAGTGCGCTGGGTGGCCGATTGCGACCAGGAGCGTGCGGCCGCGCGGGCCCGCCAATTCGGCGTAAATATCTGGGGCGAGGTGTCCAGACTACTCGCCGACCACCCGGTGGATGCCGTGGTAAACCTCACTCCGCCGCGTGCACATGCAGATATCACCGTGCAGGCGCTCGATTCCGGAGCACATGTGTGGAGCGAGAAACCCCTTGCGGTCAGCGAAGAGGGATTACGACAAGTACTCGCCGCCAAAAAACGGACCGGACTAGCTATCGGGTGTGCACCCGATACTATTCTGTCTCCGGCGATTTCGGCTGGTGTCCGCGCGGTGCGCAACGGCTCGATCGGCCGTCCTATTCACGCGCTGGCAATCTTTCAGACTCCCGGACCTGATCTGTGGCACCCCCATCCCGAGGCGTTCTTCCAGCCGGGAGCCGGCCCGTTGCTAGATATGGGACCGTATTATGTGTCGGTACTGATCCATGCTCTGGGCACTCCCATCCGGGTACTTGGTCAGGGAGTCCGCGCCCGCGACGAACGCATTGCACTTTCGGCTCACCCTTCTCGATCGTTCCCGGTCGCAGTCGACACGCATATCACCGCACAGTTGTGGTTCGCCGATAATGCCGTGGCGACGGTTGTGCTGAGCTGGGATTCACCGTCTCGCCGCGAGGGAATTTTGGAGATCACCGGGGATGCCGGCACAGTATGCTTCCCCGATCCGAACGACTTTACCGGCAATGCGGAGTTGATCGACTGGCGTGAACAACGCAGCACAATTGCCGATGAGCCCGCAACATTCACCACCCGCGGTGCCGGCCTTGTCGACATGCTTGACGCAGTGCGCTCCGGCCGGCCGAGCGTAGTCGGCGGGGCGCATGGCGTACGTGTGGCCCGGACCTTACTGAGCATCCTGCATTCAGCTCAAGTGGGATATCCGATCGACATCAGTGACACAGTAGCGAATATTCACTGATTATCAGTGCATTTCAGTCAGACCTGGTGCTCGGCTCACTATTGACCACCCAAGCGCCAACTGCGATTAGTTACACCGAGGAGATTTCTCAATGCCCCGTCCACTTCATCTCGTCCATTACGGCAATGTCGAAAGCAGTCCCTTCGATAACGGCGAGACAGATAATTCCGCCGCCGGACAACAGAGGGTCCTCCACGACACGGTCCGGATACTCGAAGACGCAAAATTTGACGCGATCTTCTTCGCGGACAACAATTCCTTTGTCTCCGAACACGGCTGGCCCTACACGGTTCCGATCGATGATGAGCCTTTCACCATCGCCGCCTCGCTGGGTGCCGTGACCAGCCGCCTGGGTCTGGTCGTAACGACGTCAACAACCTTCGAGCCGCCGATCACGATAGCTCGTCAGACGCTGTCCCTCGATCACTGGACGGCCGGGCGGGCCGGACTCAATATTGTCACCTCCTCATCGGATGAGGCGGCGGGTCTATACGGCATTCCCTTGCCCGATCACGCCACCCGATACCGCAAAGCCGACGAGGCGGTGGCTATCATTACCGGCCTATGGGACGGATTTGAGGATGATGCACCCTTTACAGAACGGGTGAACGGCGTTGTCAACGACGTGACGAAAATTCATCCAATCGATTATCGGGGAGAATTTTTCTCGGTCAATGGCCTGATGGGAGCCCGCCGTTCACCCCAGGGGCGTCCCGTTGTGTTTCAAGCCGGATCGTCTGAGGACGGATCACAGTTCGCCGCGCGTCACGCCGACGTCGTTTTCTCCGGCCATCGCGAATTGCCTGATGCCGTAGCCTATGCCGAACGCATCCGGAAATACGCGGCGGAATCGGGACGGAGCATCCCTCCGCTCATTCTTCCCGGACTCATATTTGTTCTTGGCGATACTCATGATGATGCCGAGCAACGATTACGCACCATCAAACGTAACTTGCCACTGGGCACCCGGCTATCAGGTATGCGGGCACAGGGTCTCGATCTCACTGCCGCCGATCTGGATGCACCGATTCCCGATCTGCCGACTAGCACGGAACGCAATAAGACGCATTTCGCGGGATTCCTCGCGGCGGCAGCCGAATTGCCATCCGATGCAACGTTGCGTGATCTGCTGGAAACACTGTCATACCGGAATATCTTCGTCGATTACGTCGGTCCGCCGGAGGGGCTCGTCGAGTTGATGATCAGCTGGCAGGATGCGGGTGCGGCCGATGGATTCGTGCTTGTCGCCGGTGGCGGCATGGGCGGCACCTTCGATCAGACGAAACTATTTGCCGAACGAGTCGTCCCGTTGTTGCAGGAGCGCGGTGCGTTCCGGACCGACTACGAGGGCACCACACTACGCGAACATTTGGGGCTGGCGCGCCCCGAGCATCCCGCCACCCGACCGCGACCTTAATGAGCACCGAGTGGCCCATCACGTACTTCTGGCGCGACGGCGGCGGTGGCCGACGCACCCACTTGCGTGTGCAACTGACGCAGGAGACCGACGAGTGCGTCGATATGGTGTTCCTGGGTCCGCCAGGATGAGACGGAGATACGGAACGCCAGATCGTCATTCCAGCGTGTCACGCCGAACCATGTCTGCCCACTACTCACTGCCAGCTCTCGTACCCTCGCGGTGATCTCCGGAGTCGCGGCCCGTACGAGCACTTGATTGAGCACCACGCGGTTGACAATGGTGAATCCGGCAGCGCGCAGCCCGTCGGCGGTGCGCTGGGCAAGAGTGACTGTGCCGTCGATGATCTCTTCGATACCATCGCGTCCGAGGGTGCGCAGCGCGGCCCACACGGCGATACCGCGTGGCCTGCGGGAAAATTCGAGGGTGAGATTCTTCTGCGCATCGGCGGTGGCGGCCGAGTAGACGGCGTCAGCGGTGAGCGCATCACTCAGCGCCGCGGCCTCACGCACGATATGTATGGCGCTGTCATAGGGGACGTTGAGCCATTTATGTGCATCGGTGGTCCAGCTATCGGCGAGTTCCACCCCGCGGATCAGGTGACGATGGGCGCGAGATGCCTGCGCCCACAAGCCAAATGCCCCGTCGACGTGTACCCATGCGCCCGCCCGGTGCGCCTGCGGGATCAACCGATCGAACGGATCGGATTCGCCGGTGTTCACTTCACCGGCCTGCAGAATCAGAATCGTTCGCGCATCCAGTGCGGGCAGCCGATCCGCCACGATGCGCCCGAATTCATCGGTCGGCACTCGTTCAATGCGGTCGAGACCGAAGCCCAGGAGCCGGATTGCCTTGAGCACGGTGATGTGCGCGAGTTGCGATACCACGACCCTAATGCGCGGTGCCCCGTCGAGCCCGTCGCGGTCGATATCCCAACCCGCGCGGCGCAGTAGCGTGCGGCGCGCGGCAACCAGAGCACTGAGCGTGCCCGCGGTGGCGCTGGTGGAGAACCCGACAGCAGCCTCGTGCGGCAGATCGAGCGCGTCGAGCACCAAACGTGCCGCCTGCTGTTCGAGCAGGTGTGCGGCGGGCGAATTATCGAAGGAGGAGGCGCACTGGTCCCACGCCAGCACAATGCGGTCGGCGGCGGCCGCCACCGGCAGACTCGCCCCGATAACGAAGCCGAAATAGCGTGGGTCATTCGATGCGACGGTCGCGGCTCCGGCCACCTCATCGAGTAACCGAATGGTTTCCGCCGCGGGCTCACCATTATCCGATAGCGGAGAATCCAATGCCCGCAACGCATCTACAGATTCTTCGGCCGGGAATACGGGGCGGGTACCAATCCCCTTGAGCCATCGTTGAGCTCTGAGGTCGGCGTCGGCAATGAGGGCGGTTTCTGCGGTAATCCGATCGTCGTCGGCAGAAGTACCGCCGTCGGCGGTGACACCGTCGGGATCAATGGTCATAGGTGTGGGAGCCTTTCCGGAGATCGATGTTTGGCGGAATGCGTTGTGAGCTCCGCGATCACCCAGGTGAGCAGACCGGCCACGGCGAATGCGGCACCGAGCATCACCGATGCCGTCCATCCCAAAGCACCAAATAACGCGGTAGTGCCGCTGGCGCCGAGCGCCGACCCAAGGGAGTAGAACACCATGTAGGCGCCAAGGACGGCGGAGGCCCGATCGGCGTAGAAGGACGTCAGGATGTGCTGATTGCTGACATGTACTGCCTCCACGGCGAAGTCGAGGATGATCACGCCGATGATCAACACGACCAGCGATGACGCCAACCGTCCGATCAGCGCCCAGGAGACCACCAGCACGACCAGCGCCACGCCGGTGACCCGGGCCGCATATCCCGCATCCGCCCAGCGGCCCGCGCCGGCGGCACCCAAAGCGCCTGCAAGCCCGGCGATTCCAAATAATCCGATAGATGTCTCACTGAGCTGCCACGGGTCGGCCGACAGCGCCGACGCCATTCCGCTCCACAGGGTGTCGAATGAAGCGAATAGGAAAAATGCGATCAGACCGCGCTGCAGAAATCTGGGTTCGACGAATAATCGCCCAAGATTGGCGAGTACATCGGCGTATCTCACCCGCGAACTTCGGCGGTCATCGGCAAGCCGCAGGGCCGCAGCGACGGCGAGTATCGCCGACACTATGGCGAGGACGGCATAGACGCTCCGCCACCCCCACATATCAGTCAAAAACCCCGAAACCACACGGGAACCGATGATGCCGATCACTACGCCGGAGGTCACCACCCCCAGATCACGGCCCCGCATCTGCGGCGTCGATAACGTTGCCGCATAGGCGACAATTATCTGCACCACGACCGCGAATATTCCGGCGGCCGCGAGCCCGCCGAGCGCCATCCATTCGGCATCTGCGCACGCCACCACGCCCAGACCGGCGGCCAGCAGAGCGAGGTGAATGACGATCACCCGACGACGATCGACAACATCACCCAGCGGGACGAGCAACACCAGACCGGCAAGATAACCCAACTGCCCTACCGCGATGAACCGACCCGCCGAATCCGCAGACATGCCGAACTGACGACTCATCTCGGGCAGAATCGGCTGAGCCACATACACACTCGCCACCGCCACCCCACACATCGTCGCCAGTAGCAGCCGAAGTCCCGCCCCCATCGCTCTCCTACAATTAGTTTCATACAGCTACCGATGCGACAGTAGATGACATCAGTAGCAATTTGCAACTAATCAGAGAGGGGTGTAATCCGTGACCGATCCGACACCGCCGTGGACCGACCCACACTGCCCCGTCGCACGCACGCTCGACGTGGTGGGCGACAGATGGAGCCTGCTGATCGTCCGCGACGCGATGGATGGCGCCCGATCATTCACCGATTTCCAACAGCGCACCTCAATCGCCCGCAATATACTCACCGACCGCCTCCGCAAACTCATCGATCACGGGGTTGTCGAACAGACGCAGGCACCGTCGGGCAAACGAAAGGTCTACCAGCTCACCGACACAGGCCACGACCTCTTCACCGTCATCCTCGCCATGCGGCAATGGGGGGAACGTCACGCCTTCGCCGATGGGGAACTTCGGTCCAGTCTTGTCGACGATCAAGGCGCGCTCGTTCCCCCCATCGTTGCCACCAATATCAGGGGGGAACCGGTGAACAGCGCGAACACCACGGTCGCACACGTCACCTAATCGGTTGGGAACGCCTCCTGCGGCGGACGATCACTCGGCCGGGCGCGCGCTGAGGAATGAATGAATGTGCGCGGCAACACCTACCGGATCCAGGAGGTTCGCGAAATGCCCGTGGCCGACGAGGTCGACGCGCGTCACATTCGGCAATGTGGATTCCAGGCGCTCGATCGCACGATGGAGGTTACTCGGGCTTTCAGAGCCGGTGAGCAGCAACGTCCGCACCGCCAATGTGGCGTACTCGGGTATTTGTGGCGCGGATGCGTCGATTGCCGCGAGTTCCCGCGTCCAGGTAGGAACCAGTTCGCGAAACTGCGCCCACAGTGGCGTGGCGGCCAGTTCTTCGGTCTCCTCCTCCGAGAGGCGAAGGAAGTGTTTCGTGGCGATCCGCATGGCTCCGTCGCGGTCATCGGCCTCGACCGCTGCCGCATAATCGACGAGATGCACACCGGCCGTGGGGCCGTCCACCGGCAGCGGCGGCTCATAGAGCACCAGGGACGAGATGGCGGCACCTCGGCGCGCGGCCTCAAGGGTCGCGATCGCACCGTAGGAATGCCCGAGAAGTGCGGGCTCAGCACCTGTGTCCGCCCGGGCCACCGCGAGTATCGCCTCGATATCGTCGGCCTCAGTCCCCAGGTCGTAACGTTCGGCGTCGCCACTCGCCCCACGCCCGCGCCGATCGTGGGCGTAGACGGTGTGGTCGGCCGCAAGTGCCTGCGCCACCGGAAGCCACGCATCCGCCGTCGATATCGCCCCGTGTACCAGCACAATCGGGTCCCCGGCACCAAACCGGTGGTATCCCAGCACGGTGCCATCCGCCGAGGTAGTGGTCTCGACGGTGGACTGCGATGACGACATGAAGTCTCCTTTTCACAAGCGATGGTTCTGCGACACGCTGCGTGTAGCTCGCAAATAGTATGGGTGTACGCCACCGTGGACAAGGGTTCATCCGATGGCGATCGTAAATGCATCACTCGACCGCTCCCGCGTAATGGGTGGGCGGGAACAAAACCCATTGTGCGAGAACGCTGATTGTGCGAGAACGCTGATTCTCGCGAGAACGGCGAGAAGACCGCCGAAGTCCCGCAGACGCAATGAGCCGGTGGGCGACCGCTTCGGCAGTCACCCACCGGCTCATGGCCGGAAGATCTCAGGCCACGACGCTACTCAGCACGCCACGCAGCGTCTCGGCGACACCGTCATGCTCACTCGGCGACTTGCCCTCCAACGATGCGACAGTGACCTCCGCCACCGCGCCCTGCGGCACCACGGCGCCCGCAATGGTGATGGCGCGCTCCGCATCAGCGAAAGTGGTGTCGAGTCGGTGGCCTACGCCGACGATGCCTGCCGGCTTACCCGACAACGAGCTTTCGCCGTAGGGCCGTGACGCCCAGTCGATGACGTTCTTCTGTACGGCACTGATCGTCCCGTTGTTCGGCGGCGCCACGAACAGCAGCGCATCGGCGGCCGCGATCTGCTCGCGCAGGGCCACCGCGGAGGCGGGGGCCTCGTCGCCGTCGATATCTTCGTTGTAGAAGGGCACGTCGGCGATACCCTCGGCGATCGCAACCTCGACGCCGGCCGGTGCGGCGGCCTGTGCAGCCACGGCCAGCTCACGATTCAACGATGCCTTGCGCAACGAGCCGACGATCGCCAGCACCTTCTTGGACTCAGCCATTAATTCGCACTCCTCGTCAGATGTTTTCCGATGCCGCCCGCCAGAGGCGACAACTCCACAGATTAACGGACCATGGTCCGAATGTATTCCGGATGTGGTGACACCGCCCCCTCACGAGCGACATCTATCCAAAACAGTGGCTGGTGAACGGCACCTCAACCAGAAGAACCACCGTCGATGATGCCCGGGCAATAGGCGATTCACCCTGACTCCAACCCTGGAACTATTCACTAACGCCTGCCGATAATGGCCGGCATGCCCACAGCCATCGACCTGCCGACGCCTGCTGCGGCACCGGCAGGCCCCAGGCGCATCACCGCCATAGCGCTCTTCGCCGCACGCAAGCTCGGCGGCGCCGTGCTGGTCCTTTTCCTCGCCGGCACCCTAACCTTCATCGTACTCAAGCTCGCGGGAGGCGATCCCGTGAGTATCGCGTTGGGCCCCAACGGAATATCCACTCCTGATGCGAGAGCGGCGTTGGCTCACCAGTTCAATCTCGACAGGCCGGTATGGGAGCAATATCTGCTATATCTGCGCGATCTCGCCGTCGGCAACCTCGGCACCTCGTACACACAGCGAGCACCGGTCTCCGTGGTGATTGGCCCACAGTTGGGCCCGACGGTCGAACTGGCCGTTACCGCTGGGGCACTCGCGGTTATCCTGGGCACAGTCAGCGGGCTATTGGTGTCACGAAGCCGGAAAATCGGCAGCCTCCTGATTCAAGGGCTGGAGATTCTGGCAGCATCGATTCCGACGTTCTGGCTCGGTATCCTGCTGTTAACGGTGTTCTCGTTCACGCTGCACTGGTTGCCGGTCTCAGGCGCCGACGGCCCACAGGCACTCATCCTGCCCTCAATCGCTCTCGCACTGCCGTTGGCCGCCGTCCTCGCGCAGGTCGTCCGCGAGAACGCGACACAGACCATCCGGGCACCCTTCGTCTTATCCGCTCGCGCCCGCGGCATCACCGAATTACGCATCACCTTGGGGCACATCGCAAAACACACCGCAGGTACTGCTATCAACGTTGCCGGATGGTTTATCGGCGGCCTCCTCGGCGGCGCGGTACTCACCGAATCGGTCTTCGGGCGGCCGGGTATCGGACAACTGGCGCTCAGTGCCGTAATCAGCCGGGATATGCCTGTCGTCATGTCGGTTGTATTCCTGTCCGCGGTCGTGTACGTCGTCATCAATACCGGTCTGGACGTCATTCACGCCGCGCTCGACCCGCGGATCAATCGCGAACGCTAGCAATAAGAACGGATATCACTGTGAGCACCGCCGTCGCGCTGTCGCGAATCTTCACGCTCAAATCGCCCTCGTCATCCATCCGAACGTGGCGGTTCGCCGGACTCACGTTCCTCGCGCTCGCGCTCCTCGTGTTCGTGGTCACGGCACTGTTCCCGAGTTGGCTGGCCCCGGCACCGCCGCTGGCGACCGATCCCGATCAGGTGTTACAGGCCCCCTCTGGCGCGCATCTCCTCGGCACTGATCAGGTGGGCCGTGATCTACTCTCCCGCATCATCTTCGGAGCCCGCTATTCACTGGTGATCGGAATCGGCTCGGTACTGTTATCTGCGGTGGCCGGAGTCGCACTGGGCGTACTCTCCGGCCTGGCGCCCCGCGGCATCGACGAAATCATCACACGCGTATTGGATGTCATCAACGCCTTCCCGGAAATCCTGCTCGCCCTGGTCGTCATCTCGATCGCTGGACGGGGACCGGTCAACGTCGTGATAGCCGTCGGCGTGGCCGGCATCCCGCGCTTCGCCCGGGTGGTTCGAGCACAGGTCTTCGTAATCAAACGCGCCGATTTCATGGATGTTGCGCTCACCCAGGGACTCTCGTATCCGCATCGCATCGTCAAACACCTCGTCCCCAATATTCTCGGCCCGGTCTTCGCACTGGCCACGATCGGAACGGCTGGGGCAATCGTCAACGCGGCCGGCCTGAGTTTCCTCGGACTTGGACCACAGCCACCGACACCCGAGTGGGGAGCGATGCTCTCCGACGGCCGCAACTACTTCGAGTCAGCCTGGTGGGTCGCGGTATTCCCCGGACTCGCAATCGTAGCCGTGGTTTTGGTCGTGACCATCGTCGGACGCATCACACAGGCCCGTTTCGACGGGGCAGGGAGCTGATATGACACAGATACCGGC
>JASGFW010000057.1:0-26894 GCA_047605305.1 Gordonia sp. (in: high G+C Gram-positive bacteria)
ATGGCGTGTAATTGTGGTGGCGGTAATCGGCGTATTATCGTGCATGAAGCGCACCGGCCAGACGGCAAAATTAAACGCTATCTGACCGAGACAGAAGCACGCCGCGACGTCGCAAAAAATGGCGGACACTACGCCCAAATAAGTCAACGCGCAAAATAAGTCACCCACCTGCCATGGTTTAACACCCATGGCAGGCTACAGTAGATAGTGAATGAGCTGCTGGCGGTTGGGGCCGGGCTGTGTGGATCACACGCAGACGGAGGCCCAACCATGGCACTCGACCTACAGGTCATTCTCGACGCAGCTACCGGTGGTGGCGACAGCGCAGAGCAGCGACAGACCGCAATCACCGACGCACTCGGCGACGCATCACGTGCCGACCTTGACACTCTCATCAATGATGTGGTCGACCAGTTCACGACCCTCAATGCGGCAGAACCCACCGACGCCGAGTCGTTGCTCGGGCTGGAACTGTTGGCGGAGATCGCTACCACTGCCCGTATCCGGCAAACCGATTTGGATGCTGATGCGGAGCGTATCAAGGGTATTCGGGAAGGGTTAGCCAAGAAGGTACTCGGTGAGGCGGCTGCTGCACCCAAGAGTGATGCGGGCGAGGATGAGCCGAAGGCCGATACCCCAGACGAGGCCACTGCCGACAAGGTGACCGAGCCTGCCGTCGATGATGCGACCCCCGATGCTCCCGCCGCCGAAGCCACTCCCGAGCCTGCTGCCCCTGATGCCACGGCCGAGCCGGAACTTGAGGCTGTTGCCGCATCCGCTAAGGCTCCTACACCGGTGCGTCGCTTCAACTTGTCGACCATCAAAGACAAGGCGCCGCAGCCGAAGGCGCCGGAGCCTGCTGGTGTCACGATCATCGCGGCCGGTGATGTGCGCGGCTTTAAGGCCGGGCAGCATCTTGATCTACCTGGCCTGTATGCGGCTGCCGCAGAACAGGTATCGGGCATGCCCAAACCGTATGATCGTGGCCAGGTACGTCCAGAGGGTGATCGCGCTATCAGCGTCCGATCGTCGATTGCGCAGTTCCGCAACCACTTCCCGGCCGAACTCGTCGCCTCCGGACGTGACGCTACCGCCGAAATCGAACGCGCCGTCGACCAGTCCCGACTCAAAGGCGGATCACTGATCGCCGCCGGCGGCTGGTGCGCACCCTCGGAACGCTTCTACGAGCTGCTACCACTGCTCGCGGACCCGAACGCCGGACTCATCGACGTACCCGAGATCGCAGCGAAACGAGGCGGCATCATCACCGCCGGCGGCCTCGACTTCGCCACCGTATGGGCCGGCGATGTCGGTCTCATCCAAACTGAGACCCAAGCCGAAGCCGGTACCACCAAGTCGCTGTACCGGCCGACGTGCCCCGACGATACCGAGACCCGCGCAGACGTCATCTACTCGGGTCTAGAGGTCGGCATCCTCCAAGACAACGCCTACCCGGAGGTCACCCGCCAGGCCATCGAGGGTGTCTTGGCTGTCCACGCCCACCGCATTAATGCTTCCACCATCTCCCGTATCGAAGCATTGGCGACCGAAGTGGATTTGACGAACACTCTCGGCCCGTCGGCGACCGGCGCGATCCTCAACGGCCTCGAACTGGTTATCGTGGATGCCCGCTACCGCTACCGCATGCCCGAAAGCACCACGCTTGAGGTGATTTTGCCGATCTGGGTGAAGTCGATCATCCGTTCCGATCTCGCATTGCGCGCCGGTGACGGACAGTTCGTGCAGGTCTCCGACCAGCAAATCACCTCGTTCTTCGGTGCACGCGGCGCCAAGGTCCAGTTCGTCTACGACTGGCAGGACGCGTTCTCGGCGGATAGCGGATTCGGTGGCACCGACGTGATCACCGAATTCCCGACCACCGTGAATGCTCTCGTCTATCCGGCTGGCGCATTCGTCCGGATTCGTGGCGAGGTCGTAAACCTCGATACCGTCTACGACTCCACCAACATTGTGGTCAACGACTATCTGCGACTGTTCATGGAGGAGAAACTGGCTGTGCATCAGCGTGGCTACCAGATTCTTGATGTTGCTCTGCCGCTGGGTGTTCGCGGATCGACCGGTGCCGCGGAAATCCTCGACGACAACGGTCGAGTCGCGTCGGGCTCGTAACAAGTTTCCCTGGGCCGGGCTGAACCCTGCCGCAGCCCGGCCCAGGGGATCTACCCACCAACCTGACGTGAGGACACAGTGATATGAGCGTGACGACCCCACTACTCGTAGATTCGCCGGTACAAGTACCGGGCCGGTTCGGCCTGTTCTCGGTCGCCGAGATCGTGAATGAGCCAGATGTGCACTGGCAGAACGGTGTCGAGTATTTTGCGAATCCGGCTGCCGAGGTCGTCGCGCCACTCACCGTGGACTGCTCCACTCAGGCGGCTGATTCATGGTCGGAGGGGATGCCGACCATCGTTGACGAGCCGTTCCGGATACGGACCGGATTCACGTGTAAGCATCCAGGTTTGACCGCTGCTGAGATCAGCGCTTACGCGCGTGGGAAACTTGCTGCGGCCGAAGGCCCATCGGTGGAGTCGGCGATTTGGGCGTCTACCGAGTCACCCATCATGACTGACACGATGGACACCCCAGCGGGTACTGACGCTGTGTCTATCACCGATGCTGTTGGGGCGTTGGATGAATGGCTGTGGGAAACCTACGGTGGCACCGGTGTGCTGCATGTGGCTCGCGCCGCGATCCCCGCATTACGTCGGGTGCGGGCTATTTCGGTGGAGTCGGGAAAACTTGTGATCCGAGGTTCTCGGTTTGCGATGGGATGCCATCGACTGGGATACGGGCACTGTGTCGATTCGTGCGGGTCGCGTCGTCATACCGGGCGGCACAGTTGACGGGGAACCGAAGTCGCGGCGGTCACGCCGGGTGCTGCCGCCGATGCCCACCGACGTTATTGCCGCGCTGAAAGCGTTCCGTCGTGAGCAGGCATCCGAGCGCCTCGCACTTGGTGGAGGGTGGCCGGATACCGGTTATGTTGCGGTCCAGGCAGACGGGACACCGATCAGGCCGGAAACGTATTCGGCCGAGTTTGGGCGGCTAGCTAAGGCTGCGGGTGTGCCGGTGATTCGGTTGCATGATGCCCGACACACTGCCGCGTCCAGCATGCTGCGGGCTGGCACCCCGGTGCTCGACGTCGCGAAGTGGTTGGGCCATGACCCGTCTATCACGCTGCGGGTGTACGGGCATGTTTCCGATGATGCGTTGGCGGCTGCGGGTCAGTCGTTGTTCCAGGCGCGTGGGTAGGTGTCCGGTGGGGTGCGAACCGTGGGGACCACTTACCGCGCGGTGGTCCACTGGTGACCCACTGGCGGGGTTTGCATCGTCACTGTCATGTCACCGTTAGTGCTTTGACCTGCGTAAACAGTGGTGCGCGCAAAGGGATTCGAACCCCTGACCGCTGGTGTGTAAGACCAGAGCTCTACCGCTGAGCTATACGCGCGTGGCGCGAACCCTCATCGAGCGTGGCTCGCGCACCAACGGATAAATCTAGCGGTTGTAGGGGGTAAATCTCAAAATGGGGTGATCGTGCCTGGGTAATGGCCGTCATGTGACCCCCGTCGACGACGTTACGCCCGAAATCGACACGGAGCCCTTCGTATCGATGGCAGGCGTCTCGATCGACCCGGCATCATGACGGGATGAATCTCTCCGACCTGCCCGACGAGCTGATCGACGGCCTGCGGGTACGTGCCGCACGCCCGGTGTCGGGTGGCGACATTGCCCGGGCTTATCGTCTGGACACCCCGGACGGCTCGCTGTTCCTGAAGTGGCGGCCCGAGGCCACGCCCGATCTGTTCGAGCGTGAGGCTGTGGGCCTGCGAGCGTTGCGTGCGCATCGAGGCCGGGAGTTGCATGTTCCGGAGGTGTTGCGGGAGAGCAGGTCCGGGTTGGTGCTCGAATGGATCGAGAGCGGCCCCGCGGCACCATCGACGGAGGCGGATCTGGGGCGTGGGCTGGCGCAGTTGCACCGGACTACCGGCGACTACTTCGGTTCGCTCGACAGTTCGCTGTCGGGCTACCTCGGTTCGGCGGAGGTCGATCTGACGCCGACTGCGGACTGGCCGGCGTTCTTCGTAGAGCGCAGGGTGATCCCGTTGATCGACCGGGGAATCGGGCTCGGGGTCGTGCCGCAGGGCGCCCGTGTTCTGATCGATCGGCTGGCGCCGCGGGCCGACGAGCTCTGCGGGCCGCCCGAGTCGCCGGCGCTGGTACACGGCGACCTGTGGGCCGGGAATCGGATGATCGGCGCCGGCGGGCGGAACTGGCTCATCGACCCGGCCGCGTACTGGGCGCACCGCGAGATCGATCTGGCGATGATGTCGCTCTTCGGCGGCTTCGGCCCGGACTGCTTCGCGGCCTACGACGAGGCGTTCCCGCTCGCCGACGGCTGGCGCGATCGGCTTCGCTGGTACCAGCTTCCGCCGCTGTTGGTACATGCCATCCTGTTCGGCGGTGGCTACGGTGCGGCCGCGCTCGACGTCCTCCGGCGGTACGCGCGATGAATGGCCGGCCACGGCCGCGGCGGGATCTCACACTGCGATGGACCGGATGCCCTGCCATGCCTACACTGGTCGGCATCGTCGGTGCCTGCCCGCAGGGTGGGCCGAAAGAGGGAACCCGGTGCGAATCCGGGACTGCCCCGCAGCGGTGACCGGGAACGAGAGCGGCCTGAAGCACTGGGTGTGATACCTGGGAAGCGGCCGTGAGTAGGAGCGCGTGAGCGCGGGCCCGGGAGTCCGAAGACCTGCCGACGTGGCCGCCGGACAGGCGGTCGCTCATCGGCTCCGAGGGACACGGCCGGTGCGGCGGACGACGGTGCCTGCGCGGGCCCGGACCGGCGCATCCCCGAATCGCGGATCCGCGACGAAGGGACGATATGCGGCCACCCGGAGCCGGGCGGACGGCAGCGGTGACCGCCGTGTTGCTGGTGCTGCTGGCCGCCGTCGCCGCGGCGGGGGTGTCGGTCGGGACCGTGCCCATCCCCCTGGGCGATACCGCGCACTTCCTGTGGGCCGAGCTCGCCGGCGGCACCGTGGCGGCCCAGGACGCGACGCTGTACCGCATCGTCGTCGACTCCCGTGTGCCACGCGTGGTCAGTGCCGCGCTCGTCGGGGCCGCACTGAGCGTCGTCGGCGTCGCGGTCCAGGCCATGGTGCGCAACGCCCTCGCCGACCCGTACGTCCTCGGCATCTCGTCGGGCGCCTCCGTCGGCGCCACGGGGGTCGTGCTGTTCGGCGTCCTCGGTGCCCTCGGCGTGTACGCGTTGCCGGTGGCGGCCTTCCTCGGCGCGTTGGGCGCTACCGCGCTCGTCTACGCCATCGCGCAGTCCGCGGGCCGGCTCTCGCCGCTGCGCCTGGTACTCACGGGAACCGCTCTGGGATACGGATTCTCGGCCGTCACGACGGTCTTGGTGTTCCTGGCCCCGCGCGGCGATGCCGCGCGCAGCGTCATGTTCTGGCTGCTCGGCAGTCTCTCCGCGGCGACGTGGCACACCACGGCGTTGGTGGCCGCAGCCGCTGTCGTGGCGGTTGCGGCAGCGCCCCTCCTCGCGACGCGCCTCAACGCCCTGGCGCTCGGCGACGAGGCCGCCACGTCGATGGGGGTGAACGTGCACCGGCTGCGCGTGGGCATGTTCGTGCTCACCGCGGCCGTCACAGGCATCGTCGTATCGGTGTGCGGCGCGATCGGTTTCGTGGGTCTGGTGGTCCCGCACGTCGCGCGGCTGCTCGTCGGCGGAGATCATCGGCGGGTACTGGTCGTGGCGCCGGCGCTGGGCGCGGTGTTCCTCGTGGCCGCCGATATCGCGGCCCGCACCCTGGTGCCGCCGCAGGAGCTGCCCATCGGCGCGGTCACCGCGATGGTCGGAGTCCCCCTGTTCGTCATGCTGCTGCGGCGCCGACCGTTAGGAGGGACGTCCTGATGCGCGTCGAGTACACGGGGGTCGGGGTGTCGATCGGAGGCGCCCGCATCGTGCGCGACGCCGACCTCGCCGCCGCATCGGGCGAGTTCATCGGCATCGTGGGCCCCAACGGCAGCGGCAAGTCGACGCTGCTGCGCTGCCTGTACCGGTCGCTGACACCGGAGGCGGGGAGCGTCGCCGTCGACGGCACGGATGTCCGCGCGGTTTCGTTGCGCGAGAACGCCCGCCGGGTCGCCGCCGTCACCCAGGTCCCGCCCTTCGACATCGGCTTCACCGCGCGTGAGGTGGTGCAGACCGGTCGGCTGCCGCATGCCGCCGACGCCGACGCCGACCGCCGGGCGGTCGCGCAGGCGCTGCGGTCCGCGGACGCCGAGCAACTCGCGGACCGCGCATTCGCCACGCTGTCCGGTGGCGAGGCGCAACGCGTCCTCATCGCACGGGCGTTCGCGCAGCAGCCGAGGGTGCTCGTGCTCGACGAGCCCACCAACCATCTCGATGTGCGGCACCAGCTCTCGGTGTTGCGCGCATCGCGGGACCTCGGGGTCACCGTCGTCGCGGTGCTGCACGACCTGAACCTCGCGGCCCAGTTCTGCGATCGCCTGTACGTCGTCGCGGCAGGCGAGCTGGTGTGTTCCGGAACCCCGCGCGAGGTGCTCACGCCCGAGACGCTGAAGCGATGGTTCCGGGTGCGTGCGTATGTGATCGACCATCCCCGCCTACGAGTGCCGCAGGTGGTCTTCGACGAGGAGGACGAATGAGAAGGTTCACGATCCCGGTCGCGACCGGCCTGGCTGCGCTGCTGCTCGCGGGATGCGGTGCGACGGTGCAGGAGGCGGCACCGTCCTCGACCTCGGGCGGGGTCACGACGGTGACCAACTGCGGTGCACCCCTGCGGGTTCCGTCGGTGCCGACGCGGGTCGTCGCCAACGACACGGGGATCTCCGAGATCCTGTTCGCGCTGGGGCTCGCCGACCATATGGCCGGGTACACCACATACGACGGCAAGCGCGTCGACTACCAGACCTCGCCCTGGCGAACGGATTTCGACACGGTGCGCAACCTCGGGACGTCATTCACCCGCGAGGTGATCCAGGCGGCGAATCCCGACCTCGTGTTCGCGGGCTGGAACTACGGGTTCAAGGAGTCGACGGGCGTGACACCGGATTGGATCCGCACGATCGGCGCCGTGCCGTACCAGCTGACGGAGGCATGCCGCCAGCCGGGTGGCGGTACGAAGCGCGGGATCATGCCGCCGCTCGACGCCCTCTACAGCGACCTGACCAACCTCGGGAGGATCTTCGGGGTATCCGACCGCGCCGACCGACTGGTGGCGGACTACCGGGCGCGTATCGACAGGGTGGAGAGGCAGACTCACGCGAGGACGGCGCGGGTATTCCTGTTCGACAGCGCATCACCCGATCCGTTCACCGCCGGTAGCGAGGCGACGCCGCAGGCGATCATCTCGGCCGCCGGCGGTGAGAACGTCTTCTCCGGGCTGAAGGACTCGTGGGTGACCACCTCGTGGGAGGCGGCCGCACAGAGTGATCCGCAGGTGATCGTCATCGTCGACTACGGCGTGGGGCCCGAGAACACGCCGCAGGCGAAGATCGCCCAGCTTCGCGCCCAACCGCTCATGGCCGGTACGACGGCGGTCCGCGAGGGCAACTTCGTCGTCCTGCCGTACGCCGCGCTGGTGGAGGGCCCGCGGACCCCGTCGAGCATCGAGACGCTCGCGAAGTACCTGCGCGAGAAGGGTTTCTGAGGCAGGGCAAACAAACACACCACTTTTCGATAGAAACACCGGCTTATGGGTGGTGTGTCTGCGCAAAAGTGGTGTGTTTGCGGTGCGATCTAGGCGGAAGGCGCCATATCCGGGTCGTGACGGGCGTGATTCCGGCCGAACCGGCGTGCCTCGTCTCCGGTGATCGTGCGGGCGGGCAGCGGATCGCTCAGCAGCGTGCGTACCAGCGCCGACGACGGTCCCACGTCGGTATCGCTACCGACGACGACCACATTGCCCGTCCGCCTGCCCTTGAGCATGGCCGGATCGCCGATGAGCAGCACGTGCGCGAACACCTCCGCGACGGCGGCGGCATCGGCACGGACCAGGGCGAGATCGGGACTATCGCCGCAGTTCGCCAGGTAGAGCCCACCGGGGGCCAGCACATGTTTGGCCGCGCGCACGAATTCGACGGTCGTCAGATGAGCGGGCGCGCGATCGGAATCGAACGCGTCACGCACGATCACGTCGCGGGAACCGGGATGCAGTCCCTCCACGACGGCACGCGCATCGCCGACGCGGATGCGTAACTGCGGAGATCGTGGCAAATCGAACCACTCCCGCACCAGCCGCGCCAGGGCCGCGTCGATCTCCACGGCGAGTTGTCGGGCCCGCGGATAGCGGTCCGCGAGATACCGGGGCAGAGCGCATGCGGCGCCGCCCAGATGAAGTACCCGCAGCGCGGCATCGGGCTCATATCGATCGTCGATCACCGCAGCCATCTGCCGCAGATACTCGAAATCGAGGGCCGTCGGATCGTCAGGGTGGATGTGTGAGCTGTGGGCGCCATTGATCAGGAGCAGCCACCCACCTGAGATGGGGTCGCGCTGCAATTCGGCGGTGCCGGTATCGATCGGATGCTGCCCGGGAACCGGGGTGGGATGTGATTTGACCATCGGGGCACCGAGTCTACGCCGGTGGCGCGGTTGGTTAGGATCGCCCGATGACCCGTCGACGCCAGCACCGCAGTGGCGCTACCACTGCGGTCGGTCTCGCCGCCGGATTCATCCTTGACAGCGTTGTCGGTGATCCCCGGCGCTGGCATCCGGTCGCCGGCCTTGGCACGATATCGGCGGCGCTGGAGCGGCGTCTCTACGCCGACTCTCGGATCGCCGGAACGGTATTCGCGGGATCACTGATCGGCGGTGCGGCCGCCGCCGGTTGGCTTGCCGAGCATACGGTTCGGCGCAGCCGATCCCGGGCCGCGACGATCGCGCTGACCGCGGCAGTTACCTGGGCGGCGCTGGGCGGGACGACGCTCACCCGGATCGGGGATGAGGCAGCCGATGCGCTGGCCGCAACCGATATAGACCGGGCGCGCACCCTGGTACCGAGCCTGTGCAGCCGCGACCCCGCTGCGCTCGACGCCGACGGAATCGCGCGCGCCGCCCTCGAATCCATCGCCGAGAACACCTCCGACGCGACCGTCGGGCCGCTCCTGTGGGGTGCGGTGGGCGGCGTACCGGGATTGATGGCCTACCGCACCGTCAACACCCTCGACGCGATGGTCGGTTACCGCAATGAGCGTTACCTGCGATTCGGCTGGGCCGCAGCCCGACTCGACGACCTAGCCAATCTCATCCCGGCGCGGGTGGCCGGAACCCTGGCCGTACTGCTCGGCCCCAATCCGCGCGCCGCCGCCCACACATGGCGCCGCGATGCGCGCCGCCACCCGAGTCCCAATGCGGGAGTCGTGGAAGCGTCGTTCGCCGGTGCGCTCGGAGTGCGCCTCGGCGGGCGCACCGTGTATGCCCACGGAGCCGAGGAACGCCCGGCGCTCGGTGACGGTAACCCGCCTGGCTTCGTGGATTTAGCTGCGGCAGTGCGGTTATCGCGACGAGTGCAGATCGGTGCGGTGATCCTTGCGGTGGCGCTGGCCGCCGTCAACCGCCGTAACGCGCGGTGAGTTTGTCACGTACCTGAGCCGGTCGGTGTGCGGTGTTGGGGCCGGCACCGATCGCCACCTCGTCGCCGGTATCGGTGAACTCCTCGCCGCGCAGTTCGGCACGTAGCTTCTTACGCCGGGCACCGCGGCCGGTATCGGCATGCGGTGCGCTACCGACTGCCGGCGAATCGGGTGGAGAGTGCGCTGCGCCTGATGTGGGGGAATCGGCTGTCGCGGCGGCCCGGCGGCGCTGACTGATCTCCGCGTAGACGAAGTATCCGGCGCCGAGCGGAGCCATGATGCCGAACGCAAGCCATTGCAGTCCGTAAGAGAGGTACGGGCCCGAATCGAGTTGTGGGAGTGGAATTTCTCCGAGGGAACCGGGTTGACCGGGAGAGAGCTGGAGGTAGAAGGGATCCATCCGGACATGGGTCGCCCGCGCCAACTCGGCCGGATCTACGGTGTACATCGACAACGCGCCGTCTGCGGTGCCCGCACCGCGTCCGACGCTGGTGCCCTCGCTGGCCCGGATACGACCATTGATGGTGACGATGCCCGCGGGGGCGGCGGGCACATTCGGCACCGCGCTCTGCTGCGGTCGCACATATCCACGGTCGACGGCCACCACGCGGTCGGTGCCGGCGAGCCGGAACGGCGTCAGGATCTCCATCGCGGGCTGTTCGCCGACAGACCGCAACCGGACCAGCGCCTGCTTATCGGTCAGGTACTCGCCGCGCATCGTGACCTCGCGCCATTCGGTAGCCGGGTCGAAAACGCCCGGCGTGCTCACCGAGTCCAGCGGAACCGGTTTCATGGCGGCCGCCTGTGCGATCAGATGATTGCGGTGTGATGTCCTGCTGTTCTTACCCAATTGCCACGGAGCCAGGATTGAGAAACACAGGGCGGCGAATGCGATAACGACCACGGCCAATGCGATCCACTGGGGACGCAGGAAGGTTCGCAGCACACGCATGAGATCAACGTTACCCAGCGCCGCCAGCAGC
The DNA here is from genome assembly GCA_047605305.1 of Gordonia sp. (in: high G+C Gram-positive bacteria). GTDB lineage: Bacteria > Actinomycetota > Actinomycetes > Mycobacteriales > Mycobacteriaceae > Gordonia. Next base: position 10,620 of record JASGFW010000057.1, read on the forward strand.
CACAGACATAGTCATGTGTGCTGACCTATCTGGCGGCCAACTCGGCGTCAACCCAGGCGAGTAACCCGGGGACCGCGGACTCGATCTGTTCGCGGACGGCGGCGAAATCGGCCTGAGTGCCGTAGTACGGGTCGGCTACGTCCAGATCGTCGCCCGCAGCCGGATCGAAACTGCGCAGCAGCCGCACCCGGTCACCAAGGTGCTTACGTTCGAGGTCGCGCACATGGCCGCTATCCAACGCCACCAGCAAGTCGGCGTCGAAGGCGCCGCCGCCGAGGTGACTGGCGACGTGGGCGTCGGAATAGCCGTGGGCTAGCAATTCGGTGCGGGCCCGGTTATCGGCCGGCTCACCGACATGCCATGCGCCGGTGCCGACGCTGGTGACATTCACCCGATCCGCCAGACCGGCGTCGACGAGAGCGGCGCGGAAGATGTTCTGGGCCATCGGTGAACGGCAGATGTTGCCGGTGCACACAAAACAAATGTTCAGCTGATCAGACACCCAATACCTCACGCAGATCGGATACGGAATCGACGCGCCAGCGCGCGCCGTCTCCTTCGCCGGGCTGGGCGTAGCCCCAACCCACGAGGATCGTCGGGATGCCGAAGGACAACGCCCCCTCGACATCATGGGATCTATCGCCGATCATCACGACCGGCCGGTCGGGGTGGCGGGTATCGGTGCTGGTGGCTATCCCCAATTCTGCCAGCGCCCGGGCGATGACGTCGGCCTTGCTGCGTCGGGAACCGTCGTCGCTGGCCCCGGCGATGACGGCGAAGTGGCCCGCCACACCGAAATGCTCGGCGATCGCCCGCGCCGTACGCTCATTCTTCGAGGTGGCGATCGCCAGGGTGCGGCCTCGCCGCGACAAATCACCCAGGAGATCGGCCATGCCGTCGAAGACCGAGTTCTCCAGCCAACCCACCTCGGTGTACCGCCGCCGGTAGGCGGACATCGCCGCATCGGCGGTCGCTGGGTCGAGACCGAGTCCGAGCAGGGTGTCCAGTAGCGGCGGGCCCGCGATCCCGGCTTCCACACCGGCGTCCGCTGCAGGAGCGCCCACCTGCGCCAACGCATGCCGAAAACTGTTCACGATCCCAGGGAAACTGTCGGTGATGGTGCCGTCGAGATCGACGAGCACGATGGTCGCAGGGTTACTCGGATCTGCCGAAATCGTCACCACGTCATGGTGCACGTAGGCTCATCGACTGTGTATACCGGGCCAACGATTGGGACTACCGGGCCAACGATCGGGAATACCGGGCCGGGGATCGACCTACACGCCCTCGACCGGCACGGAGACCTCGACGCCGAGCCCGGCCTTGTCGACTTTGCGGTGAATGTACGGGGTGCGCCGCCACCCTTTCTGGCCGATGCGTTGACGGCGGCGATCGGCGACCTCGCTGCATACCCCGGCACGGGGCACACCGACCGGGCGATCGATGCCATCGCCGCACTGCACGGCCGCCACCGCGCCGACGTACTACTGCTGGCCGGTGCCGCCGACGGATTCGAGATGTTGCCGCGGTTAGGGGTCGCGCATGCGGCACTAATTCAGCCGTCATTCACCGAGCCGGAAATCGCGTTACGTGCCGCCGGGATAGCGATCACCCAGGTGGTGTTGACGCCACCATGGCAACTGGACGCCGACACCATCGCGGCCCGCATCCCCGACGACGCCGATCTGGTGATATTGGGCAACCCCACCAACCCGACGTCTGTGCTGCATCCGCGTGCGGCGATCGAGGCGATGCGCCGTCCGGGCCGACTGATCGTCATCGACGAGGCATTCGCCGACCTGACCATCGACGCATCGACCGGTATCCGCGAGCCGGAATCGATGGCCGGCCCGGATATCACCTCGGCCACCCACCCGGATGTGATCGTGATCCGCAGTATTACCAAGACATTCGGGCTTGCGGGACTGCGCGCCGGATATCTGCTCGCCGCACCACCTATAGTGGCCCGGTTGACCGCGGGCCGCCGGCCCTGGCCACTATCGACACTCGCACTGATCGCGCTCGCCGAATGCGCTGGTGCGAGCGGCCAGCAATATTGCGAACACCTCGCGCGCCGCGTCGTCGACGAGCGTGCGGCGATGATCGGGCTACTCGCCGACGCCGGAGTGACGGTGCTCGGGAATCCGGCCGCACCATTCCTGCTGATATCGGAGCGCTCCGGTCTTCTTGTGAAAGAACGACTGCGTGCCAATGGTTTTGCGGTGCGAAGCGCGGCCAACTTTGTCGGGCTCGGCGATGACCACCTGCGGCTGGCGGTGCGGCCCGCGGCGCAGGTCGCCGCTCTTATCGAGGTGCTCGCACAGGCGCGTAAGGAGGTGGCCGACGGAAATGGTTGATAAGCAACCGGATACGACAAATGATGCCGTGATAACAGTGGGTGATGTTGCGGCGCTGCTGGATCTGGCTTATCCACCGAAACTGGCGCAGTCGTGGGATTGCGTGGGGCTTGTCTGCGGTGATCGCGCCGAACAGGTGCGCCGTGCCCTGATCTGTGTCGACGTCACCGACGATGTGGTGGCCGCCGCATGTGACCCGCAGGCCCCGGCGGATATCGTGATCGCCCATCATCCGCTGTTGCTACGCGGGGTAGATACCGTCGCCGCCGACACTCCCAAAGGGCGGGTGCTGCACCGACTCATCCGCGCCGGTGTGGCGCTGTTCACCGCGCATACCAATGCCGACAGTGCCCGACCGGGAGTGTCGGACGCGCTGGCCGCAGTGCTCGGCGTGCATCAGACAACCCCGATCGAACCCATCGCGGTGCCGCCGATGGACAAATGGGTGGTGATGGTGCCCACAGCGCAGGCTGAACGGGTGAGCGAAGCGATGTTCGCGGCCGGGGCCGGCGCGATAGGTGACTACCGCAACTGCTCATGGTCGGTGACCGGTGTGGGCCAGTTCGAAGCCCTCGATGGCGCGAGCCCGACGATCGGCGAGATCGGTGCGCGTACCCGCGTGGATGAAATGCGAGTGGAGATGGTCGCATCGCGGGGAGTGCGCACAGCGGTGCTCGCCGCATTGCGGGCCGCCCATCCCTATGAGGAGCCTGCCTTCGACATTCTGGAAGTGGCTTCCACCGACTCGGACGTCGGCCTCGGCCGGGTCGGCCACCTCGACGTTGCGCTTACCGTGCGTGATTTCGTGGCGCACGCTGCACGTAGCCTGCGCACTCCGTGGGGGGTCCGGGCCACCGGCGACCCCGATGCGCTGGTGCGCACCGTCGCGGTCTGCGGAGGTGCAGGTGATTCACTGATCGGGGCTGTGCGGGGGCTCGGTGCTGACCTATACCTGACGGGTGACCTGCGGCATCATCCTGTTGATGAAGCGTTACGGGTAGGCGGCCCGATCCTCGTCGACGCCGGCCACTGGGCCACCGAATTCCCGTGGTGTGCACAGGTCGCCGACATCCTCGGCGCGGGACTGGGTCTCGACGCCCGGGTGTTCTCGCCGCCGACAGACCCCTTCACCGTGCACTGGGTTATCTGATGTCGGTTATCTGAAGTCAGTGGCGGACGCGTACGGTGGAGCGAACCCGAAACCGAGGAGTGTGCATGAAAGTCGATGCCGCCGCGCAGCGACTCCTGCTCGATCTGGCCGATGCCGACGCCGCTCTCGCCCGGCTCGATCACCGCAGCCGATCGTTGCCGGAGGACGCCGAGATCGCCGAATTGACGCGGCGACTCGACTCATCCCGCGACGATTTCGTTCGCGCCGATATCTCTGCCGAAGACCTCGCCCGCGAATATCGCCGCGTTGAGGGCGAAGTCACCGGAATGAGTGATCGCGAGCGTAAGGATTCCGCGTTGTTGGCCGCGGGTGGCCTGGCGGCAAAGGCGTTATCGGAATTGCAGCATGAGCTTTCCGGTCTGGGGCGCCGCCGCGCGGTGTTCGAAGAGGAACTGCTGTCGATCATGGAACGACAGGAAGCCGTTGAAGCGGAGCGCCAGCGCGCCTCGGCGACCGTCGCGCATCTCGAATCGGAGTTGGCCGCGGTGCGGGTGCGCCGGGAGCAGGCAGCCTCGCTGATCGCCGCCGACCGGCAGGTCGTCGCCGAACGCCGCGCTGCGATCGCCGCCGACGTCGTGGCCGGGTTGTCGGCGATCTACGAACGCCAGCGGGCGGCAGGCAAGATCGGCGCGGGCCTGTTACGGGCCCGACGCTGCGGCGCATGCCGGATGGAACTTGACCGCGGCACATTGGCGTCCATCGCCGCTGCCGCCGACGACGAGGTGATCCGCTGCGAGGAATGCGGCGCCGTCCTGGTGCGCACCGCCGAATCGGGCCTGTGAGGAATACGTCCGTGAGAGGAATGTGCCTGGGAGGTATACGCAGGTGAGCACACCCTCATGGCAGGGTCAACGGGCCCGGCCCACCCGCATCGTGTTGCTCCGACACGGGCAGACCCCGTTGTCGGTGGAGCGTCGCTACTCGGGCCGGGGGAATCCCGACCTCACCGAACTTGGTCAGCGTCAGGCTGCAGCTGCCGCCGAGCGGATCGCCCAGGAGACGGGGGTGGTGGCGGTGGTGAGTTCACCATTGGCACGTGCCCGCCAGACCGCCCAGGCCGTTGTCGAGCGGATCGGCGGCGTCGTCATCGACGACCCCGGATTCATCGAGACCGACTTCGGTGAATGGGAGGGGCTGACGTTTACCGAGGCCGCCCACCGTGATCAGCGACTGCATGCCCGTTGGCTCGGTGCATACACGGTGCCCGCGCCGGGCGGGGAGAGCTTCGCACAGGTGGCCCAGCGTGTGATCGCCGCCAAGAATGAACTGGTGCGGCGGTATCCGGGAGGCACCGTCATCGTGGTGTCACATGTGACACCCATCAAGATTCTGCTGCAGCATGCGCTTACCGTCGGGCCGGAACTACTCTTCCACCTGCATCTGGATCTCGCATCGGTGTCGGTGACGGAATTCTTTCCCGACGGCGGCTCGGTGGTGCGTTCGGTGAACGAGACGCCACGCCTGAGCTGACGCGAATGCCCAATCCGGTCGGCGCTATCCTGGACAGGCGAACGAGTCGGCCGGGCGGCCGCGACGCGCGGAACGGCCGGTCACCGGTGACGCCACGCGCCGAGGAAAGTCCGGACTCCGCAGAGCAGGGTGGTTGCCAACGGCAACCCGGGGTGACCCGCGGGACAGTGCCACAGAGAACAGACCGCCGGTCGTCAGATCGGTAAGGGTGAAACGGTGCGGTAAGAGCGCACCAGCGATGCGGGTGACCGCGTCGGCTCGGTAAACCCCACCCGGAGCAAGGCCGAAGCGCGGACCGTTCAGGTGCGCGTGCACGGGTGCATGAGGGCTGCTCGCCCGAGCCCGTGGGTTGGCCGCTTGAGGCACCCGGTGACGGTGTGTCCAGATGGATGGTCGCCGCCGGCCCACCCGTTGGGTCGGAACAGGATCCGGCTTACACGCCGGCTCGTTCGCCCCCCGCGGGGGGGATTAGGGTCACTTGCCCCTGCGGGGGGCATTAGGGTCACAGTTGTGCACCGCAGATTCGCCGCCCCCGATATCGACTTCGACGCGATCCGCACCGAACTGGGGGTGAGTGAGGATTACGGCGATGCCGCGCTCGACGAGGCCCGCCATGCCGTCGATGCCCACGCCCACGACCGGGAGGACCACACTGACCTGCCGCTGGTCACCATTGACCCGGTCGGTTCGATGGATCTCGACCAGGCGGTAGCCCTGCGGAGCACCCCGGACGGTTTCGAGGTGAACTATGCGATCGCCGACGTCGCGGCACTGGTGGTGCCCGACGGTGCGCTCGACACCGAAAGCCGCCGCCGGGGAAGCACCATCTACTTTCCCGATCGATCGGTGCCGCTGCACCCGCGGGTGTTGTCGGAGGGCTCCGGTTCGCTGCTGCCCGGGCAGACCCGTCCTGCGGTGTTATGGACGATTCAGGTGGCCGGCGACGGCACCGTCGGGTCGGTGCGGGTGCGCCGCGCGCTGGTGAGATCGGTGGCCCGGCTCGATTATGCGGGGGTCACCGCCGACGCGGCCGCCGGTACGCTGCATCCGTCGATCGCCGCCCTTCCCGCATTCGGGGAGTTACGTCACCGAGTGGCGTTGGCGCGCGGCGCGATCGAACTCGACCTTCCCGATCAGGAGGTACACCGCGACTCCGACGGCTGGACTCTGCGATTGGCGCCCCGCACGCGAGCGGATATGTGGAATTCTCAACTGTCATTGCTGACGGGTATCTGCGCGGGAACCATGATGGCTGACGCCGGCATCGGATTGCTGCGCACCCTGCCGCCCGCGCCAGCGCAGACGGTAGCGAGTCTGCGGGCCACGGCGGCGGCACTCGCGTTACCGTGGCCCGCCGATGTGACCGCCGGCCGGTTTCTGGCCGGCCTGCCCAAGGACGCACCGGCCACACTGGCGCTTATGTCGCATGCGGGCATGCTGATGCGCGGCGCCGGCTACCTCGCACTGGGCGTGTCGGAATCGACGCCGCCAGCTGGAGCGATCGGGCCCGATGAACTTGAGCATGCGGCGATCGGCAGCGTCTACGCGCATGTGACCGCTCCGTTACGACGACTCGGGGACCGCTTTGCGACCGAAGTATGTTTATCGGTGAACGCGCGAACACCAGTGCCGGACTGGGTGATCCGCGCGTTGCCCACCTTGCCGAAAATCCTGCGTGGTGCGGACTCACTTGCCGCGACGGCCGATCGGGACAGCATTGACCTGGCCGAGTCGGTGATCCTCGCCGATCGGGTGGGCGAGGAATTCGATGCGGTGGTATTGGCCGAGGCGACACTGAAACGTAAGGCGCGCATCTTTATTAGCGAACCTGCGATTATCGCCGACTGCGACGGTGCGCCGCACGAGGGTGCGGCGCTGCGGGTCTCGCTGACCGCCGCCGACCACGCTACGCGTACGGTGCGATTCGCCCCGCTACGTTAAGCGCTCGCTGTGCTCAGAACCGTTTAGCCGCCTGGCGGTATGCCTCGATCGCGCGCTGGCCGTCGGCCTGCGCGCGGGCATCGATGCGGCCGAGGATGAACATGTCAGACCCCGAAAGTTGGCCGGCCGCGGCAATATCGGCGATCCGTGCCCGGTTGATGTGGGTATCGTTATATTCGCCGAGCGTTGCCTGAATCTGTTTGGCGGCGGTTGCGATGGCCCGATGCTTCTTCTTCCCGAGAGGCTCGGCCGCGGCGATGATGTAGCGTAATCGCTTGGCTCGCTTACGAATCACATGTATCTGCGCCGACCATTCCGGCGATCCCTCGGGTAGGCCGGCAAGGGCATCCTGGGCGTTGCGGATGTGCTTGCGGCTCTTAGCGATCGCTGTATCGACGGCTGCGATGGCCGGTGTGTCTGCGTCGGGTCCGGCCGGAGGGGCGGCGACGAGTGTATCGATGGCATCGAGTAGCCGGAAATAACGCTCGGAGTTCATCGCTGCGTGAGCTGCTGTGATCGCCCGCTCATGCACCGTGGATTCGGTACCCGAGAGCGCCGCTATGAGTGCTTCCGACGCCGACTCATCGCGTAACAGCGATGCGGCTATCGTCAGCTGTACCTCCGAATCACGTGCCTCACCGAGGATTCGGGCCAACAGCTTCAGCTCGCCGGCCACCGCTGCGGTGCGTGCGGGATCGAGCACCGTCGGAAACCCCGACAACACACTGCGCAGTCGGCGTGCGGCGACGCGCATCTGATGCACCGCATCATGTGCGTCGATCCGTACCAGCGGGTCGTATGCGATGAGCGTGTTGCGGTGGGCGGCGATGTCGGTGATGACGAGTTCGAGCGCGGTGGGCCGGCGACTCAGCTCCGGTGACGCGGCGACGGCGGGCGTCGAACCGATCGCCCTGGCTAGTTTCGACGCGCTCGCCGGTGGTTGCCCACCCGCACCGCGTAGCAACTTTTGCGCCGCCTTGAGTAACCGTTGGTCACCGCCGGAAAGCAATTCGAATTCCCACTCCGGCCACTGCTGTGTGCTGCCGCCGGGGAGCAGGGATCGCGCGGTGACATGATCATCGGCGAACTCGGCGAGCGGTTGATCATCGGTTCCCAGCAGAGTGGTGATAGTGCGGGAGGTGGAAATCACGGCTATGGGTATGAGTGGGCGCCGCCGGATGAGGGCAAGGACGGGAACCAGCAGCGCATCGGGGATATCTCCGTCGGCGGGTGCCTCGGCGAAACCGATCTGCAGTTCACGGCGGGCGCCAGGGACATTCGACGGGCGTTTGAGATGCCACCCCTCGTCGTGTCCGCCGCGGCGTCGGCGCAGCGTGATCCGGTTGGTGGCGAGATCGAGGTTCTCGGTGTCGAAATAGGTAGCCTCGAGTGCGAATGTCTCCGGTGGTGTCGCCGACGCGACGCCGGGTAACACGCTCAGATCGGGTGCGCGGACACCAGTGTCGACGTCGAATTTCAGCTCAACCTCGACCTGCTCGGTGGGGGACATCCTCGTCTCCTGTCGCGTCGGATATCCCGAGTCTACGAGTTAACCCGCCGGTCGGCGAATGCATCGGTGGCCTCGATGAGGTGATGTCTGATGCCCGGTTCGAAGGCTGCGTGGCCGGCGTTGTCAACGATGTGCAGAGTGGCAGATGGCCAGGCGCGGTGCAGATCCCATGCGCTGCGCATCGGACACACCACGTCATAACGGCCCTGCACAATCACCCCCGGGATGTGGGCGATGCGGTCGATATCGCGCAGCAACTGTCCGTCGTCGAGGAAGCCGTGATGGACGAAGTAGTGGTTCTCGATCGACGCGAAGGCGATATCGAAGCGCGGATCGTCGGCTGACGCCGTCGCATTGGCTGCGTCAGGTGTGGGCAGTAGATAGCTGGTGGCCTGTTCCCATCCGGTCCAGGCGCGGGCGGCGGCAGCGGCCACCGCCCGATCATCGGAGCTCAGCAGACGGTGGTAGGCGGCGACGAGATCACCGTCGCGGTCACCGGCGGGGATCGGCGCCAGATATGACTCCCAGAGGTCGGGATAAATGTGTGCCGCACCTCCGTTGTAATACCAGTCGATCTCGCTGCGGCGTAGCAGGAAGATGCCACGAAGGACCAGTTCGGTGACCCGGTCTGGATGTGCCTGCGCGTATGCCAGTCCCAACGTGGAACCCCACGAGCCGCCGAACACCTGCCACCGTTCGATACCCAGATGCGCACGTAAAACCTCTATGTCGGCGATGAGGTTGCCGGTGGTGTTCACCGCCAGGTCGGCGCCGTCGGCGATGTGCGGCAGTGACTTTCCGCAGCCGCGTTGATCGAATAAGACGATGCGGTAGCGGGCCGGATCGAAGAAGCGCCGCTGATTCGGTGAGGTGCCCCCGCCGGGCCCGCCGTGCACGAACACGACGGGTTTACCGGCGGGATTACCCGAGGTCTCCCAGTAGATCCGTTGGCCGTCGCCGACATCGAGATGGCCGCTCGCATATGGCTCGATGGGAGGGTAGAAGTCGCGCACACCACAGAGCTTAGCCACGCACCTCGATTGCGTGCCGTCATCGCGTGGGGTGTGACTTAAGGTGTTGCCGTGCGCGGAGTCAGTAGCTGTGTGTGGCGTCGGGGAACACACCGCGACGCACCTCGTCGGCGTAGGTGGCCGCCGCGGTACGTAATTCGGCGCCCATCTCGGCGTAGCGCTTCACGAAGCGGGCCGTCTTCCCGCGGGTGAGACCGGCCATATCCTGCCAGACGAGCACCTGCGCGTCGGTGTCTGGACCCGCGCCGATGCCGATCGTGGGGATGGTGAGTTTGCGGGTGATCTGACCGGCTAGATCGGCCGGAACCATCTCCATCACCACAGCGAACGCCCCTGCCTCCTGTACGGCGATTGCGTCGGCGATGAGTTGGTCGGCGGCATCGCCGCGGCCCTGCACCCGGAACCCGCCGAGGCCGTTGACGCTCTGCGGGGTGAAGCCGATGTGGGCCATCACCGGGATTCCCGCACCGCTCAACGCGGTGATCTGATTCGCGACGCGTTCGCCGCCCTCAAGCTTGATGGCATGCACACCGGCTTCTTTGCAGAAGCGGACGGCCGTGTGCAATGCCTGCTGGGCACCGGCCTCATAGCTGCCGAAGGGCAGGTCTGCGACGACAAGGGCGTGGGGTGCGCCCCGGACCACGGCCCGGGCCAGGGGGATGAGCTCATCCACCGAGACACCGAGGGTGGTGTCGTAGCCCAGTACGACGTTGGCCGCGGAGTCGCCGACGAGCAGGACGGGTATCTCGGCGTCATCGAAGATGGCTGCGGTCGAGTAGTCGTAGGCGGTGAGCATCGACCATTTCTCGCCGTCTTCTTTCATCTTCGCGAGATGGTGCACACGGGTGACGCGGCGTCGGGGAGCGAGTGCGTCCGGTGTGGCCCCGTAGATGGGTGTGTCTGATCCGGTGCAGGCACCGGAGGGCGTGGGGGCAGGCGACATCGTTGTCTCTTTTCTTCCTCGAGTCCTGCATGGCAGGTACCCGGGCGGTTATGGACACATCGATTCTCCCCGTCGGCAATCCCCACATCGCCGGGCATCATGGTGTGTTTCGTCACATTATGATGCGAGTTTGGTGGCGGGGTGCGGTGGTGGGGTGCTCGGTCTCGCGATAACGAATAAATCTCTCGGATGGTGAGATTCGCCATGGAAAGGCCCAGCGTGTCGGATTCGACTTGTGGATGTAACACGGATTTAACAGGTTACTTCTAGTCTCGGCGATCATGGATCGCCAAAAGGAATTCGTGCTCCGGACTCTCGAAGAGCGCGACATTCGGTTCGTGAGACTCTGGTTCACCGACGTACTTGGGTATCTCAAGTCTGTGGCGATCGCGCCCGCCGAACTCGATGGTGCCTTCTCTGAGGGGATCGGCTTCGACGGATCGGCCATCGAGGGGTTCTCCCGCGTGTCCGAGGCCGACACCGTCGCGCGCCCGGACCCGTCGACCTTCCAGATCCTGCCGTGGACGACGTCAACCGGACGCCACCACTCGGCCCGCATGTTCTGCGACATCGCGATGCCCGACGGCACACCGAGCTGGGCGGACTCCCGGCACGTGCTCCGGCGACAGCTCAACAAGGCGGCCGACCAGGGTTTCAGCTGCTACGTCCACCCGGAAATCGAATTCTTCCTCCTCAAAGACGTCGCACTAGATGGAAGCGTGCCGGTTCCGGCCGACTCCGGCGGCTACTTCGATCAGGCCGTCCACGACGCGGCCCCCAACTTCCGCCGCCATGCCATCGAGGCACTCGAATCGATGGGTATCTCGGTGGAGTTCTCCCACCACGAGGGTGCCCCCGGACAGCAGGAAATCGACCTGCGTTACGCGGATGCGCTGTCCATGGCCGATAACGTGATGACATTCCGCTACCTCATCAAAGAGGTTGCGATCGGCGAGGGCACCTGGGCGACCTTCATGCCCAAGCCGTTTTCCGATCACCCGGGTTCAGCGATGCACACGCATATGAGTCTGTTCGAGGGGGAGACGAATGCCTTCCACAATCCCGACGACCCGATGCAACTGTCGGACACGGGCAAGAAGTTCATCGCCGGCATCCTGCACCATGCCAGCGAGATCAGCGCCGTCACCAACCAGTGGGTCAACAGCTATAAGCGGCTGGTGCATGGCGGTGAGGCTCCCACCGCGGCAACCTGGGGCGGCGCGAACCGCTCCGCTCTGATCCGGCTTCCGCTGTACACGCCGAATAAGGCGTCCTCGCGTCGGGTGGAGGTCCGTAGCCCCGACTCGGCCTGCAACCCGTACCTGACCTTTGCCGTGCTTCTCGCCGCCGGCCTCAAGGGCATCGTCGAAGACTACGAACTTCCCGACGAGGCCGAGGACAACGTGTGGGAACTCACCCCGGCCGAGCGGCGGGCGATGGGATACACCGAACTGCCCGCGAGCCTGGCCGAGGCACTGCACGCGATGGAAAATTCCGAGCTGGTCGCCGAGGCGCTCGGCGAACACGTCTTCGATTACTTCCTGCGGAACAAGTGGTCGGAGTGGAACGCCTACCGGAGTCTGGTCACTCCCTACGAGCTGAAGAATTACCTTCCGCTCTGAGTCGGTGCCGGGCGGTCGCCGCTGTGGTGCACTACCCTCGCCGAGCCCGATTGCGTAACCCGCGTCGGCTTGGCGGCGGTGGGCCGCTATTTTCGAAGGTGTGACAACTCTGCGTGGCCGTAGCGGCATACCCGGCGTCGGGCGGCTGGGTCTGCTTGAGGCCGATGCGTCAGACAGTCTCGACGCACTGGGCTGGAACACCGAATCGTGCGTTGAAATGCTGTGGTCACTTTCTCGGGCCCCCGACCCTGATCTGGCGTTGCGCACGCTGATGAGTGTGCATGCGCTGATTGACGATCGGCAGTGGCGTGAGATCGATGACCTGCTGCACACCGATCGAGGCTTCCGGGGACGGCTGTTCGCGGTGACGGGGGCGTCGGATGCGCTGTGCGATCATCTGGTGGCCCGACCCGATTCGTGGCGATTGCTGCGTGACCGGCAGTTGCCCGACGTCGCTGAGATCAACCGCAGGATGCTGGCGGCAGTGGGTGCGGTGCCCGAGCCGGGCGAGGCCGAGCGGGGCAACAAGATATATCGCGCCACCATCAGCGGACCACGTGCCGTCCTCGCTTTGCGCCTGGCCTATCGCGACCTGCTGCTGCAGATCGCCGCCCATGATGTGGCGTCCACCGTCGAAGATGAACCGGTACTCCCGTTCTCGCGGGTCGCGGCGCTGCTCTCCGACCTCGCCGATGCGGCGCTGACCGCAGCGCTGGCTGTCGCCTTCCGCGAGGTGTGCGGCGATAAGCCGATACCGGTCCGGCTTGCGGTGATCGCAATGGGCAAATGCGGCTCACGGGAATTGAATTACGTCAGCGACGTCGACGTCGTCTTCGTCAGCGAACCGGCCGACGGCAAATCGGTACGTATCGCCGGGGAGATGATGAGGGTCGGCAGCCTCGCGTTCTTCGACGTCGATGCCGCGCTGCGACCCGAAGGTAAGGCGGGCGTGCTGACCCGCACCCTCGACTCCCACATCGCCTACTACCAGCGATGGGCGAAAACCTGGGAATTCCAGGCGTTGCTGAAGGCGCGCCCGATGACCGGAGATATGGAGTTGGGGGATCGCTACTACCGCGCGCTCAACCCGATGGTGTGGCAGGCCGCCGAACGTGCGGACTTCGTTCCCGAGGTGCAGGCGATGCGTCGGCGGGTGGAATCGCTGGTGCCGGCCGACGAACGCGAGCGCAACCTCAAACTCGGCAGCGGCAGCATCCGAGACGTGGAGTTCGCGGTACAACTGCTGCAGATGGTGCACGGCCGGGTGGATGAGACATTGCGAGTGCCCGCCACGGTGGCCGCGCTCAACGCACTGACCGCGCGCGGCTACGTCGGCCGCGACGACGGCGCTAACTTTTCGGCATCATATGAGTTCCTCCGGCTGCTCGAACATCGCCTGCAATTGCAACGACTTTCGCGTACGCACATGCTGCCGCACTTCGACGATGAAGAGAATATGCGCTGGCTCGCCCGGGCCGCACATATTCGTCGAGAAGGTGCTCTCGATGCAACTGCGGTGCTGCGCAATCAAATTCGGCATCAACGCCTGCGCGTACGGCGATTGCACCAGAAACTTTTCTACCGTCCGCTGTTGGAAGCGGCGATCAGACTCAATACCGACGAACTCACGCTGACCGATGTCTCGGCGCAGCGGCGTCTTTCGGCGCTCGGCTATACCAAACCCGAGCGCGCGCTCAATCATATTCGCGCGCTTGCCTCAATGAGTGGCCGGCGCGGTCAGGTGCAGCGGCTCATCCTGCCGCAGTTGCTCGAATACCTTGGTGACACACCCGATCCCGATGCCGGTCTACTCAATTACCGGCGCCTGAGTGAGGTGATGGACAACGACTGGTTCTTACGGCTGTTACGTGACGACGGGGCGGTGGCCGCGCGTCTGATCCATGTGCTGGGCACCTCGGAGTTCATCGCGAATCTGTTGATGCGGTCACCTGAGGTGATCCACCTCTACACCGATGGGGCCGACGGCCCGAAGTTGTGCGAGGTTGATCCCGCTGACGTCGCCCGCGGGCTTGTGGCATCGACGGTTCGTCAGCCCGACCTGCGCCGAGCCGTCGCCGCCGCCCGTTCACACCGGCGCGCGGAACTCGCGCGCATCGCATCCGCCGACGTCCTCGGGATGATGTCGGTGCCGCAGGTGTGCGCCGCGCTGTCGAGTGTGTGGGCGGCAGTCCTCAACGCCGCGCTGCGCTTCGCGATCGAAGATTCCGAACGTAGCGACGGCCAGCCCGCGCCGGCCCGGATCGCGGTGATCGGAATGGGCCGGCTCGGCGGCGCGGAGCTGGGATACGGTTCCGACGCCGACGTGCTCTTTGTCTGTGAGCCCAACGCCGACGCCGATGAGGCGAAGGCGGTGCGGTGGTCGCAGACCATTGCCGAAACGGTGTGTTCGATGCTCGGATCGCCCAGCGACGATCCGCCGCTCGTCGTCGACACCGGGCTGCGGCCCGAGGGACGCAACGGTGCGGTGGTGCGCACCCTGGCCGCCTATGCCGCATATTACGAACAGTGGGCACAGCCATGGGAGATACAGGCGTTGCTGCGCGCCCACCAGGTGGCCGGCGACGAGGAACTTGGCATCGATTTCCTGCATATGGCCGATCGCATTAGGTACCCGCAGGGTGGCGTGTCGGCGGATGCGGTCAAAGAGATCCGGCGGATCAAGGCGCGAATCGACGCGGAACGGTTGCCGCGGGGTGCTGATCCGGCCACCCACACCAAGCTCGGTCGCGGTGGCCTCGCAGACATCGAATGGACCGTCCAGCTCTTGCAGCTGCGCTATGCGCACCGGTACCCCGCATTGCACAACACATCCACGATCGAATCGCTCGACGCCATCGGGTCGGTGGAGTTGTTGAGCGAGAACGATGTGGGCCTGCTCAAGGATGCGTGGCTGACGGCGACGAAGGCCCGCAATGCTCTCGTCCTCGTCCGCGGTAAACCGGTCGATCAATTACCGGGACCGGGCCGCCAACTGCGTCAGATCGCCTTCGCCGCGGGATGGCCGGAAGATCAGGCCGCGGAGTTCCTGGACAATTACCTGCGGGTTACCCGACGGGCGAAGGCCGTGGTCCGCAAAGTGTTCGGGGCCTGATCTGCGTTCACTCGGCGGCTGCCGCCCGTGGGGATCGATCACGTCGTCGCGTGGGTGTTTCGCCGACCGGTGCGTGGTGATATCACTGTTATCACTATGACGACCTCTTCGATTTCCGATCGACTGCGTTCCGCGACTGCGGTCGCACACCAACAGGCCGAGAGCTCCACTTTCGTTGGCGACCTGATGTCGGGACGGCTTGATGCGCATCAGTACCGGCGGCTGGCCGAACAACTGTATTTCGTCTACGTCGCGTTAGAGAGTGTCGGTGACGGCCTCGCCGGCGATCCGGTGGCTGATGCCGTGCTCGACGACCGGCTGCGCCGGGCACCGCGGCTCGCCGCTGATCTCGCTGAGCTGGGTGTCGATCCCGTTGCGGTGACGCCGCTTTCAGCGACACGACGCTACGTTGAGGATATCGAGTCGACGCGAACCGACGCGGCGCGGTTCGTTGCCCACCACTACACCCGCTATCTGGGTGATCTCTCCGGCGGGCAGATCGTGGCGCATCACATACGCCAGCACTACGGCCTCGATGAGTCGGCGCTGAGCTTCTACTCCTTCGACGGGATCGACAAGCTCAAGCGGTATAAGGACGCCTATCGGGAGCGCATCGACGCGTTGCCGCTCGACGGTGACGGGGTGGAGCGGCTCGTGGCCGCCGCGATCGGCGCCTTCGGCCACAACCAGGCACTGTTTGCGGAGTTGGCGAGCGCCAGCGTCGGGTGACCCTGCGCCCGCGAAGGTACTTAAAATCTGGCCGGGCCGAAAGAGGATGCGGCCTGGCGGGGGGATGCGGCTACAGCACCTCGGCTGCGGCTACAGGACCTCTACCTTGGCGCCGGCATCCAGGATGATCGTTTCCCGATTGTCAGAACTATGTGCGAGTTCGACGAGGCGCTGATCGGTACCGTGCGGAACCTGTTTGCGGACGACGGCGAACACTCCGTCGATGCTGATGCGGTCGCCAGGTGTGAGGTCTTCGACGAAGCGGGTTCTGGGGGGCATGAACCCAAGGTAGCCCACGAATGTCGGAAATGTGAGGCTAGTCGGTCCTATAGGTAAAAACGCGCCTGCCCGAGGTGTACGGGCAGGTCATTGTGTGCGTGAGCTGATGG
>JASGFW010000058.1:0-26507 GCA_047605305.1 Gordonia sp. (in: high G+C Gram-positive bacteria)
CCCGGGCACTCGCCCTCGGCGGAGTGAGTCTCGACGTACTGCGCGCAGAGCTCACTGGCTGAGGCCACGCCCGCCCCATCCCCGTCACAGCCGCCCGTCACAACCGCGCGGTCCAGCGTTCCTCGATCCGGCCGTACCGCCACACCAGCACCGAGATGGCCCAGGTGATCACGAATAATCCGACGATGACAAAGCCGAGGATGTTGAGGTCGATACCGGCGACCTTCTCCCAGAACCCTCCGCCCCACTCGAACCGATCGGCCAGCAGCGCGGCGATCTCAATGGTGCCGATCACCACGGCGACCAGCACCGAAAGCCCGGTGATGATCAGGTTGTAGTAGACCTTGCGCACCGGGTTGGCCAACGCCCACCCGTAGGCGAAGTTCATGAACGAGCCGTCGATACTGTCGAAGAGACTCATTCCGGCGGCGAAGAGTACCGGCAGGCACAGGATGGCGTACCAGGGCAGACCCGCGGCCGCGCTCGAACCCGCGAGCACGAGCAACGCCACCTCGGTCGCGGTGTCGAATCCCAGGCCGAACAGCACGCCGATCGGATACATATGCCACGGTGCGCGCACCACCTTCATGAACCGGCCGAGGAGGCGATTGACAAAACCCCGGTTGTTGAGATGTTCCTCCAAGCGCGCCTCGTCGTAGCTGCCGCGCCGCAGGTCGCGGAAAACCTTGACGATCCCCACGAGGAGCACCAGATTGATCGCCGCGATCAGGTACAGGAACCCACCCGAGACCGTCGTACCGATCAGCCCGGTGATCTCGTGCAGCGCCGACGAATCGTTCTCGACGGGTCCGGCGAGCGCCTTGACACCAAAGGCCAGCAGCACCGCGAGTGCGAACACCACGGTCGAGTGACCAAGCGAGAACCAGAATCCGACGGTCATCGGACGCTTACCCTCGCCCATCAGCTTGCGGGTGGTGTTGTCGATGGCGGCGATGTGGTCGGCGTCGAAGGCATGGCGCATACCCAGGGTGTATGCGGTCAGGCCGATGCCGATGCCGAGGGTTTTCTGCCCGACGTGCATGTGTCCCGGCGCCACGAACACCACCAGCGTGACCCAGCCGATGACGTGCAGGGCGGCCACCGCGGCCGCCATGGCGCCGATGCTCACCCATTCACGCGGTGTACACGCCGCCCGGATCGTGCCGAAAACCGAATTGCGCGACGGTGCGCTCACCGAACCTGAGACCATGTCGCGAGCGTAGGGATTGTCATTTCATCTGTATAGCTGTTCAGATGAAAACTCACCATTCGGTCAGGGCCGTGCTGGCCGATGCGACAGCAGTGCGCGCACCTCGTCGACGATCTGATCCAGCGACGTCTGCCGCTGCGCCCCGTTGGTGAGGTCCTTCACCTCAATCTTGCCCTCGGCAAGTTCCCGATCACCAAGCACGAGAGCAACTTTCGCACCAGACCGGTCGGCGGCCTTCATCGCACCCTTGACCCCGCGATCACCGTAGGCGAGGTCGACGCTGATCCCCGCCGCCCGCAGCCGACCCGCAACGCCGACAAGTTCAGCCTTCGCCGCGGCCCCCAGCGGCACCCCGAACACCTCGCAGCGCGCCGTATCCGCGCGGGCGATCCCCTCTGCTTCCAGCGCGAGCACCGTGCGGTCGACACCGAGTCCGTAACCGATCCCGGAAAGATCCTGTTTAGCCCCGAGCTGACGCATCAGACCGTCGTAGCGTCCGCCGCCACCGATCCCCGACTGCGCACCCAATCCATCGTGGACGAATTCGAAGGTGGTTTTCGTGTAGTAGTCGAGACCGCGGACCAACCGGGGGTTGATCACATACGGCACGCCCAGCCGGCGCAGATGCGCGAGCACGGCCTCGAAGTGGTCGCGGGCATCGGCCGAAAGATGATCGAGCATCAGCGGGGCGTCGGCGGTGGCCGCACGCACCTGCGGACGCTTGTCGTCGAGGACGCGCAGCGGGTTGATCCGTGCGCGTTCCCGCGTCGGCTCGTCCAGGTCAAGCCCGCCGAGGAACTCCTGCAGCCGTTCCCGGTACTGGGGCCGGCAGGAGTCGTCGCCGAGTGAGGTGATCTCCAGCCGAAAACCCGACAATCCCAACCGCCGGTACCCCTCGTCGGCGATGGCGATCACCTCGGCGTCCAGTGCCGGATCGTCGACGCCGATCGCTTCGACACCCACCTGCTGCAGTTGCCGGTAGCGGCCCGCCTGCGGCCGCTCATAGCGGAAGAACGGACCGTAATAGCAGAGCTTGACCGGAAGCTGCCCCCGGTCGAGGCCGTGTTCGATGACCGAGCGCACCACCCCCGCGGTGCCCTCCGGCCGCAGCGTCACCGACCGGCCACCGCGGTCGGCGAACGTATACATCTCCTTGCTCACCACGTCGGTGGATTCACCGACGCCCCGGGCGAACAGCGCCGTCTCCTCGAAAATCGGCAGCTCGATGTGGCCATACCCGGCGCGGGCGGCGGCGTCGGCGAAGGTATCGCGTACCCGCCGGAAGTCATAGGAGTCGGGCGGGTAGTAGTCGGGGATGCCCTTCGGCGCGGCGAACGGCCCCGAGCCGGCCCCCGAGTTGCCCTTCGTCGGTGTCGGTGCCGGGGTCTGCACTGAATCCGTGCTCACAGTCCGTATCGTCCCTTCTTCGGATCGTTGTCGCCGCCGGCGAGGTCGGCGAGGAACGGATTGGTGGCCCGTTCGGCACCGATGGAGGTCGCCGGCCCGTGTCCGGGCAGCACCTGCGTGTCATCCGAACGCGGCAGAAGCCTGGTTCTGATCGATTCCAGCAGCTGCTGGTGGTTACCGCCGGGCAGGTCGGTGCGGCCGATCGACCCCGCAAACAGTACGTCACCGGAGAAACACACCGGCACGGTGTCGGGCGCAACCCCGCCATCATCAATCCCCGAATCGGGGACCGGAGCATCGATACTCAGCAGCACCGAGCCCTGGGTGTGCCCAGGGGCCAGGTCGACACGCACCCCGATACCGGCGAGTTCTACCGTCTCACCGTCGGCGAACTCCACCACCTTCTCCGGCTCACGGAACGTCAGCGCACCGATCACGGCGCCCAGCGCACGACCGAGGCCCGCGCCCGGGTCGGCGAGCATGTGTCGGTCAGCCGGATGAATATAGGCGGGAATGCCGAATTCGTCGCACAGCTCGGCGGCGTTCCAGGTGTGGTCGAGGTGCCCGTGGGTCAGCGCCACCGCCACCGGGGTGAGCCGGTGCTCGCGGAGCAGTTCACGCACCGTCGGTGCCGCATCCTGCCCGGGATCGATGATGAGGGCCTCCGCACCCGCCTCCCGGGCCACGAGGTAGCAGTTGGTCTGGAACATTCCCGCCGGGAATCCGGTGATCAGCATGTGCACTCCTCAGTGGTGGGCCGATAGATCTTCACCCCGCCCGGTTCTGCCACCCATTGTGAACCAGTCTGCGCCGCCGACCCGCGTGCAGGGTGCAGGTTCCGACGCGCCGCAACGCCCCTGAATGGGGAACTCTCAGGCTGTGCTGGCACACTTGCCTCTCGATACCAGCGAACCGTTGCCGATCACACGTGTCAGGAGGGGCCACCAGCGTGACCACCAACGAGGAACGCCGCGAGGCGGCCAAGCGCAAGCTGGAGGAGCGGCTCGAACGCGAACAGCAGGAGCGTCGGCGCCGCCGGATCATCATCGCATCGGTGTCGACGGTGCTGGTCGTGGCGGTGGCCGCGACGGTGACCGCGATCGTGGTTAAGAAGATCCACGACGACCGTGAGGCGGCCCGCTGGACGTCATGCGAGTATCAGAATCAGGCGGATCGGCTCAAGATGCTCCCGACCGATCCGCCGGCGGGTGTTCCGGCCGCTCAGCGCGATGAATATCGCAAGTATGCGGCCGCTATGAATAAGGACATAGCGGCGGGCATCCCGAAGAAGCGGACCGCGCCCAAACCCGGCAACCGTCAGCTCAAGGACGGCAAAGTGCATGTGGTCTTCGACACGTCGCAAGGTGTGATCCCGGCGACGCTGGACCGCACCGGCGCGGCCTGCAATACCGGCGCGGTGCTCTCGCTGATCAAGGACAAGTTCTACGATCAGACGCCCTGCCATCGGATGACCACCACCAAGGGTCTCAAGGTGTTGCAGTGCGGCGATCCGACCGGTACCGGCGCGAGCGGGCCCGGCTGGAGCAGCCCCGACGAACCACCGCTGAACATCGACATGGGCGACGGCAACAACCAGGCGATGACCCAGTCGATCACCTACCGGCGCGGGACGATCGCGATCGCCAACAGCAACCAGGCCGGGCAGAGTTCCAATACCGGTTCGAGCCAGTTCTTCCTGGTCATCCAGGATAGCGAGCTGCCGGCGGAGTATTCGGTGGTCGGCAAGGTTGACGACGCCGGTTTGAAAGTCCTCGACAAGATCTACGCGGGCGGCGTGGCTCCCGGCCCGATGGGCCAGTCGGGCGACGGCAAGCCGAAGCTGCCGGTCTCGATCACCAGCGCGACGATCCAGGGGAACGACTCCTAATCCGGATTCGTGGTCGGCTGCTGCGGGTGGCCGACCACGAGTCCGCAAGCTGGCTTACGCGGCCGAAGTCACCCGGTACACGTCGTAGACACCCTCGACGTTGCGCACCACGTTGAGCACATGACCGAGGTGTTTCGGGTCACCCATCTCGAAGGTGAATTTACTGATGGCCACCCGGTCGCGGCTGGTGGTGACCGACGCCGAGAGGATGTTCACGCGTTCGTCGGCGAGTACCTTCGTCACATCCGACAGCAGCCGGTGACGATCAAGCGCCTCCACCTGAATCGCGACGAGGAACACCGATTCGGGTGAGGGCGCCCAGGAGACCGGGATGATCCGCTCTTCCTGACGACGCAACTCATCGGCGTTGGTGCAGTCGGTGCGGTGCACGCTGATCCCGCCGCCGCGGGTGACAAAGCCGAGGATGTCGTCGCCGGGCACCGGGGTGCAGCATTTGGCCAGCTTGATCATCACGTTGTCGACGCCCTCGACCACCACTCCGGCATCAGCGCCGGTGCGCCCACGGGCGGGCAGCGTCGACAGGGTGGATCGTTCCGCGATTTCTTCGGCGGCGTCGTCGATCCCACCGAGGGAGGCGAGGAGCCGATTGACCACATGCCGCGCCGACACATGGTTCTCGCCGACGGCCGTGTAGAGCGCGGTCACGTCGGTGAACCGTAATTCCTTGGCGATCGCACCCATCGATTCGGCGCTGAGCAGGCGCTGCAACGGCAGTCCGCCGCGACGCACCTCCTTGGCTATCGCGTCCTTACCGGCTTCAAGCGCCTCCTCGCGACGCTCCTTGGCGAACCACTGACGGATCTTCGCCTTCGCGCGGGGCGAGACGACGAAGTTCTGCCAGTCCTTACTCGGCCCGGCGTTGGCGGCCTTGGAGGTGAATACCTCCACCACCTCGCCGTTGTCGAGTTTGCGTTCGAGCGCGACAAGCCGGCCGTTGACGCGGGCACCGATACACCGATGGCCGACCTCCGTATGCACCGCGTAGGCGAAATCAACCGGCGTCGACCCGGCCGGCAGTGTGATCACATCCCCCTTCGGGGTGAAGACGAAGATCTCCTGCACCGCAAGGTCATATCGCAACGATTCGAGGAATTCTCCCGGGTCGGCGGCCTCGCGCTGCCAATCGAGAAGTTGCCGCATCCACGCCATGTCGTCGATCTCGGCGATGTCGGCGCGGCGCGATTTACCTTTGTAGCCGCTCTCCTTGTACCGCCAGTGCGCGGCGATCCCGAATTCGGCGGTGCGATGCATCTCCTGCGTACGAATCTGCACCTCGAGCGGTTTGCCTTCCGGCCCGATCACCGTGGTGTGCAGTGACTGGTACACCCCGAACCGCGGCTGGGCGATGTAATCCTTGAACCGGCCCGCCATCGGCTGCCACAACGAGTGCACCACGCCGACAGCGGCATAGCAGTCGCGCACCTCGTCGCAGAGTATGCGGACGCCGACGAGGTCGTGGATATCGTCGAAATCTCGGCCCTTGACGATCATCTTCTGATAGATCGACCAGTAGTGTTTTGGCCTGCCCTCAACGGTCGCGGCGATCTTCGCCCCCGACAACGCGTTGTTGATGTCAGCGCGGACCCGCGCGAGATAGGTGTCACGCGAGGGCGCGCGGTCGGCGACGAGACGCACGATCTCGTCGTAGCGTTTGGGATGCAGAATGGCGAAGGATAAATCCTCCAGCTCCCACTTCATCGTCGCCATACCAAGCCGATGTGCCAGCGGCGCAATCACTTCCAGCGTTTCACGCGCCTTGCGCGCCTGCTTTTCCGGCGGCAGGAAACGCATGGTGCGCATATTGTGTAACCGGTCGGCGACCTTGATCACCAGCACCCGCGGGTCACGCGCCATCGCGATGATCATCTTGCGGATGGTTTCGGCTTCGGCGGCGTTACCGAGAGTCACCTTGTCGAGTTTCGTGACGCCGTCGACGAGGTGGGCCACCTCCGGACCGAAGTCTGATTCGAGCTGATGCAGGCTGTAACCGGTGTCTTCGACCGTGTCGTGCAGCAGCGCCGCGACCAGCGTGGTGGTATCCATCCCCAGGTCGGCGAGGATGGTGGCCACCGCCAGCGGATGAGTGATGTAGGGGTCACCCGATTTGCGGGTCTGGCCGCGGTGGCGTTCATCGGCGACGTCGTAGGCGTGTTGCAGTAACACCACATCGGCCTTGGGATAGATCTCCCGATGCAAGGCGACCAACGGTTCGAGCACCGGCCGCACGGTGCTGCGCGTTGCCGTCATCCGGCGCGCCAGCCGCGCCCGGACCCGGCGTGAAGCGGATGTGTGCGCGGTGTCGGGGGCCGGGATGCCGGCGGCGACACCGGCAATCGATTCAATGCCGTTGGCGGCGGTGTCGGCTAGCCCGCTACCGGCTGGGGCGGAGCCGGGCGTGAGTGTGTCCGCCGCAGCGGCTGAAATCGCATCCACATCGTCGGCCATGGTGTCCTGCCTCCCCTCCACGGATCCCGCGTACGCCGCTGTCACATTTGTGAACGGTCAACGCAGCATGCGTCGAGTCTAGTCCGCACGCCACATCCCGCGACGCCAACCGACACACTTGCAGCGGCCCCGCCTCCCTACGTCAGCGTGGGGTCAGGTCCGTCGACGACGATGGTGTGCACCGCTAATTCTGCTCCCAGCGCCGATGCGATCGTCTCGCGACCACCGAGTCCGGCGAGTTCCATGATCACCGCCACTCCGGCGATCTGCGCACCGGCCCGGGCGAGCAGCCCGGCCGCGGCGACGACTGTCCCGCCCGTGGCCAGCACATCGTCGACGAGCAGTACCCGCCGGCCGACGATGTCGATCCCGCCGGCGGGAATCTCCAGGCGAGCCGAACCGTATTCGAGGCTGTAATCCACAGCATGAACCGGCGGTGGTAGCTTGCCGCCCTTACGGACCGCGAGTACCCCCACATCGAGTTCACGGCCGACAGCACCGCCGAGTAGGAATCCGCGGGCATCGATACCGGCAACCAGGTCGATATCCTCGCTGCCGTGGGTCAATGCGGTGATGATCGCCGCAAGTCCTTCGCGGTCGGCGAGTACCGGGGTGAGGTCCTGGAACACGATCCCAGGTTCAGGGAAGTCCGGTACCTGCCGTGTATGCGTCGCGATGGCGGCCCGGGCCGCCGCCAGCGCGCGTGTCGTCACATCGTTCACGGGGGATTACCGCCTGCGTTGCCGTTTACCCGACGGCACGGCCGGTGCGTCCGCGGTGATCACCGCCGCCACATCCGCGACCGGTCCACGTCTGCTGTACACACGTTCGTTGTGCGCCTTGATCTCGGAACGACGGTCCTTGAGGGTCGCCAGCAACGGGGCGGCCAGGAAGATCGACGAGTATGCGCCGACGACGACACCCACCAGCTGGATCAGTCCGAGATCCTTGAGGGTACCCACGCCCAGCAGCCACACCGCGATCACCATCAGCGCGACGATCGGCAGCACGGAGATGACCGTGGTGTTGATCGAGCGCATGAGGGTCTGGTTGACGGCGAGGTTGGCCTGTTCGGCGTAGGTGCGGCGGCTCGTCTGCAGCACCGAACGCGTGTTCTCCGCCACCTTGTCGAAGACGACGACCGTGTCATACAGGGAGAAGCCCAGGATCGTCAGCAACCCGATCACCGTCGCGGGCGTCACCTCGAAGCCGACGAGGGAGTAGAAACCGGCGGTGCACACGATGTCGAAGAGCAGTGAAGCCAGTGCCGCCACCGACATTTCGCGGTCGAAGCGCACCGCGATGTAGATGAATACGATCACCAGGAATACGCCGAGCGCAAGCAGCATCTTCTGGGTGATTTCACGTCCCCAGGTGGAGCTGACGTCGGAGATGCTCACATCCTGCACGGTCAGTCCCGGACCGAACTTTTCGGTGAGTGCGCGGGTCACCGCCGTCGACTCGGCGAGGGAGAGGTCATCGGTGCGTACCTGGATCGTCTTACTCGACCCAGCACCGGCGGTCTGCACCGAATCCGGTGCCCGGCCCAGTGCCGTGGAAATCGCATCCTCCACGGATTGGCTGGTGATCGTCTCCGACGCGGACGCCGGAATGGAAATCTGGGTGCCGCCCTGAAAATCGATGCCGAAGGTGAAGCCGCGCACCGCGATCGAGAGCACACAGATCACCAGGATCACACCGGTCAGCGCATACCAGCGGCGGCGGCGCGAGACGATCTCGAAGGCGCCGGTACCGGTGTAGAGACGGGAGAAGAACGACCGGTGCGAGTCGGCGACAAAATCGGCATCCGCCGACGAGGTCGGCGCAGCGCTGACACTGCTACTGGCGCGAGTCATTTCGCCGATCCTTCCGCCACGGCCTTCTCCTTCTCAATGGTCTTGACAGCAGGGGTCTCGACAGCAGTGGTCTCGACCGCAGGCGGGCTGCCACGTTGGGCCACCCGCCGCTGCCGGGCAACCTCACTGACCGCACCGAGACCATTCACCGACGGCCGCGACAGGAATTCGTTGCGGCTAGCGAGGACGACCAGCGGATGGGTGACCAGGAACACCACCACCACGTCGAGGATCGTGGTGAGTCCGAGGGTGAAGGCGAATCCGCGCACCTCGCCGATGGCGAGGATGTAGATGACGGCCGCCGCGATGAAGCTGACGGCGTTGCCCGACCAGATGGTGCGCCGCGCGCTGGCCCAGCCGCGGGGCACCGCCGACCGGAAGCTGCGGCCGTCGCGCATCTCGTCCTTGATCCGCTCGAAGTAGACCACGAAGGAGTCGGCGGTCATGCCGATGCCGATGATCAGGCCGGCGATACCGGCCAGGTCGAGGGTGAACCCGATCCATCGGCCCAGCAGCACGATGATGCCGTAGACCATCGCACCCGAACTCAGCAGGGACAGGATCGTCAGGAAGCCGAGCATCCGGTAGTAGGCCAACGCGTAGATGAATACGGCGATCAGACCGACGAGGCCCGCGACCAGACCGGCCCGCAGCGACGACAAGCCCAGCGTCGCCGACACTGTCTCGGCGTCGGAGGTCTTGAACGAGAGCGGCAGCGAACCGTATTTGAGCACGTTGGACAGATCGGCGGCTTCCGTCTCGGTGAACGAACCGCTGATCTGTGTCTTGCCGCCGGCGATCTGCTCGTTGATCCGCGCGGCCGAGACCACCCGGCTGTCGAGGACGAAGGCGGTGGTGGCACCGGTGTTCTTGGCGGTGAAATCGCTCCACGTGCGCGCCCCGGCCGAATTGAAGTCGAGGTAGACCATCCACGCACCCGACTGCGGGTCCGATCCCGAACTCGCCGACTTGATCTGGCGGCCGTCGATGATCTGCGGGGCGAGCAGGTACACCTGCTTGCCGTCGGACGAGCACGACACCAGGTACTGATCGGGCTTGTCGTTACCGAGCAGCGGATCGTTGGCCCCGGTGGAGCAGTCCATCTTCGCCAGGTATGCCTTGAGCGCATCGATCTTGGCGCCGGCGGGAGCCTGACGCAGCTTCTGCTGCTCGGCGATGGCCTTAGCCGCTTCGTCCGCGGGAAGCTCATTCGCGGTGTTCTTGGCGGTGTTCTTCTTCGGTTGCGCCACGGCCTGCTGCTCATCGACCACCGGCCGGATGTAGAGGCGTGCCGTCTGCCCGAGCGACTTGGCCTGGGCACCGTCCTTACCCGGCACGGTGATCACCAGGTTATTGCCGTTGACCACCACCTCAGATCCCGACACACCGAGGCCGTTGACCCGCTGCTCGATGATCTGTCTGGCCTGATTGAGCTGGTCCCGGGTGGGTGCCGAACCGTTCTCGGTACGCGCGGTGAGCGTCACCCGGGTGCCGCCCTGCAGGTCGATACCCAGTTTGGCCGTCGGCGAACCGCCGGCCGTCAAGAAGATGAGACCGAACACGACGACAAGCAGAGCGAAGAACACAGCCAGTGGGCGCCACGGCGGGATCTCCCTGGTGGGCGCGGTCCGACGAGGGGTGGTCACGTTGTACTCGGTCTCCTTTGACTACCGCTGTGCCCCAGCGCGGGCGGTGGGTGCCCGATCTCCGGGCATCACGCAATCACACCCATCACGACGTCATGGGGTCTGACTACTGTGGATCTATTTTGAGGGGTCGGCAGGCTTGTCGGTGGCCGGGTCCGCGGAGCCGTCCGCAGTTGCATCCTCAACATCGTCGAACTGGTCGGAATCCTCGAACCGGTCGTCACCGTCAGCTGCTGCCGCGGGAAACTCGTATCCGGCATAGGTGCCGGCGGCGTCCTCGGTGGAGACCACCTTCATGATGGCCAGCCGGTTCCAGCGGGTCACCACTCCGGTAGCGATCTCCACGTCAACATAATCCGACGACGCGGCATCGATCACAGTGCCGAACAGACCCGACGTGAGTTGCACGCGGGTGCCGGTCTGCACGGAATCCCGCATATCCTGCTGCTCGGCCAGGCGCCGCTTCTGCTTACGCATGGACACGAACATGAAGCCGCCGAGCAGCACAAGGAGCAGCGGAAAAAGCAAAGAAGAAGTCATGGGGAAAAGATCAGTCCTTCGTGAGGTCGTAGATGTGTCCAGTGTGCCATGTCTGCAGACCAGACAGAATTCGCTATAGCTCGTCGAATCCTGCGCCGGTACCGACGTCGCGCGGACGCACCCCGAACGAGGCGTTCATCGCACCGGCTGGCGGAGTGAGCCCGAGATGATGCCAGGCGGCGGCAGTCGCCACCCGGCCCCGCGGCGTGCGTGCCATCATCCCTGCTCGCACCAGGAACGGCTCACACACCTCCTCGACGGTGGCTGGCTCCTCCCCCACGGCGACCGCCAGCGTCGACACCCCGACGGGTCCGCCGCCGAAGGCGCGGATGAGGGCGTCGAGCACGGCACGATCCAGACGATCGAAACCCAGTGCGTCCACGTCGTAGACCGCCAGCGCCGCCCGTGAAATGTCGAGGGTGATCACACCGTCACCCCGCACCTCCGCGTAGTCGCGTACCCGCCGCAGCAACCGGTTCGCGATCCGGGGGGTTCCGCGCGACCGGCCGGCGATCTCCTGCGCCGCCTGCGCACGCAGGTCAATACCCAAGATGCCCGCCGAGCGCCGCAACACCGCGACGAGTTCCTTGGTTTCGTAGAACTCCATGTGGGCGGTGAATCCGAACCGATCACGCAGCGGACCGGTCAGCGATCCCGACCTGGTGGTGGCTCCGACCAGGGTAAATGGGGCGACGTCGAGTGGAATCGAGGTGGCTCCTGGCCCCTTCCCGACGACGACGTCCACCCGGAAATCCTCCATGGCCAGGTACAACATTTCCTCGGCGGGACGAGCGATGCGGTGAATCTCGTCGATGAACAGCACATCGCCCTCGACCAGATTGGAAAGCATCGCGGCCAGATCGCCGGCCCTCTCCAGCGCGGGGCCCGATGTCACCCTGATCGCCGCACCCATCTCACCGGCGATGATCATGGCCAGTGAGGTCTTGCCCAGCCCCGGCGGACCCGACAACAGGATGTGATCGGGGGTACCGCCGCGGCCCTTCGCCGCATGCAATACGAGTTCGAGCTGTTCACACACCCGTGGTTGACCAATGAAGTCGGCCAGCGACCGCGGACGTAATCCGGCGTCGAATTCGCCGTCGGAACGCACCGGACGCGCACTGACGTCGCGTTCGGCGTAATCGTCGGTGTCGGTGGGGTTCTCGCCGTTCACGCGCTCTTCCCCAGCAACGCGAGGGATGCGCGCAACACCGCCGACGCGTCGGCATCGGGGGTGTCGGCGAGCACGGCGGCAACAACCTTCTCCACGGGTGCGGCGGTAAAGCCAAGTCCGACAAGCGCTTCGGTAACCTGTGCACGGATTCCGCCGGCGGCTACAACGCCGTCGAGGGCACCCTCGGCGGCAGGGCGATCAACCTTGTCACGCAGTTCCACGACGAGCCGCTCGGCGACCCGCTTACCGATCCCGGGTACCGAGGTCAGTGATTTCACGTCCGAATCGGCCAGCACCCGGCGCAGGGTCTGCGGTTCGAGTACGGCCAGGGTCGCCATCGCCAGCCGGGGCCCGACCCCGGTCACCGTCTGCAACAACGCGAACAATGCACGCGCATCCGGTTCGGTGAATCCGTAGAGCGTCATCGAATCTTCGCGCACGATCATCGAGGTCAGCAGCGTGGCCTCCTCGCCGCGACGCATCCGCGAGAGGGTGGCCGGGGTGGCCAGCACCCGATAACCCACTCCGGCGCAGTCGATGACGACATGATCGAGTGCCACATCGACCACCGGACCACGAACCGAGGCGATCATGCCGTCTCCCCCTTCAACTCCCGACGAGCCTGCGCAATCTTCATCCGGTGACGTTCGGTCAGTTCGACGGCGCGGCGTTGCGCCTCCTGCATCCGCTCCATCACCGGGCCACGCCAGCAGTGACAGATCGCCAGGGCGAGCGCGTCGGCGGCGTCGGCGGGACGCGGTTTGGTCTGCATCCCCAGGATGCGCGTCACCATAGCGGTCACCTGCGCCTTATCCGCCCGGCCGCTTCCGGTGACGGCGGCCTTCACCTCCGAGGGGGTGTGAAACCGGACCGGCACGTCGCGTTGCGCCGCGGCCAGGGCGATCACACCTCCGGCCTGGGCGGTACCCATCGCCGTGGACACCTGATTCTGGGCGAAGACCCGCTCGATGGCGACCACGTCGGGCTGATGCACGTCGAGCCAATGGCAGGCGGCGGTGTACACCGCGAGCAACCGCGCCGACAACTCCATGTCGGTCGGGGTACGCACCACATCGACGTCGAGCGCGGTGACCTGGCGGCCCGCGCCCGACTCGACCAGCGCGATACCGCACCGGGTCAATCCCGGGTCGACACCCATCACCCGCACGACATCACTCCTCCGCATCGCCGAACAGTTGTTCGAGATCTTATCGGTGATCGCTGACATACTCGCGGACCGACACGGCCCGCGAGCATGCCGAAGGAGATGAACGTCAGGCGCGACACATGTCACGCAGGGCAGATATCACGCAGGGCACATATCAAGCATCGAGTTCGGCGAGGACCTCGTCGCTCACATCGACATTGGAGTAGACGTTCTGCACGTCGTCGCAATCCTCAAGGGCATCGATGAGTTTGAACACCTTACGCGCCCCCTCCGCGTCGACCGCAACCTCCACCGACGCCCGGAAGTCGGCCTCGGCCGAGTCGTAGTCAATGCCCGCCTCCTGCAGCGCGGTACGCACAGCGATCAGGTCGGTCGGCTCGCTGACCACCTCGAAGCTCTCCCCGAGGTCATTGACCTCTTCGGCACCCGCATCGAGAACGGCCAGCAGGACGTCATCCTCGGATTGCGCGTTCTTCTCCAGGGTCACCACGCCCTTGCGGGTGAATAGGTAGGCCACCGAGCCCGGGTCGGCCATATTGCCGCCGTTTCGGGTCATCGCGGTGCGTACCTCACCGGCGGCGCGGTTGCGGTTGTCGGTGAGGCATTCGATCAGGATCGCGACACCGTTGGGTCCGTACCCCTCGTAGGTGATGGTCTGCCAGTCGGCGCCACCAGCCTCTTCGCCGCCACCGCGTTTGCGGGCGCGTTCGATGTTGTCGTTGGGCACCGACGACTTCTTGGCCTTCTGGATCGCGTCGTAGAGCGTCGGGTTGCCGGCCGGGTCACCGCCGCCGGTGCGCGCCGCCACCTCGATGTTCTTGATCAGCTTGGCGAACATCTTGCCGCGCTTGGCGTCGATGACCGCCTTCTTGTGCTTGGTGGTGGCCCATTTGGAATGGCCGCTCATAAACTCTCCCGATCCTTTCGGCGCATCCGGCGACAGTGCCGGTCGACGACACCACCGGTCACAGTGGATGTCGTCAGTCGATCTTACCGGCGCACATTCCGACGAAGTATTCGTGCACCCGTCGATCGCCGGTCACCTCCGGGTGGAACGATGTCGCGAGCACCGCGCCCTGGCGCACCGCAACCACCCGCCCGACGCCCGGGCCGCTCGGCACCCTGGCCAGCACCCGCACTCCGGCGCCGACCTGCTCCACCCACGGCGCCCGGATGAACACCGCGCGCAGCGGCCGCCCGGCGGTGACTCCGTCGACTTCCAGATCGGTTTCAAAGGATTCCACCTGACGTCCAAAAGCATTGCGGCGCACCGTGATATCTAGTGCGTCGAGATGCCGGGCATCGGGTCTGGTGTCCAGGATGTGCGAGGCGAGCAGAATCATCCCGGCGCATGAACCGTATGCGGGTAGACCTGCGGCGATCGCGTCGCGCAGCGGTTCGTACAGTTCGAAGATGCCCAGCAACCGGCTCATCGTGGTCGATTCGCCGCCGGGGATGATCAGCCCGTCGATGTCGGCGAGTTCACCAGGACGGCGTACCGCGATCGGGGTGGCCCCGGATGCGCTCAGGGCGGCGAGGTGTTCACGCACATCGCCCTGGAGGGCGAGCACACCGACACGCGGGCCGCGGGTATCGGCCGGGGCCGGCAATGTGTTGGGTGCGGCGCTCACCGGTCGCGCCGCGCGTGCTGATCGGCGGGCATCGCCCGGCCGGTGCGGGCAAGCCCCTCCTGGGTGACCGCGGCGACCATCCGCCCGGCGCGGTCGAAGATGCGGCCCTGGGTCAGCGCGCGTCCGCCCTCCGCCGACGGTGAGGTCTGATCGTAGAGCAGCCATTCATCGGCCCTAAACCCCCGCATAAACCACATCGCGTGGTCGAGGGATACCGCCTGCGGCACCACGCCGGGATGCGGCACCTTCGACGATCCGAGCAGCGTCATGTCGCTCATGTAGGCCAGCGTGCACACATGGATGACGGGATCGGCGGGCAGCGGCTTGCGGTAGCGAAACCACACACGCTGCTGGGCGACGAGGAAATTGGATGTGATCATCTGCTCCGGCGGCACGATCCGGATGTCGAAGTTGCGCCACTCGTTGAAGATGGCCGCCATCTCCTCCGATAATTCCTCGGTCGGGTTGGTTAACGACTCGGGATCGGGCACCGGCGGCATCTGGTCTTGATGTTCGATGCCCTCATCGCCGGTGACGTGAAACGACGCCGACATCATGAAGATGGCCTCGCCGTTCTGGATTCCGGTGACCCGCCGGGTACAGAAGGAACGTCCGTCGCGAATGCGGTCGACGAGGAATACCGCCGGGATGTCGGGGTCGCCGGGCCGCAGAAAGTAGCCGTGCAGCGAATGGACCAGGAAGTCCTCTGCGACGGTGCGCGTGGCCGATACCAGCGCCTGGCCGGCAACTTGCCCGCCGAAGGTGCGTTGCAGCTGGCTTTCGAACGCTCCCCCGCGGTAGATGTCGGTTTCGATGCGTTCTACCCGCAGGATCTCCTCGATGTCTGCCACATCACCGAGTATCGCGCATCGGTTCACCCGGCCGTGTACCGACGTGGTTACTCGTGGTCAGCAACCCCTCACGTCGGTAACGGTGATGACGATCACGGTGACGTTGTCGTGGGCGCCGAGCGCGAGTGCGGCATTCACCAGCGCATCGGCGGCGTCCCGGGAATCGTGCGCGGATGCGAGGATGCCGGCGATCTCCTCATCGGGTAATTCACCGGTCAGCCCGTCCGAGCAGATCAGCAGCACGTCGCCGGGCAGCGCGACGGTGGTGAAGTAGTCGGCGACCGGCTCGATCATGCCCGCACCGAGGGCGCGGGTGATCACGTTGCGGCGCGGATCGATACGCGCCTCTTCAGGAGTGATCACGCCGGCGTCGACGAATTCCTGCACTTGTGAATGGTCACGGGTGAGCTGATTGAGCGTGCCGTTCTGGTACCGGTAGGTCCGCGAATCCCCGATGTTGAGGATCAGCCAATGCGGTTGGTTGTCGGCGGTAACGAGCACCGCACCCGTGGCGGTGGTACCCGCCGGCCGGTCCGAATGCGCGTCGATCTCATCGATCCGGGCCTGGGCGACGTCGAGGAGGGTGTCGAGTTCGGTCCGGGCCGCCAGGAGATTCCCGCTGCCAGCAGCCCCGCTGCCGAGCACACCGCTGCCAAACACACCGGCCAGGGTCAGCAGGGCCGCTTCGCTGGCCAGTTCGCCGCTCTCGTGCCCGCCCATGCCGTCGGCCAGCAGATATATACCGGGCAACGCGAGCGCGGCATCCTCATTGGTTTCGCGGACACGGCCCACATCGCAACGCGCCGACCATTGCAGCCGCAGATCGCCGATGATGTCGGTGCCCGATAACGAGGAGTCGCGCACGATACTGACCGAATCCATGATCAGCAGATCCTACCGGCGAGCGGGCCCGGCGAGCGTTATCGGGAACCTACCAGCCACGCTCGGCCAGCCGGTGCGGCTGTGCAATCTCGTCCACATTGATGCCGACCATCGCCTCACCGAGTCCGCGCGACACCTTCGCGAGCACGTCTGGATCGTCGTAGAACGTGGTGGCCGCCACGATGGCGGCGGCACGCTGGGCGGGGTTGCCCGATTTGAAAATTCCCGAACCGACGAAGACTCCCTCCGCGCCGAGTTGCATCATCATCGCGGCGTCCGCGGGTGTGGCGATCCCGCCCGCGGTGAACAGCGTCACCGGCAATTTACCGGCCTCGGCGACCTCGACCACCAGATCGTAGGGGGCCTGCAATTCCTTGGCGGCGACGTAGAGTTCGTCCTTGGGCAACGAGGTCAGCCGACGAATCTCGTCGCGGATTTTGCGCATGTGGGTGGTGGCGTTGGATACATCCCCGGTGCCCGCCTCACCCTTCGACCGGATCATCGCGGCACCCTCGGTAATACGGCGGAGCGCCTCGCCAAGGTTGGTGGCACCGCACACGAAGGGCACCGTGAATGCGAATTTGTCGATGTGGTTGGCGTAGTCGGCGGGGGTCAGCACCTCCGACTCATCGACGTAGTCCACGCCGAGGCTCTGCAGGATCTGCGCTTCGACGAAGTGCCCGATGCGGGCTTTGGCCATCACTGGGATGCTGACGGCGTTGATGATGCCGTCGATCATGTCGGGATCACTCATCCGCGATACGCCGCCCTGGGCGCGGATATCGGCCGGTACCCGTTCGAGCGCCATCACCGCGACGGCACCGGCGTCTTCTGCGATCTTCGCCTGCTCGGCGGTCACGACGTCCATGATCACGCCGCCTTTGAGCATTTCGGCCATGCCTCGTTTCACCCGCGCGGTACCGTGCCCGACCTGGGGGTCACCGGCAACACCGGCTCCGTTGACCGATGAGTCCGGCCCAGGCACGTCCCCCGACTGGAATTGGCTCACTGATGTCTCCTGATCTCGCATGCCCGCCGGTCCCGATCGGTGACCCGCTATGGCATCCACAATAGGCGACCGTTATGACCGGCTTCGGGTGCAGGTAGACGCTACTGCGAGGCCGCCTTCAGCCGCGTCCACCGGCCGCGAGGACCTCGGCGATCTCGAAGTATCGGGGCAGGCCCGCGGTGCCGCCCAGATGCAGCCAGCGCACCGGTCTGCGTTCGGCGAGCGCACGGGTATCGCGGACGGCGTCGTTGTAGAAGCGCCGGGCGATCATGATCCGCGCCTGGGCGTCGGCGAGTTCATCGGCCAGCGCCGCCGGACGCTCACCGGTGTCGGTGCGCGCCAGGGCCGCCGACACCGCATTCTCGGCATCCTCACGCTCTTCGCCCGCCGCGTGTTCGGCCCGGTCGGCCGCCGCAGCAAGTTCACGCCCGGCCTCCCGGATCGCATCATCTGGGCCGGTGTCGCCTGTGGCGGTCGACATCCACGCGGCGATGGCACGCGCCACCACCGATCGCCGTTCCAGCGCCGATTCCAACGAACGCCGGGCCAGGTCGACGCGCACATTGAGCCGGTCGAGACGGTTGGCGGTCCGGTACGCCCAGCCGAGCGCCACCAGCACCACCGCGATCACGATAAGAGTGGTCAGGGCGGCAAATCCCGATATCGTTAGCTGGGTCACGGCGACTCACCCCGCCTCATTCGGACACCACCACCGGGCCGGCATCCACGGTGACCGTCTCATACACGCGCAGGATCTGATCGGCGACCCGCGACCAGTCGTAGCGGTCGGCACGAGCACGGGCCGCCGCTACCTGCCGGGCGCGGGCCTCGTCGTCGGAGAGCAGCCCCACCACCGCGGTCGCGAGTTCGTCGGCGGCACCGACACCGACCAGCGCTCCGGCGCGTCCGTCATCGAGTACCCGACGAAAGGCATCGAGTCGGCTCGCGACAACGGCCGCACCGGCGGCCATCGCCTCGACCAGCACAATGCCGAAGCTCTCGCCCCCGAGGTTGGGTGCGCAGTACACGTCGGCAGACGCCAATGCGCGGGCCTTGGTGTCATCGTCGACCTGGCCTAGCAGCACAAGATGCTCGGAAAGCTCACCCGCCCGACGGCGCAGGGCCCGTTCATTGCCGCCGCCGACAACCAGCACCCGAATGTCGGGGAAGGACGCCACGATTGTGGGTAGCGCCCGCATCAGGATGTCGATGCCTTTGCGTGGTTCGTCGAAGCGGCCGAGGAACAGGATCGACCGTCCCGGCCACGGGTAGCCATCGAGCGGCACGGCGTTGGCGAATGATGCGACGTTGATGCCGTTGGGTATTTCCACCGCGTCGGAACCCAGCGACTCCATCTGCCAACGCCGGGCCAGCTCCGAGACGGCGATTTTGCCGACGATACGTTCATGGTAGGGCCGCAGAATCCCCTGAAACACGCTGAGCCACAACGATTTAGTCGTCGATGTGTGAAAGGTCGTGACGATCGGTCCCAGCGCCACCATGAGCGCGAGCATGGAAATGCTCGGGGAATTGGGTTCATGCACGTGCAGCACATCGAAACAGTTGTCGGCGATCCAGCGCCGCAACGTGCGATATCCGTGCGGGCTGAAGTTCACCCGCGACACCGACCCGTTGTATGGGATGGCCAGGGCCGGGCCGGCCGAGACAACATACGGCGGCAGCCGGGTCGAGGCGGCGGCCGGAGCCAGCACGCTGACGTCGTGGCCGCGGGTGAGGAACTCGTGTGCGAGTTCCACGACGTGCGCCTGCACGCCGCCCGGAACGTCGAAGGAGTACGGGCACACCATGCCGATCTTCATCGTCGTTTACCCGGTCCGCTCGATGCGGTCACGCTGACGGGCGCTCCAATCCGACTCCCACAGCGGCTGCAGCATATGCCAGTCGGCGGGGTGCGCGGCGATATTGACGGCGAACGCATCGGCGAGTGCCTGGGTGGCCCCCGCCACCCCGACCGAGACGTCCACGGGTTCGCTGGTGATGATGCGGGAGGTGCCACCGGGCAAGAAGACATGCTGCACCGGCAACAGCACCGCACCGGTCTCGATGGCCAGCCGGGCCGGTCCGGCGGGCATTCTGGTGGGCTCACCGAAGAATGTCACCGGCACCCCGTGACTGGTCAAGTCGCGTTCGGCGAGCAGGCACACCACTCCGCCCGCGCGCAGGCGATCGGCGAGCCGCCCGAAGGGCGGTTGCTCGCCCCCGGTGAGCGCAAAGATCTCGAATCCGAGGGTCTCGCGGTAACTCACGAACTGCTCGAATAGCGACTCCGGTTTGAGTCGTTCGGCGACGGTGGAGAAGGATTTACCGGTGTGCTGGATCAGCCACACCCCGGCCATGTCCCAGTTGCCGGCGTGCGGCAGCGCGAAGATCACGCCCCGGCCGCTGTGGTAGGCCCGGTCGTAACGCGCGTAATCCTCGTCGTCGAATAACACCGACGCGGCCGCCTCCGCGAAGTTCATCGCCGGCAGCCGGAATGCCTCGTACCAGTAGCGGGCGTAGGAGGCCATCGCCGCAGCCACGAGGTCATCGGGCACCTGCGCGGGCGGCGTGCCGAGCACGCGGGCCAGGTTGCGCCGCAGCTGATCCGGGCCCCCGTTGCGATGTCCCACGTAGGCGCCGGCCCGCTCGAATGCCGCCCTCGCCCAGCGATCGGGCAGATGACGCACCCCCGCCCAGCCGGCGCGGTAACCCAGCGTGGTCACCGTCTCCGTGAGCCTGCTCACCGGTGATCGGGGTGGGATCGGGGCCCGGATTCTCCGGTCACCTGTTCGTCGGTTGCCAGTTCGTCGGTTGCCGGTTTGGCGAGCGGGATGAGGTCGCGGGCTCCCGGCGATTGCGCGATCGACCACATGCGCTGGCCGACGGTGATCACACTGCCTGCGGCCAGGAGCCACATCGCAACATGGATGGCCCACCCCAGACCGAGGCCGGTGAAACCGGCACCCACGAGCACGATGATCAACCGGTCGGGGCGTTCGATTAGGCCGCCGTCGCCGTAGAGCCCGGCCGCCTCGGCCCGGGCCTTCGCATACGAGATGACCTGCGAGGTGGCCAGGCAGATCAGTGTCGCCACGAACAGCAGCCGATGTGGGTGATGCCAGGCGCTCCACCAGGCCAGCCCGGCGAAGATCGCTCCGTCGGCAATGCGGTCACAGGTGGCGTCGAGTACCGAACCGAAGCGGGTGCCGCCGCCGCGGGCGCGGGCCATCGCCCCGTCGAGCATGTCGAACATCACGAACAGCCAGATGATCATGGTTCCCCAGAACAGCTGACCGGCCGGAAACAGGGTCAGCGCCGCCGTGATGGTAGCGACCGTACCGATGACGGTCATCGCGTCGGGGGTCAGACCGGTACGCAGCAGTGCGCGTCCGAGCGGCAGCGTCACCTTCGACACCGATGCCCGTCCCAGAATGCTCAGCACCGCAACACTCCTTCCCGAGCACATTCCATGCGTGTCACGTCAATCGGCGAGCCGACGCCAGGCGTCGGCGAGCAGTCCACGGGTGTCGCGCAGCAACTGTGGCATGACCTTCGTCTCGCCGACAACCGTGATGAAATTTGCGTCGCCGACCCACCTCGGCACGATGTGCTGATGCAGGTGTTCGGCCAGTGACCCGCCCGCGGCGTATCCCAGGTTGAGTCCGACGTTGAACGCATTGGGGTTGGAGACATGTTTGATGGTGCGGATCATGCGCTGGGTGAACTGCATCAGCTCGGCGGATTCGGCCGGGGTCAGCGCCTCAAGGTCGGCCACCTGCCGATACGGCACGATCATCGTGTGTCCGGGGTTGTACGGGTACAGGTTGAGTACCGCGTACACGGTCTCACCGCGGGCGACGATCAGTCCGTCCTCGTCGCTCATCGTGGGGATGTCGAGGAACGGATGGCCGGTCGATGTCGCCGACGCGGGCGGCGGATCGGCGGTGATGTAGGTCATCCGGTGTGGACTCCACAGCCGCTGCAACCGGTCGGGGTCGCCGGTGCCACAGTCGCGGATCTCGCCGGGTTCAGGCATCGCCCGCCACTCCGACGAGGTCTTTGGTCGGCGACTCGTTGCGTCGCGACCGAATCCAGGAGGCAATCTGGTCTACCGCGTCGGCGACGGGTACGCCGTTGATCTGGCTGCCATCGCGGAAGCGGAAGCTCACCGCGCCCGCCGCCACATCGCGTTCCCCGGCCAGCAGCATGAACGGCACCTTACCGGTGGTGTGGGTGCGGATCTTCTTCTGCATGCGGTCGTCGGAGTGATCGACTTCGGCACGGATGCCGAGCGCTTTGAGCTGGTCGATGACTGACTGAAGATGATCGGCGAAGGTCTCGGCCACCGGGATGCCGACAACCTGTACCGGTGCGAGCCAGACCGGGAAGGCGCCCGCGTAGTGCTCGGTGAGCACACCGAAGAACCGTTCGATGGAGCCGAACAGCGCGCGGTGGATCATGACCGGACGCTTCTTGGTGCCATCGGAGGCGGTGTATTCGAGTTCGAATAGCTCCGGTTCGAAGAAGTCGAGCTGGATCGTCGACATCTGCCAGGTGCGTCCCAGTGCGTCCTTGGCCTGTACGGAGATCTTCGGCCCGTAGAACGCCGCCCCGCCGGGATCGGGAACCAGTTGGAGCCCGGAGGTCTCGGCCACCTTGCGCAGGGTGTCGGTGGCCTCATCCCACAAGTCATCGGTGCCGACGTATTTTTTCGGGTCCTTCGTGGAGAGTTCCAGGTAGAAGTCGTCGAGTCCGTAATCGGTGAGCAGATCGAGCACGAATTGCAGGATGCTGGTCAGCTCCGCGCCCACCTGCTCCTGCGTGCAATAGATATGCGAGTCGTCCTGGGTGAAGCCGCGGGCCCTGGTCAGTCCGTGGATGACACCGGATTTCTCGTACCGGTATACGGAGCCGAATTCGAAGAGCCGCAACGGCAATTCGCGGTAGGAGCGGCCCCGCGAGGCGTAGATGAGGTTATGCATCGGACAGTTCATCGGCTTGACGTAATAGTCCTGGCCGGGTTTACGGACGGTCCCGTCCTCGTTGTATTCCGCGTCGAGATGCATCGGCGGGAACATGCCGTCGGCATACCATTCGAGATGTTTGGAGGTCTCGAACAGGTGGGCCTTGGTCAGGTGCGGCGTGTAGACGAACTCGTAGCCGGCCTTCTCATGCTGGGACCGCGAATAGTCTTCCATCTCCTTGCGGATGATGCCGCCCTTGGGGTGGAAGACCGGCAGGCCGGAGCCGAGTTCGTCGGGAAAGCTGAACAGGTCGAGTTCGGTGCCGAGTTTGCGATGATCGCGGCGTTCGGCCTCGGCCAGCATCGCCAGGTACGCGTCTTGGGCTTCACTCGATTCCCAGGCGGTGCCGTAGATGCGTTGCAGGGCGGCATTGTCCTGATCGCCACGCCAGTAGGCCGCCGAGCTTCGAGTCAGCGTGAAGGCGGCAATGTATTTCGTCGTCGGGACATGCGGCCCACGGCACAGGTCGCACCAGATACGTTCGCCGGTACGGGGATTGAGGTTGTCGTAGGCGGTGAGTTCGGCGCCGCCCACCTCCATTACCTCGGTATCGTCGGCGGCACCCTTATCGTCGATCAATTCGAGTTTGAAGGGCTCGGCGGCCAACTCGGCACGCGCCTCATCCTTGCTGGCGTATACGCGCCGGGAGAAGCGTTGGCCCGATTTGATGATCTGGCGCATCTTCTTCTCCAGTGCGGCCAAATCCTCGGGCGTGAACGGGGAGTCAACGGCGAAGTCATAGTAGAAGCCGTCGGTGATCGGCGGGCCGATTCCGAGCCGGGCGTCGGGGAACAGTTCCTGAACTGCCTGGGCCAGCACGTGGGCGGTGGAATGCCGGATGACGCTGCGGCCGGCCTCGGTGTTGGCTGCCACCGGCTGAACGTCTGTGTCTTCGGCGGGCGCCCAGGACAGATCGCGCAGGTCCCCGGCTTCATCGCGGACAACCACGATCGCCTCGGGCCCCTTGTTGGGTAGGTCGGCCTCACGCAGCGCGGTGCCCGCGGTGGTCCCGGCCGGCACACGGATCGTGGCGGGGCTGGTCACCAGGACGTCGTCGGGCACTTGTGTCGCTCCTTGTCGTGGGCGGGCGCGGTGTCGGTGGTGGCCTTGGTGCGCCTGCGAATTCTCATCGTGCACGTTGATCGTATCCGCGTGCGTTACCGCGACGTGTCACAGGATGGGGCTGCGCGCCCAATCGGCATCCACGTGCAGCCAGCCGGCGAGTGCCCCGAATACTCCGAATACCCACAACGAGACGATCACCACCGTGCATGTGACCAGTCCGAATGCCCCCTGCACCGCCCAGTGCTGGCGGCGGAGCCACTCGGCCCACGCGTCGTATTTCCCGCGGACGAAACGGAGCACCCGCTGTGCCCAGGTGAATTCCGATGCGAGGATGCCCAGCCCCAGGAACACGATCAGCCAGCCCGGACCGGGATAGGGGATCGCCACGATTCCACCGAGGAGGACAACCGTACCGACGACGCCGACGACGACCCGGTAGATGCGGTTCAGCCGTGGATCGCGCCGGATCACATAGCGGCGCTGGCGGCTCCATATGCGAATACTCTGCCGCACCGGCATCGTGGGCTCCGTTCTCGAAATCGTTGCCCCCCGCGGGGGGCCGAAGTGGGCGCTACCGTCCAGAGTGACGAACACTCCCGGAATGTGCCACGCTGAGCCGATGAGCGCATCCGACGACCGCCGTGTTGTACGCGAGGGCACTGTAGTCAGCGAGGACACTGTAGTCAGCGAGGGCACTGTCGTACGCGAGGGCACTGTCGACGGATTAGCGGCCGTGATCGTCGAGACACCGCATTCGCGCGCGGCAATCTCATTGTTCGGCGGCCAGGTGATCTCCTTCGTCCCGGCCGGGTCGAAATCGGACGTGTTGTGGGTGTCTCCCCTGCTGGCCACGCTGCCCACCCCGATTCGGGGCGGAATACCGGTGTGCTGGCCCTATTTCTCCCGGGAGGGGCAGCCCGGAGACGTCCCGTCTCATGGATACGCCCGCACCGCGCGGTGGACGTTGACCGCCACGAACACCACACCGGACGGTGAGGTTGAGATTGAACTCGAACCTGGCGGGCTTGATCACCTCGATCTGCGGCTTCAGATGACGGTGGTCGTCGGGGCCGATCTCCGCCAGGGGCTGCACACGAGTAACTCGGGTGCACAGCCGGTGCGCCTGACCGAGGCGCTGCATAACTATTTCCGGGTATCCGATGCGACCGCGGTGCGGGTGGAGGGACTTTCCGGACGCGGCTATATCGATAAGTTCGACGGCGGCCGGACCCATCACCAGGACGGCGAGTGGACATTGTCGCCCGACGATCCGCGCAGCGATCGGCTCTATCCCGATGCCGGCGGTACCTATCGACTCGTCGATCCGGGCTTGGGTCGGGTCATCACCGTCACCGGGTATTCGGCGCGCTCGGCGATCGTGTGGAATCCGGGCGAGGCCGGCGGTGCGGCGATGGCCGATGTCGGTGCGCACTGGCGCGAGTTCGTGTGTGTGGAGACCGCCAATGCCGGCCCCGATGTCATAGATCTCGGCGCGGGTGAGACTCATTCGATGTGGCAGCAGATCGACGTCGCGGCTACGTGACCGCAGAATCTCATAATCCAACTCTCATAACTCACGAGATTCGCTACACCTTTTTGATTCTCTTTTGAGATACCCTTCTCCCATGCACACGATGCAGCCTGGGAATTCTCCGAACATGACACTGGGTTACGCCAGGGAGAGTCTCGATTCTCCGTCTCTCAAATCTCAGATCGATACGCTCGTTGCGCACGGTGTGGCGCCTGCGCGTGTCTATAGCGATAACTCCGGCGGCGGGGCGCCAGGTGATCGACGTCCGGGTCTTGACGCGCTGCTCGATTACGCGCGGGCCGGAGATACCGTGGTTGTCCTCGGCGTGGACCGGCTGGGGCGCACCACCGGCGAAGTGCTGCAAACTACCCGACTGCTCACTGAACGAGGTGTCGGGGTGCGCGCGCTTCGGGAGAAGCTCGATACGCACGATGTCGCGGGATCGATGGTCGTCGGTGTGCTCACGTCGCTGGCCATTGTGGACCGCGAGAGCGCGGTGTCGCATCGCCGGACGACTCGGGTGGCACAGCATTCTGGCGGTTCGATCGGTCGTCCCCGCGCATTGGATGACGCTCAGGTCACCCTCGCCGAGCGTATGCGCGCCAATGGAGCTTCTGTACCGGCGATCGCCGCCACGCTGGGGGTCAGCCGCGCGACCCTCTACCGGACTCTCGCGGAAAGGCGATCGGGCCAGTGATATCGGAGACAGGAACATCAGGGCCGGCGACATCAGGGAGCGCGCGAGTCGTTGCGTTTCCATCGAGGCGGCACGCCGAGACCGTGATCAATGA
Organism: Gordonia sp. (in: high G+C Gram-positive bacteria); assembly: GCA_047605305.1. Taxonomy (GTDB): domain Bacteria; phylum Actinomycetota; class Actinomycetes; order Mycobacteriales; family Mycobacteriaceae; genus Gordonia. Next base: position 26,140 of record JASGFW010000058.1, read on the forward strand.
TTCCGCGCTCGATGACCCGACGCTCGACCACCCGCGTTTTACTGCCGGATTCGATACGGCGTCGGCCGAGCTAGCCGCACTCCCCCGCACCTGGGCATTACACTTCGCATCGTCGCGGCTCGCGGAGCTTCCGATTCCGGATATTTCCGATAGCTACGCACGCGGGTATCGCGCTGCGCTGTACGGGTTTACGCGCCACCCGAGAAGCAACCCGACAAAATAGAAGATAATTCTTCGCGACCACCGGAGTCCTAGTAGGGCGGCGCGGCTTCATCGACTTGGCTTTCATCCGGCTGGATTTCCCTGGGCTGGAAGCACACTGGGCGCGTAGCCGCGGTGCGGCGGAGTCGGTTGCGGGCGCGTTCGAG
>JASGFW010000059.1:0-26419 GCA_047605305.1 Gordonia sp. (in: high G+C Gram-positive bacteria)
TGCAGTTGATTGGCCACCGCGGTCGCCTCCGCGAGCGATCGGCTGATGTGCGTGGCCGCGACGCCAGCCTGCGCGATCAATGTGTGCCCGCCTACGGTGTCGCCCAGCGCAATGCGTTGCGCCCCGGCGGCGGCAAGCTGGGTGCGGGCATACTCCGCAGTGGTGCCGATCCGCGACGCGTATCCGGTCGCCAGGAGTGAACCGGCAAGGGCGATGCCGATCGCCGCACCGATCTCGCGGGCGGTGTCATTGACGGCCGAGCCGATGCCCTGGTTGTCGAGTGGAGTGTTCGCCATGATCGCGGTGGTGGATGGCGCCGAGGTCAGGCCGATGCCGATCGCAACGACGCCCAGCATCCAGGCCATCATCGGGTAGTCGTCGTAATCGATGAGGCCGACGAGTAGCAGCCCCGCGCTGCTGATCAGGATGCCGCCGCTGAGCACGAACCGCAGCGAGTGGTATCGCACGGCCAGCCAGTTGCCGATCAATGCGAAGACACTGACCCCGACGACCATCGGCAGTAGGGCAAACGCGGAGCGCAGCGGGGAGAACCCGAACACCAGTTGCAGCCGCTGCAGCAGCAGATAAAACGCGCTGAAGGTGGCGAAGAATTGCAGTAATACCGACAGCGACCCGGCGCCGAAGGCCCGGTTGGTGAACAGGCGGACGTCGAGCAGCGGATGTGTGACCCGGAGCTCGATCACGCAGAACACCACCGCGAGCAGGAGTCCGCCGATCAGCGTGGCCAGTACCAGTGGGCTGGCCCAGCCGCGTTGGGGGGCTTCGAGCAGACCGAATACCACCCCGGTTACCGCCAGCACCGATACCAGCGACCCGAGGAAGTCGAATCGCTGCGGGTCGGCATCTTTCGACGATCCGATGGTCAGACACAGCAGTGCGGCCATACCTGCGGAACCCGCGAAGGTGATGAAAATCGAGTGCCACGAGAAGAACTCCAGCAGTACGCCGGTCACGAAAAAGCCGGCGATCGCGCCGGCACCGGCGACCGCCGCCCAGATACTGACACCGAGGCTGCGTTTGTCGGCCGGTACGCCTGAGGTGATCAGTGACAACGTGGTGGGCATGATGGCCGCCGCCGCGGCACCAGCGAGCACCCGGGTACAGATCAGCTGGGTCGGACTCGTGGTCCAGATTGCGGCGAGTGAGGCGAGGGCGAACGCGACCAGGCCGAAGATCAGTACGCCGCGTCGTCCTAACCGGTCGCCGATCGCACCGGCGGGCAGCAGCAGCGCGGCCAGTGCGAGGGTGTATCCGTCGATGATCCAGGTCATCTGACCCGTGTCGGCGCCGATATCGATCGCGATATCGGCGAGCGCGGTGTTCAGCGCTGCCATGGCGGCGACGACGATGCTTAATGAACTGCAGGCGATGAGAATCAACCATGCGGACCGCAGATTCTCGCGATTTAGCCGGGACACGGCGGCCTCCAAGGGGATGAACGGGTCATTTGTGCGACACGCGGGTGATATGCACGCGCAGCATCAGTAACTTATGCAACATTAATCACTGCAGTAACACCACTCGTGAAACTTCTCCGGCTAGGTGCGGCTGACGGGCTCCGCCGTACCGATCCGGATGACCGAAAGCGGGACATTATGGCCTCACCCCAGGTCGCCATTCCACGAACAACCGAATCAACCCCGATGCGGGTGCACGCGTGGCGCATCCTGGTGATGCTCGCCGCGCTCGTCGTCTTCGGCATTGTGCTGGTGGCGTTACTTGTCTCGGCGGCCTGATTCGACGAGACGGCATGCGCCCGGCATTACCCGACGTGTTTCTCGATCACCCTGCCGACCCCCGAAAGTGATTCGCTGACATAGCCTTTGGCTTTTCCACGCAATGAGCTATAGGCCTTCGCCAGGGGTGGCGTGGCGGCCGCGACCTGCCGGTCGGTGACCGCCAATAGTGCCTCGGATGCAGCGTCGGAGTTCGCCGCGAGATGATCGCCGAAGCCGACGTCGGCGGGCTTGTTATCCCAGAACGGTTGCAGCGCGGCAAGGAATTCCGGAAGCAGCAGATTGGTGGCCTTGGCCGCGACTTCCGGCTTGAACCGCTGTGCCGCGCCGTAGGCGGCTTTGACCGCGGCGCCGCCGAGACCCTTTTGGGCGGAGACCTCGGCGTCGATGACGCCGACCAGATCTGCCACGACGGCGGGCCGGGGGCTACCGAGCAGGGACTGCAGCGAATCGCTCATCGATTCTCCTTACTTCTGTGGCCGTGTAGTCCACGGCGGTTCACGGGATTCCCGCGATGACCCTAACCCGACGATTCACGCGTGCCTACAGGGCGGCGGAGGTGGACCTGCGCCGGGAATTCCGCTATAACCGCGGCCAGGCGCAGAGTTGCCGGAACAATAATCGGTGCGCCGCCGCTGTGGTGCCGCACCTATAGCGGCTGCCACGGTGCCGCGCTACTCGAACTCAACGACGTGGCCCTCGACGATCTGCCCACTACGGGTGCGTCGATGTTCGACATAATCATCGACGGAATTGTGATCCGGTCCGGCTGACCTGAATCTGCGCCCGGCGATGGGGATCCACTAGGCTGGGTATATGACTACCCCGCCGCCGGGCGGTGAGCGCTATGTGGTGTGGCAGGCAACTAAAGTCGCCCGTGATCAGCGGACGCATCAGGGTGCCTCGCTGTGGCTTACCGGGCTCTCCGGGTCGGGGAAGTCCTCACTGGGTATTGAGCTTGAGCGGCTACTCGTCGCGGCGGGCCGGCCGGCGTATCTGATGGACGGTGACAACCTTCGGCACGGTCTCAACTCCGACCTGGGCTTCTCCGACGACGACCGCCGGGAGAACATTCGCCGCACTGCGGAGGTTGCGGCGCTTTTCGCCGATTCCGGAGCGGTCGCGATCATCTCGCTCATCTCACCCTTCATCGAGGAACGCCGCCGCGCCAGGGAAATTCATGAAGAACGCGGACTGGCCTTCTACGAGATTTTTCTCGACACACCGCTGGCCGAATGCGAGCACCGCGACCCCAAAGGACTCTATGCGCGGGCCAGGCGTGGCCAGATTCGCCGGTTCACCGGAATTGACTCGCCCTATGAGCGTCCAGAAGATCCAGACATCGCGGTGACACCCGCGGATGGAATGCCGACCGATGCGGCGCGGCACGTACTCGAGACCCTGGGTCTCGCGGACCGACAAGGAGACACGAGATGACCGACGATCGCCGACTCGCGGGCGAACTGGCCACGGCCGCCGGAGAACTGCTTCTGCGCATCCGTGCTTCGGGGAAATTCTCGGGAACAGCCCTCGGCGACGAGGGTGATGCCCGTGCCAATGAATTATTAGTGGCGCGGCTCGCGGCGGATCGTCCCGACGATGCGGTGTTATCGGAGGAATCAGCCGATAACAAGGCGCGGCTGATCGCGCCGCGGGTATGGATCGTCGATCCGCTGGATGGTACCCGGGAATTCCGTAGTGTGGGCGATGGCGACCGTATCGACTGGGCGGTACATGTGGCGTTGTGGTCATCGCAGGGCGGCGGCACATTCATCGCGGGCGCGGTGGCGCTCCCGGGTCTCGGGGTAACCTATCTCGACGACGCGGAAACCGTTGTGCCAGAACCTGGTCTGTTACCACCGAGAATCGATGACCGGCCGCGTGTCGTCGTCAGCGGCTCGCGTCCGCCGGCCTTTTCCCAAGCGGTTGCCGATGCGCTCGGCGGCGAGGTGACGCCCCTGGGATCGGCGGGCGCCAAAACCATGGCTGTCGTGCGTGGAGAGGCCGACGCCTACGTGCACGCGGGCGGCCAGTACGAGTGGGATTCGGCCGCGCCGGTCGCCGTGGCGCAGGCAAAAGGCTTGTGGTGCGGGCGGATCGACGGTTCGCCATTGGCCTATAACCAGGACGATACGTATCTGCCCGATGTGGTCATTTGCCGACCGGAGCTGGTTGACACGGTGATCGGGGTGACCTCGGGGTTCGTCGGCTGACGCCCAGACCCCGAGGCCACCGGCTAACTACTGCGAGGGTAGGCCTCGTTCTATCAGCTGTTCGCGCAACCGATCTCGGCCGTGCAGTGCCGCAGCGTCGGCGAGCCGTGCCAGGACCCGCGCACTCCACGTGCCATCAAGGGAGTGCGCCCGGTTATAGGTGGCCAACACCTCGTCATACCCGTCGATGTGAGCGTCGGCGGCACTCGCATCGTATTGCTCGTGATGCAGCACGGCTTCTTGCGGAAGTCGTGGCTTGATGTCGGCGTCTTCGGTGGGATCGGGGACACCCACGGCGAGACCGAAGGTGGCCACCGTATGTGCGGGCAGGGCCAGTTCCGCGGCGACGTCGATGGGGTGATTACGTATCCCGCCGACGAAAACTATTCCGAAACCCAATGATTCTGCGGCGATCGCTGCGTTCTGGGCGGCCAGTGAGGTGTCCACGAAGCCGAGGATTGTTGACTCCAGATAATCGGCGCCCCCCAGTGGGAGCCCGGAACGTTCGGCGAGGCGATGTGCGCGCCCGAAATCGGCGACCCAGACGAGGAATAGCGGTGCCTCGGTGATGAATTGCTGATTATTCGACAATGCGGCCAGCCGGGCCCGTCGGTCGGCGTCGCGTACCGCGATCACGCTCCACGGTTGTAGATTCGACGAGGTCGACGCCGACTGGGCGGCAGCGATAATCGAACGCAGTTGCGTGTCGCTGACATCTCCGCTACCGAATTTGCGGACCGAACGATGTGCCAATTGTACTTCGATGACGCTGCTGACCGCGTCGAGATCGGTAACTCGATCTCCGTATCGAGCCGCGAAAGATGTCGCCGGATCGGGTATCTGCTGAGTTGTCATTGGTGAGCACCTGCCGCCGCCGGCGCCTCGACGCCGAGATATTCGGGATGAATGGAGCGGCTACCCGCGACTCGCGATGCGACCGCGTCCAGGCGCGTGAGGACCTCTACCGGCAGTGCTATATCGGCTGCCGCCACATTATCGGCGAGGTACTGCACATGCCTGGTGCCCGGGATCGGGACCACATCGTCACCGCGGGCCAGCACCCAGGCGAGCGCAAGACGCCCTGCAGTGATCCCGGATTCCTCGGCCAATGTGGAAACCTCATGAGCTAGAGCCTGATTCACATCGAATACATCCGGTGCGAAACGTGGATACCGGCTGCGCCGGGTACCGACATCTTCTGGCCGGCGAATGACACCGGTCAGCCAGCCCCGACCGAGCGGCGAGTACGGCACGATACCGATACCGAGTTCACGGGCGACCGGGACGGTGTCGGCCTCAAGATCGCGGGTGAACACCGACCATTCATTCTGGACCGCCGTGATCGGATGTACCGCGTGTGCACGGCGCAGCGTCTCCGGTCCCGGTTCAGACAGCCCGAGATAGCGGACCTTACCCGCTTCCACCAGCTCCTTAAGCGCCCCGACGGTATCCTCAATGGGGACTGTGGGATCGACGCGATGCTGGTAGTAGATATCAATATGATCGACGGCGAGCCGTCGCAGCGAACCCTCGATAGCTGACCGCACGTACTCGGGGCGTCCATCGATGGGGCGGGCGTTCGGATTGGTGACGCGGTCGAGTGCATTGCCGAATTTCGTTGCCAGGACCACCTTGTCACGGCGGCCACGCAGCGCCTTACCCAGCAGGATCTCGCTGACTTCGGGTCCGTAAACGTCGGCGGTATCGAAGAGGGTCACGCCGAGGTCGATGGCCCTATCGACGAGGCTGCGTGCGGTGGTTTCCTCCGCGTCATCTGTAGAACTCAGGAAACTCATGAAGCCCAGGCCGATCGGGGCGACGGTAGGTCCGTCGGTGCCGAGTCGGCGTAGGTCGGTGATACTCATTACGGGCGATATTCCTTTCGACGATGGATAGGGGGGAATCGCTCACGCACCGAGAAAAGGTTCTCCCGATACGAGTTCGGACGTGCGGCCGTCGACCCCGACGGGCACATCGCCCTCAAGAGTCACTCTATAGAGAACTCGATCGTGATCGAGATGGGCGGCGTCGGCGATCGCCAGATGCGCGGTGGCACGGTTATCCCAGAACGCGACACTGCCTGGTGCCCAACGGAACCGGACGGTGTATTCGGTGCGGGTGGCCTCCCGCCACAGCAAGCCGAGGATCTCCTCGCTCTGCTGCGGGGTGAAGCCACGGATCTCGCGCGGTCCCCGGGTGAATCCCGGACTCACGAACAGGGCACGTTCACCGGTGACCGGATGCACGCGCACCGCGGGGTGATACGCAACGAGGTTGGCCTCAGCGACCTTTCGGGCACGCTGACTGCCCGCGGCCGCCTTCGGCGAGAACTGGTGTTTGATGTCGAGCGTATCGGCGAGATCACGAAGTTGCTGCGGCAACCCTTCGTAGGCGGCGACGAGGTTGGTCCATGCCGTATCTCCGCCGTACGGGGGAAGTATGTCCGCGCGCAGGATCGATGCGGCGGGCGGGTTAACCAGGGCCGTCACATCGGTATGCCAGCTATGGTCGTACGAGGTGCGCTTACGGCCGAGGTTGCGCTCATAGCGCCTGCTGTCGATGGGCAGTATTTCCGGAAAACCTTCCGGGGCGTTCTCCTCATGGGGATGTGCCGGGGTCACCTTTCCGAAGAGCCGGGCAAAGGCGATCTGCTCGCCGTGCCCGATATTCTGGTCGCGGAAGAAGATCACCTTGTGCCGGTGCAGCGCACCGCGGATCTCCTCTATCGCCTGCGGGCCGGGCGGATTGGCAAGGTCGACGCCGGTGATCTCCGCGCCGATGTAGCCCGCTACCGGGTGTACTCCGATGTGGGCGGCCGGCGACTGGAGTGTGCTGGTGGCGGAACTGGTCACGACGAGTTCTCCTCTGTGAGGTGTTGCGGTGGGGGGGCTGAGGTGGAGTGGAGGGCTGCAGTGAGGTTTGGGGTGGGGCGCTTACGCGGCGGTCGAGGTGCGTAGCGGAATATCCAATCGGCCACGCAGCGTAGGGTGTTCGTATTCATAACGGAACAATCCGCGGCGACGCAGGATGGGTACTACCTCGTCGACGAATATGTCGAGACCATCGGGGAACCGGTCGGGCATCAGATTGAATCCGTCCGCTGCCCCGCTGCGGAACCAGTGTTCGATGGTGTCGGCGACTTGTTCTGGGCTGCCGACGATCTTGCGGTGACCCGCACCGCCGGCCAATCGGTCGATTAATTCCCGCGCGGTCAGGTTCTCCTCGCGGGCGAACCACACCACCGATTCCCGGAATCCCAGCGATGCCGTGAAATGCGCTGGGTCGGGAGGGGTGTCGAGAATATTGTCGGGGAGCGGGGCATCGAGATCGATCGACGCCAGATCAATACCCAGGGTCGCGGTGAGCCGCCACAGGGGGAAATCCGACGGTGTTCTCGCCGCCGATTGCTCGTCCCGGCGGCGCGCTTCTTCTTCGGTGGAGCCGATGACGGTGATGAGGCCGGGTAGGATGCGGACATCGTGTGGGTTGCGGCCCGATTCCGCAGCAACGGATTTCACATGGCGGTAGTGCTCCACGCCAGCCCGCACACTCAATTCCGCGGAGAACACGGCATTGGCCTGACGGCCCGCCAGGATACGTCCGGCGGGCGAGCCGCCGGCCTGTACGAGCAGTGGATGCCCCTGCGGAGAGGGTCGCGTAGGCAGACGCCCGTCGATGGTGAAGAACTCGCCCCGATGGCTGATCGGGCGGTCATCGATAGCCGAACCCCACAGCGCCAGCACGGTATCGACGAATTCGGTGGCTCGGCGGTAGCGGACGTCGCGATCGGGTAACTCGTGTAGGCCAAAGTTGCCGGCGATGCTCTCGGCATAGGTGGTCACCACATTCCACGCGACCCGGCCATTGGAGACGTAATCGAGCGAACCGAACCGTTCGGCGAGTTCCCAGGGATCGTTGAACGTCGTGGACGCGGTTCCGATGAGGCCGAGATTGTCGGTTACTGCGGCGACGGCCCCGAGGATGATCGTCGGTTCGAGGCTGCGCTGCGGTTTATAGCGAGGATCCTCTCGAATCCCCGGCCCATCGGCGAGGAAAAACGCATCGAGGGTTCCACGTTCGGCGATGCGGCCGATTTTCTGGAAATACTCGATGTCGACGAAGGACAGCGGGTGCAGATCTGCCGAACGCCACGCATCATGGGTGATACCCGCATCGAGGACATTGACATTGAGGATGACATGATCGCTGCGTTCAACGGGCATGGGCGGATACTCCTTCGTGGCTGTCGGCGTCACTGGGTGCGGTGAAGACGGGCCGGCCCGCTCCGGCGGCGAGCGGTGCGGCATCGGGTAGGCCCAGCCGTTCCCGGAGGGTGTCGCCATGGTCGGGATGTTCATCGAGACCGGGTATTTCGGCGAGAAGATCGCGAAGTTCGGAGACGCTGCGCGGCGTGTAGACCCGAAAGCGTTCGTCGGATTCGTCGACGATGAGATCGGCGACCTCGGTGAGCACAGTGGTATCAGTGGTCGCAGCGGAAGCGCTTGCGCGCCAGGCGAGGACCGGGGGAAGTAGTTGGGGGCTGGTCGGCACCTGGAGGGGGCCGGTGATATCGAATGCGCCGCGGTGGTCGATCGCCACGATGCGCTCGGAGTGGCTGAACACTCCCGTCTGGTGATCGGCGACGATTGCGTCGACCGGAAAGCTGCGCCACAGATCCCGGATCGCGACGACGGCATCGGCGGCCGCGATATCGGGTGACGCGGTGGTCCATGGGGATCCGTCAGGTGCTGCCGGATCGGTGGTGGCGATCGCCAGGCCGATTCGGCCGCGGGTGGCATGATCCAGGCTGGCCAGCCGACGGGCCAGGTTATACGGATGATCTCGCTGTGGTGCCGCGGCGACGATCAGGCCCGCGCGATAGATGTACTGGGCGAGGGTGATTGCGGCAATCGTCGGATCGATCCCGGTAGCGGCTGGCGTATGGTTAGGCGCCGAGATCGATCCGACGAGGTCGGAGCCGATGATCACGGCGTGGGCCCGGTGATCGAGTTGCCGTCCGAGTGACGTGAGTTCGGCCCGGGATGAAGCGACGAGGTCGGCGGTGGTCGAGCGACTCAGTGCTATCAGGACTATCGGGGAAACCGAGTCGAGCGGGGCACGGCGGGGAGAGGTCATGATGCGGCTGCCTTCTGTACGGGAATCTCGGTGCCGGAGTACTTCGAGGTCACGAACGCGGCCGTCCGCGGATCTTCGAGTAGATGGGCTAATTCGATGACGCGCGGATCGCCGGCGAGTCGCGCTGGCGCGACCAACACGTGCGCGTAGGGATTGCGCGGACCGGCTTCCACCGCGAGTGCGTCGCGGGCCGGAACGAGCCCGAGTGAGGTTGCCTGATCGGGGTTTAACACGATGGCGTCGTAGTTCTGGTACAGATCACGCAAGAACTGGCTGTAGTCGAGTCCGAGTAGCGATAGATGCCGCGAGGAGTCGAGCACATTGGCTTGGGTGATGGTGAGGTCGGCGACCGTATGGCCGCCAAAAGGCCGGTCTAGTCGCAGTAATCCGGCGCTTTGCAGGAGATAGAGCCCCCGCGCGAATCCCGACGCGGTGGCCGGCAGCACGACCCGCGAGCCATGCGGAAGGCTTCGCCCCGTGGTGTTGTCGGCGACGAGCCCCGCATTCACCCAGTCGTTCGTCGGTGCGAGATTCTTCCACTTCGATGAGTACAGGGCGTATGGCGCGACATTGACCGCGGTCACCACGCTGAGGTTGTGCAGCGAGTATTTTTCGATATCGGCGTCCAAGGCCGGAACATGCTGGAAATAGGCGAGATCGCCATGTCCGTCGGCAATCTTGCGGTTGGAATCGGCATCAGCGTCGAGTAATTGGAGTGAATCGTGTGCGCTGAGTAGATGATCGCGTACGTATTCGAGAATGGTGCGGTCGGCGCCAGCCCCCACATAGATGCGCAGGGCATGCCCGCCAGCGGAGGATGAGTCGTAATCAACCTGCACCGCCGACGAGCAGCCGGTGAGTGCAACGGTGAAAACGACTGCTGTTGTCAGCCATGTGAGGACCGGGCGCCAGTGGCATCTCATCCGATCGCGAGCCCCCGCTGCCACCGCGTCAGTCGTGACTGGACGACGGTGAGGATACTGTTCACGAAGATGCCGATCAGACCAAGAGCGAGGATGCCCGCGTACATTTGCGGTGCTTGGTACCGCAGCGCAGCGTTGTTGATGTAGATCCCGAGTCCGTGTGCACCACCGACGAGTTCGGCGGCGACCAGCGCGGTGAACGCGTTGGATGCGGCCAACCTGATGCCGGGGAAGATCCCGGGGATCGAGGCGGGGAGCACAACTTTAGTGAAGATGTAGACGCGCCCGGCGCCGAGGGTGCGGGCGGCGTTGAGCAATGTGCGGTCGACGGAGCGCACGGCGCCCACCGTGGTGATGAAGATCGACCAGAAGCATGCCCACGCCACGATGGCGACCTTCGATGCTTCGCCGATACCGAGGAATACGACGAAAACCGGCAGCAGGGCGAGTAGGGAAAGGTTGCGGAAGAACAGCAGTACCGGTTCGGCGAACTTCTGTACGAGCGGCAATGATCCGACGAAGATACCGATCGTGATTCCGGCAACCAGTGCGATGGCGAAGCCGATTAAGGCACGCTGCACACTGGGCCAGATTTCGGCGGCTAGCGTACCGTCGGCAAGTCCGGAGAAGAACGCCCGCACCGTATCCTGGGGTGTCGATAAGTACTGGCTATCCACATTCCCGGAGGCAACCAGCCACCACCAGATCGTCAGGAACACGAGGAGCCCGATGATCCCGTAAACGATGGAGTCGTATCTGGCTAAGAGCCGGACCGCCCAATGCGGTGCGGTGGGTTCGTCATCGACCGCGGTGGCGATATCGGGTTCATTCAGCGTCGTTGCCAAGACGCACCTCCTCGGAGAGTACCTGTGCGACCTGGGCGCGAATATGGGTGAAATCTTCGGAATTGCGGATATCGGCCGTTCGGGGGCGGGGCAGGTCGATATCGATGAGTGTTTTCACCGAGCCGGGCTGCCTGGTCATGACGGCGATGCGGTCGGAGAGGTAGATGGCCTCATCGATCGAGTGAGTCACGAAGAGGATCGTCCGGCGGGTATCGCCCGACTCCCAGATCCGTAATACCTCGCCCTGCAGGAATTCTCGTGTCTGTGCGTCCAATGCGGCGAATGGTTCATCGAAGACGAGGATTTCCGGCTCGTAGGCGAGGACGCGTGCGATCGCGGCGCGTTGGCGCATACCGCCGGAGAGTTGATGCGGGTAGCGGTCGGCGGCGGCGGTCAATCCCACCGTCTTGAGCACAGTCGCAGCGCGTTCGCGGCGCTCATCGCGCGGCACCCCCCGGATCTTGAGGCCGACCTCGACGTTCTTCTGCGCGGTGAGCCAGGGAAAGAGCGCGTAGCCCTGGAATACGACGCCGACGTTCTTGTTGATGCCGTCGACGCGTTTGCCGTCGACGAAGACTCCGCCGCTGTTGTAGGTCTCGAGCCCGGCGAGGATATTGAGGAAGGTCGACTTCCCGCATCCGCTGGGACCTAGTAGCGAGATGAACTCGCCGTCACGGACACTGAGATCGAAACCGCGCAGGACCGAATGTGCGCCGCCGGATCGCCGTGCGCCGCTGGCTGGGAAGGTCTTGCCGACGCGGCGCGCCTCGATCTTCCATGCGGTGTGCTGGGATGGCGGAGCGATTCCGGTGTCGGTTGATGGCCCGGTTGTGACGGGGACATCCTCGATTAGTTGGTTACTCATAGGGAAACCTTCTTGCAGGAGGGAGAGATATGAACTGATGGTGCGCGGGGCGACCGTACGGGGGCCTACTTCTCGGCGCTGGCGATCTCGACCAGCGGGGTTTTGAAGATGCCGTTGTTGCGTTCCTTGGTCAGCGCGGTGTTGTTGTCCTGCGAGGGCAACAGATCAGCGGAGGTCGCATACGGGTTGAATGCGTTGGTCGCGATGTCTTCAGGGCGCAGTTTTTCGATACCGGGCAGCGGCTTGCCGACCTCGTTGATCAGATCCCACCACAACTGCAGGCTTGCCTTGTCCAGCAGCGCATTCGGTGTCCAATACCAGGTGGTCACCTGATTCTCGGGATAGCCGGTGGTCTTGCCGATCACTTTGCGTGCTTCGGCGGGGTGTGCGTTAGCCCAGTTCGCTGCCCGCGCTATCACGCCGACGAATTCACGGGCCTGCTTGGGATGGGCCTTGAGCCAGATGTTGCTGGCGACATACGGCGCTTGCCCGCCGAGCGCACCCCAGTCATCGAATGCAGTGAACGCCTGGGTGAATTTCGTCGGCTTGCTGGCCAGCACACCGATGACGGGAGGATGGAATACCCCGATCGTGATGTCGCCGCGTTCGATTGCCGGTGGGATCAGTTGCTCGCTCTGGAATTTGACGAACTTGACCTTGTTCAGGTCGACGCCGTTGCGCTTGAGGTACTGCTTGATCACCAGATCGGTGCAGCTGTTTTGACCGGTGAGTCCGACGGTATGACCTTCCAGAGCCTTCAGATTCGTCTTGGTGACCGGCGAGCCGGCTTTCGTGAAGTAGGCCATATGCGGCTCGTCGGGGCGGTCGAGCATGCTGGAGGCGATCGCGGTGAACTTGAATCCCTTTGATTTGCCGTCGATATCGCCGTTGAACATGCCGGTCGCGATATCCACTTTGCCCTGATCGAGTAGCTGTACGCCCGGCACGGTGGTGGCCGGGCCGACATACTCGGGTTTGACCCCGGCGTTCTTCCAATAACCCAGTTCGTCGGCGATCCGGACCAGCGACAACGCGGTGGGGGAGTTGGCGAACCGGAAGGTTATGGTGCCACCATCGTCCGAAGAACCGCAGCCGCTGAGAACGAGCGGCGCGGCGACGAGCAGGGCGGTGGTCGCCGCAAAGCCCGCAGATTTGGCGCGCAGGCGAGAGAACATGGACATGGGTGATCTCCTGATTTCGTGGACTTGGAGCGAATCTAGGGTCTGCCGCGGTGTTTTCCTATTGATAAACCCATCCTGATCGCAGTGGGTCAGGGACAATAAAAATCCGATACCAAACACACTGTGCGATATGGTCAGAATTGGTATGCGGCGGATGCGTGACGCATTCGGTGACGCCGTCGACCTGACGGAAGCGACCATGCGTTACTTAACTTTTGCTTCCAGAAAATATTCAGAATTATTTATGTACCTACTTCAATTCGTGTCAATGAGTGATGGTGTGAATTGGGGTCAGGGCGGGCGGAATATATCCGCTGATCGGAATTGAGGAGATCTCATGACACACATCGTCGGAGCGGCATCGGAATTGACCGCTATAGCTGATCCTAAATCTCATCCGGCCTATCGCGAATTCGCATCGGTCGTCGCCGACGTGATCGCACCCCGCGCGGCCGAAGTCGACCGCACCGAGGTGCCGCGCAGCCACATCGACGCACTGCGCGAGGTCGGATATCACCGTTGGGGTGTCCCGGTAGCCTATGGCGGTCTCGACGTGCCCGAACAGGTCATCAGCGCCGCGAACGAATTGTTATTCGGTGCCGATCCATCGACGGCGACCGTGGTCACCCAGCATTCCGCGCCGGTGGTACCGGCGTTGGTGGCGGGCAGCCCGCAGTCGCTGGAATTGTTGCCGCCATTGGCCGCCGGCGACCTCATTGGCGGTGCGGGCATGGGTCATGTGCGTGGCTGGCCGCGTCGGCGGGGCACCCTTGCCACTCCGGTGGCCGGCGGGTATCGCATCGACGGTGTGATCGGCTGGCATTCCGGCTGGGGCCTCACCGACGTCATCTGGCTCGGAGCGGTCGACGCCGATCGCGACTCCTATGTCTTTGGAATCGCGGATCTGCATGACCCGGCGATTACCGCGCAACCGCTGGCACTCAACGCTGTTCGTGGTTCGCGCACAGTATCGCTCACACTGCGCGGATATTTTCTACCCGATGCGCTGGTGAGTCAGGTGGTGCCCATCGAGACCTGGAAGGCCGAAGACGGAGTGGTGAGTCTGCAACTGCGCCGGGCACGCCAGCTCGACCCATCCACTGCGGCCGACGCCGTGCCACAGGTGCCCACCGCGGGCGCATACGGTCTGGCGCGCGCGGCATTGGACGACGCGTTGGCGGCCTATCCCGACGAGGCGGCGCTGGTGCGTCTCTCCGACGAACTGGAGACGCTGGTGCGCGAGCCGCTAGCCGAACCGGCATGGCGTGCGGCGCTCAACGAATTGGCGGTCCGGGCCACGGCCGTCGCGCTGGTCGCTCGGGGTGGCGCAGGGCTGCTTGATGAGGATCTGGCGCAGATTCGGGCCCGGGCGGCGCTATTCCTGCAGGTCAGGGGGTTGGCTCCGGCGGTGAGGTCCGCGCATTTCGCGGCGTATTCCCGCTGACCGGATTTCTCCACGGTGCGCGCAACGATCGCGGGGTGAGGGTGGCCTGGTGACACTGGTGCTATAGGTGTTGAGAAGGCACGAATGGACCAGGAGGTGGGCGATGCTCGATCTGCGCCGCATGATGCTGCTCTGTGATCTGGCCGAGTTGGGCACCGTCACCGCCGTCGCCGAGCGGCGCGGAATCACGAGTTCGGCTGTGTCACAGCAACTACGTGTGCTCGAAGACGAGGCGGGTGCGACGCTGTTCCGGAGAGAGGGACGTACCCTTGGCCTGACCCGGGGTGGTGTCGTGCTCGCCGACCACGCTCGTCGCGTGCTCGGGGCGGTGGACGAGGCGATGGCAGCGGTGGCGGCAACCACCGATCGCAACTCCGGCCGTCTTGTGGTGTCCGCCTTCAATATGGGTATCTCGATGTTCGCCGCGCCGATGGTGACGCGCCTTGCCGACGTCGCCCCCGAGGTGCATGTGCAGATGCGGCAGGAGGATCGTGGCAGCGCGTTGCGGCTCCTGCGTCAGGGCGAGATCGATCTGGCGATAGCCTGCAGCTACAACTTCGGTGGCTACGAATCGCTGGGCGGGTTGGCCAGCATCCATCTCATCGATGAGCCGCTGGTGCTGCTTGCGCCGACGCATCTGCACGTCCTTATCCGGACCCGTGGCCTCGCCGCGCTGGCCGACCAATCGTGGGTCACCGGCATAGCCGGTGGCGGTCTCGATACGGTGCTGACGCGGGCCGGAGAGAATGCCGGATTCATCCCCAAAGTGAGGCACCGGGTGATCGGTGCCCGCAACATCTGCGACCTGGCGGCAACGGGGGTTGGTATCGCGGTGGTGCCGCAATTGTCGGTTCCCGCGCACCTGCATCCGCTCATCGTCGCCGAGGTCGAGATCGAGACCAGACAGATCAGCGCCATCCTGCGCAGTGGTCGCCAAAACGACCCCAATATGGCGGTCGCGCTGGATATTTTGTCGGCCTTGGCCGACGACATGCGAGTGCTCGGTCACCGGCAACCGATCGGTGTCGCGTCGTGATCGCATCGGGATGTGGTCGTTTCAGGCGTGATTTGCGTGGACCGGGGGGTAATACCCTCAGAAAAATCCTACCCGGGGTAGTGGCTCGTCGTTGACGATCGCGTTACCGATCGCTCGGGCCTTATACGGCGTCGGGTTGTGGGAGAACAAGGTGCGCAGATTCCGCCAGTGTCGGTCCAGATGTGCCGACTCCCGTGTCGACGAGGCCCCGCCGACGGCGAAGAGGTCACCCGCGGCCTTGAGTGCCAGATCCTCGATGCCGACCTTGGTTTTCGCGGCGAGTAACGACGCATGCTGTTCGAGGTCGTCGTCGGCGGCCCCGTGGGCCACGGCATGCGCAGCCGCTACATCTTGTGCATCGGCCGCGGCTAAGACGGTGGATTCGGCAACGAAGGCCGCCGCCGATAGCCGTCCGACGACCTCAAGAAGCTGTGGGTCGGATTTCGGGTCATCGCTAGTGGCAAAAACGTAGGTGCGACGCCGATTACGCAATTGATCGACGGCATCGGTGACCACAGACCGGAGGATGCCCGCCGCGATCGCGTGCAGGATCAGCTGGGGCTGGGATTGCCGGGGACGATTCGGGTCGAACCAGTCTTCGAAGACGAAAATTTCCTCTGGGGCAACCCACACGTTGTCCAACACCGTAGTACCGCTGCCGGTTTCGGCCTGTCCGATGCCATCCCAGTCGTCTTCATGGATGACGCCGTCGCGGTCGGCTGGAATGAGTACCGACCGGGTTTTTCCGTCGGTGTCATTCGCGGTGATGCGCAGGAAGTCGGAATAGAGGCTGCCGGTGCTGTAGAACTTGCGGCCGTTGAGTCGGAACCCCTCGCCGTCGGCGCTCAGGATCGTGTCAAAGGTGTATGTGCCCACGGTGTGTGTGCTCAGCTCAGAACTTGCGCCGCCGAAGAGCACCCCGTCGGCGATCTGACGCAGCCACGTCTGGTCCGTTTCCTGCTGACGTCGGCGCAGCCGATCCTCGACGAAACCCCAGTGCACCCGAAGAATATGTGGCACATCGGGATCGGCCTCGGCCAGCCGGATCACGAGCGTATATAACTCGCGCTTGGAATAACCCGCTCCGCCCTCTGCGACCGGCAGCCGCACCGCGCCGAGCCGGAACTGTCTGACCAGTTCGAGTGCGCGCTGGGGCTTTTGATCAGTCCGGTCTTCGCGGCGGCGGCGGGCATCTGCGGCAATCTGCCCAATAACATCCGCCAGCTCCGGCGAGTCGATAGCCGGCGGCCGTATCTGTGTGGTGGTTGTTGTCATGGTCGGAACTCCGATTCATCAGGGGCAGACGGCCGACCGCAGCGCGGTGGGTGTGCGCAATCCTCATCGACAGCTGCACGCGTGATCAACCTTCTCCCACTACACGTTTCCCGTAGGAGAAGTATGCGTATTCCCGGTGTCGGGATGATTACCGTGAACCGTTATGAGCGCTTTCCGATCGAAAGATAGTCAGCGATGACCGGGCGTCACCTGCATCTGAACGCCTTTCTGATGTCAACCGGCCATCATGAGGCCTCGTGGCGTCTGCCCGAGAGTAATCCCTACGCGGGAACCGATATCGGGCATTACATTGCGCTGGCGCGCATTGCTGAACGCGGCACCTTCGATTCGCTGTTCCTCGCCGATAGCCCCCAGCTCAACAGTGATCCCGGGCGGCGGCCGGTGGGGGTACTCGAACCGCTCACTCTACTCACGGTGCTGGCCGGGGTGACCGAACGGATCGGGCTGATCGCCACCGCATCTACCTCCTACAACTCGCCCTATAACCTTGCGCGTCGCCTGGCGTCACTCGACCATGTCAGCAACGGGCGGGCCGGATGGAATATCGTCACCTCCGCGACTCGCGAGGCGGCACGCAATTTCGGCTTGAGTGAACTACCCGATCACGCCAGCCGGTATGCGCGCGCCGACGAGTTTGTCCGCGTGACCCAAAAGCTCTGGGACAGCTGGGAAGACGATGCGATCATCGCCGACAAAAGTACCGGAGTATGGGGTGATTCGTCGCGTATTCACCCCGCCCACCATCACGGTGAGTACTATTTCGTCGATGGGCCGCTGAACATTCCCCGTTCGCCCCAGGGGCATCCGTTACTCGTCCAGGCCGGATCTTCCGAGGCCGGAAAGGTACTCGCGGCCCGCTACGCCGATGCCGTATTCACCGCACAGCAAACAGTGGACGAGGCACGTGACTTTTACAACGATGTCAAGTCCCGGGCCGCTGCCGCGGGCCGTGAGCGGGAATCGGTCAAGATTCTTCCGGGCATCGTCCCGGTGATCGGCAGTACCGAGGAGCAGGCGCGTGCGAAAGAACGTGAGCTGACCGAAGCCATCGTTCCCGATTACGCACACCGGCAGCTCGCAGGAACCTTGGGAGTGCCGATCGAAGATTTGCCGCTCGATGCGCAGTTACCCGCGAACCTGCCGGGTGAGGATGCCATCGAAGGAGGTAAGAGTCGCTACTCGCTGATCGTGGAACTCGCCAGACGCGAGCGCTTGACGGTACGCACCCTGATCGGACGCCTCGGCGGGGGGCGGGGGCATCTGACCATCACCGGCACGCCTGAACAGATCGCGGAGACGATCATCGAATGGTTCCAGGTCGGCGCGGCAGACGGTTTCAATGTGATGGGACCGGTGCTGCCGTCCGGGCTGGAACTGTTTGTCGATCACGTGGTGCCGATTCTGCGGGCGCGCGGGGTGTTTCGCACCGAATACGAGGCACAGACGTTGCGTGGCCACTACGGTCTTGCGCAGCCGGCGCCGCGTCGCGCGCAACCGGTGGCGGTGAACGCATGACCGCACAACATATCGAGGTTGTGCTCGACGCACAGGAATCGCTGCGCATACTGGGCTACAGCGAACAATCCAATCTCATCGACGAGGCGCCCGGAACAGATCACGACGTGGTGGTCGTCGGTGGCGGGCAAAGCGGCATCACCATCGCCTATGCGCTGCGTAGCGCGGGTATCACGCGGGTCAGCGTCATCGACGCAGCGCTCGACGAGATTGATCTCGCGTTCCGGGCGACGGCGCGGATGCGCACATTGCGGACGGCGAAGACAATCTCGGGACCCGAGTTGGGGGTGCCGGCGCTGACATTTCAGGTGTGGTACGAGAGTGTGTACGGCGCAGGTACATTCGCGCGGATCGAACGTATCGCAACGACGGACTGGGCGGACTACCTCACCTGGTTTCGGGCGCAGGTTGGCATCAGCGTCCGCAGGGGCGTGAGATTGCAACAGATCGAGCCACTGGGTGACGGGCGATTGCGGCTACACCTGCGGGACGTGCACAGCGCCGATGATCTCCTCGCCGGGCATTCTCCGAGAGCATGGACCGAAGACACCCGAAAAGTAGTGCTGGCCACCGGTGTGTCGGGAACCGGCGGACCGTTGATTCCGGATGTTGTGCGTGATCTTTCGTCACGAGTCTTCGCGCATACCGCCGACCGTATCGATTTCTCGGCGCTCAAGGGCAAGTCGGTGGCGGTACTCGGTGCGGCGGCTTCGGCATTCGACGCGGCGGCCACCGCGCTGGAGGCCGGTGCCGCGACAGTGGATATCTATAGCCGTCGGCCAGAGCTGGTGGTTGCCTCGGCCGCGGCGGCACCGCCGAACCGGTTGGTTCAGGATGTTTTTCATCAACTCCGTGACGATGAACGGTGGCGGCGCCGCAAACAGATCGCCGATAAAGGAGCCACCGTGCCGGCGGACTCGGTGGCGCGGGTCACCGCCTTCGCCCATCACCGTATCCATCTTGCGGCCACCTGGCGCACGGCCACCGAACGCGACAACCGCGTCATCGTCGATGCCGCCGACGGTGTTGCCACCTTCGATTTCGTCATCGCGGGGACCGGCTATCAGCAAGACCCGGCAACCCGACCGGAGCTGGCGTCGATAGCCCCCCATATCGCCCGGTGGCGCGACGTCTACGTGCCGCCGCCCGGCCAAGAATCCGAACTGCTCGGAGCGGCACCGTATCTCGGCAGCGGCTATGAGTTCGTCGAACGGAGTGTCGGTACGGCTCCGTGGTTGCGAGACATCCACGTGTTCAGCATCGGCGCGAATGTGAGTTTCGGTAGACCCGTCGGCGATATCCCGAGCCTGCGGTTCGGGGTGCCGCATTTGACCGCGGCCATCACCCGCGATCTTGTGCTGGCCGATCTGGCACGGGTGCGCACCGCGCCGGTGGCGCTACGATGAGACGCATGTCAGCAGCCGCACTCCGGACCGTAATCGTGGGTGGAGTAACCCTATTCGTCAGTTTACTATTCGCAACAGCGGCGCCGGCGTCGGCACACGTCACCGCGGATGCTTCCCTGCATCCGGCGCGTGGCGGATACGGACAGGTCCGTTTGCTCGTGCCGAGCGAGGAAAACAACACCACCACGGTCGCCGTCGGGGTCACCTTCCCCAAAGAGACCAACCTCGAATCGGTTCGTACCCTGCCGATTCCCGGTTGGACCGCGACTATCGAGTATCAGAAGGGCACCTCCACGCAACGCGTGTCCCGGGTGATCTGGCGTGCCGATTCTCCCGATGACGGTTTGACGTCAGCACAATTCGGAGTATTCACGCTGTCGGGAGGGCCGTGGCCCACCGCCGAGGATGAGGTATCGCTGGCTACCGAACAGCGTTACGCCAACGGTACCGTGGTCAACTGGAATGAAGTAGCGCTCGATTCGAGCAGCGAACCAGAACATCCGGCACCCCAGGTGCGGCTTGGCCCCGCGACGGCCGATGCCGATCACGATGATCATGGTGCGGCGGCCGATGATCCGGCGGAAACAAATATTGCCGAAGCGCGACACCATGATTCATCGGAGCACGATCATCAGACCAGTTGGTGGTGGCCGACGGTATCGGTAGCGAGTCTAGTGGTGGCGATAGCCGCGATCGCGGGCCTGGCGGTATTGTGGCGTCGCGGGCCCCGCCCGCCCGCCTGAATGCACTATCCGGGGCGCGATATCCGCGAACGACCGCTGCGGTCTGCGCCCAAGACGCTACGTCTGGTCCTGTTCGTACTGGCGTTGTTCGGTGCGGCCGGCGCGAGTATCTCGGGCGCGGGCACCGCGGCGGCACATGCCACCGTGGTGGCCAGTTCACCCGCAGATGGAGCCCACCTCGATGGCGCCGCTACATCGGTGTGGTTCGAACTCGACGAACCCGTGCACGTGGTGGACAATTCGGCGAACATCCTTGATGGTCAAGGAAAACGTATCTCCATTCGTGGCGTCAGACTGAGCGATGGCGGTCGGCGGGTGGTGATCACACCCGGAGCCGACATCGCCGACGGCGCCTATCTGGTGACAGCCCGGGTGATCTCGGCCGATACGCACGTCGTGGCACTATCGGTGCGTTTCACTGTCGGATCGGTGACCCGGATCGGCGCCGCCCCGGCGGCCGCGGCGTCCCTCGACCCGGTTCCCGCTGTGCTCACATGGATCGTGAAGGCCGGGCAATATCTGGGAATTGTGCTGACCGCGGGGCTACTGCTGGCCAGCCGGATGGCGTGGCCGGAACAGATTGGTAGCCGGAGATTCTCGATCATCTACCGGGTGTCGGGTGCTGTGTTGATCGTGGCCCTGCTCGCCCGGGGGGCCACGCTGATCATCGGTCAGTCCGGTTCGGTGAGCGCAGTGTCGGCAAATGCCGTGGCGACGGTCGTATCCGGCCGGAACGGACTCGCGATCGTGGTGGCGGTGGTGGCGACCGCGGCGTCGGCTATGGTGCCGCCACGGCTGCGCTCGCAGAGCCGCACACAGGGATACCGGATACTCGCATATGCGGCCGCGGGGGCCAGTATTACCGCGGTGGCGCTCGCCGGTCACGGGGGTGTCGCAGATCTCTGGCCGTTACCGTTGCTGGCCACGATGATTCACGTGTACGCGGCAGCGGTGTGGTTCGGTGGCGTGACGGGGCTGGCGGTGCTGTCGCCGGCACCGGCGACGCTGCGGCGCTGGCATCGGATCGCCGTTATCCATCTCCTCGCCGTGGCGGCCTCGGGAGTACTCCTCGCGCTGATCGCCGTCAATCCCGCGGCGGCCCTGGTGGAGACCGTATACGGGAAAATCCTCGTCGCTAAAGTCGGTGCGGCGGGGGTGGCGGCGACACTGGGATATTTCACCTATCGTCGCCTGCGCGTACGTATCGCCGACGGTGCTACCGGACGCCGGCGGAACGTGAGTCTGCTGCTCGCCGGTGAAGGGGTGCTGGCGGTCACCGTGATCTGCCTGGCCGCTGTGCTGTCGTCGGTGATTCCCGCCAAGGACAGCTACACCACGACCGTGGAGGCGAATCTCGACTTCGGTCGGGGACAACGGGTACAGGTGTCGGTCAACACGATCCGGCGCGGGGACGCGATAATCACCGCCCGGCTACGGCCGCAGTCGGGGCTGGCCGCAGCGGAGCCGGTGACCGTCGGCATCGAAATGTCGTCGGTACAGGCGAATGTGGCCCGGCTACCGGTGGAACTGACGCCGACCCGGCAGGGTGGGGACAGGGTGTGGCGCAGTACCGGACTCATCGTCCCCGCCATCGGGAAATGGAAGGTGACGGTGACCTTCGCCGCAGGCGACGGGCCGCGGCTCGCGTCATTCGGTTATCAGGTGCGTTGATCACTGGGCGAGCCCGGCGAGCACATTCGCGATCGCCGTGCGTACGTCGCCCACCTCGATCCGCATCAGATCCTCCTGCGTGAGGGTGTCGAGATCTTCGCCGGCGAGCCGATGTTCACGTTCTTCCTCGGCAGCTTCGATGATGTTGCGGATGAATCGGCCGTTACCGGCGAGATCGATACCGCGCCGAGTGAAGGTGCCCTGTGCGCGCACGTCGTGATAGAGCGGCGTGCATGCACGTTCGAGTTCCGCGAGCGCCTCCCGGGTCAGCGTCGAATCACGTTTTCCGGCGATCACCTGGCCGATTCTGGCGAGTTCGGCGGGCGTATAGGAATCGAAACGAATGCGGCGGGAAAAGCGTGAGGACAATCCTTCGTTGGCGGCCAGGAAGCGGTCGATCTCCGCGTCGTAGCCGGCGATGATAACCACGAGCCGCTCGCGATCATCTTCCATCCGCGCCAGAAGCGTATCCACGGCCTCGCGACCGAATGCGTCACCACCGGAAAGTCCTTGCTGGATAAGGGTATACGCCTCGTCGATGAACAACACCCCATCCATAGCGGAATCGATCAGCGCCGAGGTTTTGATCGCGGTGCTGCCCAGGTGCTCACCGACCATGTCTCGCCGGGTCACCTCGATCACCTTGTCGGACTTGATGAATCCGAGTCCGCAATACATTGTCGCGATGACCCGCGCCACCGTCGTCTTGCCGGTTCCGGGCGGGCCGGTGAAGGCGAGGTGCAGGCTGCGGGCCGACGTCGATAAGCCCCGGTCGGCGCGCACTTTCGCCAGTGTCGCCGTCGAGCGGAGCTTGGCGACCTGTTCTTTGACCGAACCGAGGCCGACCTGCGCGTCGAGTTCATCCTGAGCCGCCGCGACCAGCCGCTCGGGCGCGGCGACCGCGACGCCGTCGGCGACCGGTATCGACGAATCGGCGGGCACCGACGCCGGATCCCACGGGTCGGTGCGCGCGGCGATCTGCTCGGGTGTCGTGACGGTGAGCCTGATCGATGGGGTACGTAACGCGTGGGCGGCAGCCACCAGCGACGGATCACGAGCGAACGCCTGCTCCAGCAGCGACTGCGCCCGTTCCTGGTGTCCCTGTGCGCGCAGCGTCAGCCCCATCGTGTACATCGCGCGGCTGCTACACGCCGGAATCGGCCCGTCGATCGCCTGCTCCAGCCGGCGAATCGCCTCGGCGTTCATGCCCAGCTGTGCGCAGGCGACCCCGGTCAGATAATGCGCGACAGTCTGCATATAGGTGTCCTGCCAGTCGTCGGCGCGGGCCAATGCCGACAACACGTCGGGCCAGCGCTGGGTGCGCAACCCCAGCACACCCTCGATGAAGTCGACGATCGGCCGCCGCGCGCCGTATCCGAGCTGATCGAGTACCTCGCGGGCGCCGGCGTAATCGGCGCCGTTGATCAGTGTTGCGGCATAGGCGGCGGTAGCCTCGACGGCGTCGGTGAGGGGGTAGTCGATAAACATGCCGGTGGAAAAGCGCCCGACCAATGTGTGCGGTGCCAGGCCGAGCCGACGCTGTTCGGTGCCGATATCGTCGCGGTGCCGGTAGAGGGCCAGCAGCACCTCATTCTCGGCGTCACCGGTCGCCAGCCGCCCCAGCCAGGCATCGGCCATGCCCGGATCCCATTCGCTGGCCCGGGTGAAGGCCTTCGCCGCCTGTGCCGGATTGTGTACCGGTTCGGTTCCCTCCACCGGAATGCCGAAGGAGAGGACGCCCAGCTCGAATAATTGCCTGGCCTTGCGGACATCGGCCATCAGTCCCCCTAACCTGTCCGTTTTGTCCAGTAAATGCGTCAGGCAGACAGCGTAACCGCTCGCTGAGCCCCGTGATATCGATCTCGGACGGTCTGTGCACCCTGCGTGCGAAATCGGATACCTCGCGACCGGTAGGATCAGCCCGGTGAGCGCCCCTGTGGATACCGTGTCGGCCGCGGCCGCGAGCCCCGATCAGCCCCAGCCGTACCGTGAACTCGGTCTCAAGGATGACGAATACGAACGGATTCGCGTGATCCTTGGCCGTCGACCGACCGACGCCGAACTGGCCATGTACTCGGTGATGTGGTCTGAACACTGCAGCTACAAATCCTCGAAGGTGCACCTGCGCTATTTCGGGGAGACAACCACCGACGAGATGCGTGCCGGGATGCTCGCCGGTATCGGTGAGAATGCAGGCGTCGTCGACGTCGGCGACGGGTGGGCGGTGACCTTCAAGGTTGAATCGCATAATCACCCCAGCTATGTCGAGCCCTACCAGGGTGCAGCCACCGGGGTCGGCGGCATCGTGCGCGACATCATGGCGATGGGTGCCCGGCCGATCGCGGTGATGGATCAACTGCGCTTCGGTCCCGCTGATGCTCCCGACACGCGCCGCGTGCTCGACGGCGTGGTTCGTGGCGTCGGCGGATACGGCAACTCCCTCGGCCTGCCCAATATCGGCGGCGAGACCGTCTTCGATGCGAGCTATGCGGGCAATCCGCTCGTCAATGCGCTGTGCGCGGGTGTGCTGCGGACCGAAGACCTGCAGTTGGCATTCGCCTCGGGCGCGGGCAACAAGATCATTCTCTTCGGTGCCCGCACCGGACTCGACGGTATCGGCGGTGTATCGGTGCTCGCGTCGGAGACCTTCGACGACGACGGCGGCGCCGGGCCGAACCGTAAGAAGCTGCCGAGCGTGCAGGTCGGTGATCCATTCACCGAGAAGGTGCTCATCGAATGCTGCCTTGAGCTCTACCACGCCGGATTGGTGGTGGGTATCCAGGATCTTGGTGGTGCCGGATTATCTTGCGCGACAAGCGAATTGGCGTCGGCGGGAGATGGCGGCATGCGCATCGAGCTGGATCGGGTGCCGATGCGGGCGGTCGGAATGACCCCGGCGGAGGTGCTCTCCAGCGAATCGCAGGAGCGGATGTGCGCGGTGGTCACCCCCGAGAATGTCGACGCATTCCTCGCGGTGTGCCGCAAGTGGGATGTGCTGGCCACGGTGATCGGCGAGGTTACCGACGGTGATCATCTGGTGATCACCTGGCACGGTGAGACGGTGGTCGACGTGCCGCCGCGCACCGTCGCCCATGAGGGTCCGGTCTACGAGCGTCCCGTCGCCCGGCCCGACTGGCAGGACGAGGTGAACGCCTCGACCACCGCATCGCTTGCGCGGCCGAGCACCCCAGACGAACTGCGTGCCACGCTGCTGGCGTTGCTGGCCTCGCCCGCGTTATGCAGCCGTAAATTCATCACCGAGCAATACGATCGCTACGTCCGGGGTAACACGGTGCTCGCCGAGAACGCCGACTCCGGGGTGATCCGCATCGACGAGCAGACCGGCCGCGGTATCGCGCTGGCCACCGACGCGTCGGGCCGCTACACCTTCCTCGACCCTTATCGGGGTGCGCAACTCGCGCTGGCCGAGGCGTACCGCAATGTCGCCGCGTCGGGGGCCACCCCTAAGGCGGTAACCAACTGCCTGAACTTCGGTTCGCCGGAGGATCCGGCGGTGATGTGGCAGTTCCAGCAGGCCGTACGGGGCCTCGCCGACGGATGCGCACAACTGGGCATACCGGTCACCGGCGGCAACGTGAGTTTCTACAACCAGACCGGCTCGACCGCGATCCTGCCGACGCCGGTCGTCGGCGTGCTCGGTGTGATTGACGACGTGCACCGGCGCATCCCGACCGGATTCGGCACCGAACCCGGCGAGACGCTGATCCTGCTCGGCGACACCCGTGACGAATTCGACGGCTCGATCTGGGCGCAGGTCACCCATGACCATCTGGGCGGTCACGCACCCGAGGTCGACCTCGACCACGAGCGGCTGCTCTCGGAAATTCTCACCGCCGGCTCCCGCGATGGGCTGATCTCCGCGGCGCACGACCTCTCCGAGGGTGGCCTCATCCAGGCGGTCGTGGAATCGGCGTTGGCCGGCGAGACCGGAGCGCGCATCCTGCTGCCCGAGGGCGCCGATCCCTTCGTGTGGCTGTTCTCCGAATCGTCGGGCCGTGTGCTCGTCGCCGTCCCGCGCACCGAGGAATCCCGGTTCGTGGCGATGCTCGGTGCCCGCCAGGTGCCGTGGACACGTATCGGCGTCGTCGACCAGGGCAGCGATGCGATCACCGTGCAGGATCAGTTCGAGGTAACCCTCGACGAATTGCGCACCGTGCATGAGGGCACCTTGCCCGCACTGTTTGGGTGAGTCCGGCACTGCGTGCAGTGCGGCAACAGAATTGTCAGTGGTCGCCGCTATGTTCGATTTATGTCCTCGGCGATCACTCCCGAACCGGCCCACGGCCCGCGTGATGCCGCGGCGCCCGTCGCAGGCCGGGCGGTCGGCGGCGGTTCGGTGCTGGCGCAGTTGAGTGAGGATGATGACC
>JASGFW010000060.1:0-26291 GCA_047605305.1 Gordonia sp. (in: high G+C Gram-positive bacteria)
TGGCCTCAGTTCTCAGTCCCCCCACAACAATGGTTTTCGCGCCGCCTCCCCGCGGTACTTAACCACATTAGTTATCACCAGGCACTACTGAAACATAAGTACCGTGATCTTATTGTGACCTTATCAGATGGTGTCAGCATCGGCGGTATTGGACGTGTACGAAATACATGCGGTTGCGGTTAGTGATGCAAACCGCATTATCCCTAATGGTTAGCGCTGGGGCACATGGTCCCGAAGCGGGTTGCTTCCTGTTGGCGGGTCGCGATGGTCGGCGGTTCGTCGGGATTGGGAAGTGCTACGGGTCGGGTGAGGAGTGACTTCCCCTGGGGCGCGCGGGATGCGAGTTGGGTGCGTCTGGCGTGGAAAGTTCAGCCAGTCGACGATCTCGACCATGACCTCAGCGGGTTCGAACCCGCCGAGGTAGGGTAACTGTTCATTTTGTGAGGTATTCAAGGAAATTGTGATTATATTTGCTCACTTGAATAGTATTTTTCCTTGAATAGTGTTCCCCGGCCTGGCCCGGTTGGCATCGCGGTACGGCGAATCCGTCCCAGGCCGGGGCGTCATTTTTCATTCACGATACGAAATCGCCGCGAAAGAGACTGTGGCCAGGATTACACGCTACCCGCGTCCACACTCCCGTCGGGAGTGTATGAGTTAGAGATGTGGGTGGCACTATCGAACGCACGGGCACGATAGATATCCGCAGGTTGACGACTGATCGTTCGCCAAACATTACGCCCGCGTGAATATTGGGGAGGTGCGGTGGCCGACGTAGCGATCACCGACGTAGCGATCACCGTCGACGAACTCGCCGAGTCGATGCTCTCGTCGACTCCGCCCGTGGTGCTCGACGTCCGTTGGCGACCCGGGGACGATCGCGGCCACGAGCACTACCGTGACGGGCATATCCTCGGTGCGGTCTTCGTGGATCTGGCTGCCGAACTCGCCGGCGCACATTCGGCCGAGCATGGCCGATACCCGTTACCGGATATCGAGCTCCTGCAGGAATCGGCCCGGCGGTGGGGTATCGACAACGACTCGTCGGTGGTCGTTTACGACGACATCGGCAATCTGGCGGCGGCGCGTGCGTGGTGGCTGCTGCAGTGGGCGGGACTTCGCGGTGTCCGTCTCCTCGACGGAGGATTGGGCGCATGGAAGGCTGCCGGGCTGCGGGTGTCCTCCGGCGACACGGTGCCGCGGGTGGGGGCAGTGACCCTGCCCGTGAAGCGAGAAAGTTCCCCTCATGCGTGATTTCCATTGCCGAAACTGCGGCCAGCAACTGTCGTTTGAAAACACGGTCTGCCTGAGCTGTGGTGCATTCCTTGGCTTCCACCTGCCCAGCCGCACCATGCAGGTGCTCGATGAGAACGAGGTGGGGGCCCTTGACGGTGTCACGCTCATCAGATGTGCGAACAATATTCCGGCGGTCTGCAACTGGCTGATCGAACAGGGGGAGGGCCTGGCGTCGCTGTGTGAATCCTGCCGACTCACCCGCACGCGGCCTGCCGATAGCGATGTCAAGGCCATGGAAGATTTCGCCGAGGCTGAATTAGCAAAGCGCAGAGTGATTTTCGAACTCGATGAGCTCAATCTGCCGATCTTCGGCAAAGATGCAGATCCGCAGCACGGACTGGCTTTCGATCTGCTTTCCAGCGCTGTGCAACCGGTGACTACCGGACATGCCGACGGCGTGATTACCCTCGATCTGGCCGAGGGCGATGACGTGCACCGGGAAGAGCTGCGGGTGTCGATGGATGAGCCCTATCGCACCCTCATCGGACATTTCCGGCATGAGATTGGACACTTCTACCAAATGGTTCTGGTCGGCGCCGGCGCGAATCTGCAACGGTACGAAGAGCTTTTCGGAGATCCCAACGTCAGTTACTCCGACGCTCTCGACCGGCACTATAACCAGGGACCGCCGGACGGCTGGGAAGAAAGTTACGTCTCGTCCTATGCCACCATGCATCCGATGGAGGATTGGGCGGAGACCTTCGCCCATTACCTACATATCCGCGACACCCTCGATACGGCTGCCGCATTCGCGCTGGCGCCGTCTGGGGCCACTCTCGAAGCCGATCTGCCCGGCCAAGTCGGCTTCGACCGGATCATCGAATGGTGGCTGCCGCTCACATGGGCGCTCAACCAGATCAACCGCTCTATGGGCCATCAGGATCTGTACCCGTTCGTACTCGCCCAGCCGGTGCTCGACAAGATGGAGTTCATTCACGAGCTGATCACCGCAGAGGACCGGGCAGGGGCTACATAAACCCGATCGCCGTGAATTCAACCCTGTGACGCGATGACATACGGGATTACGTTGCAATGGAACCAGCCATTCGCAAGATTCCGGAGAATCGCCCGTGACCGTCGATCCACTCACGCTCACCACGGATGTTCTTGTCGTCGGTGGTGGGCCGGCGGCTGCGTGGGCCGCTTTACATGCGCGCGATCGCGGCGTCGACGTTGTACTCGTGGATAAGGGATACTGCGGAACGTCGGGTACCACGGCGCCCGCGGGTACCGGAGTCTGGTACGTGGCACCCGATCCGCAGCGACGCGCGGAGGCGAAAGCCGATCGCGAGAAGCTCGGCGGCTATCTGGCCGATCATCATTGGATGGACCGGGTGCTCGACCAGACGTACGCGAATATGCGCCGGCTGGGCGATGAGGGGCGCTACCCCTTCCCGATCGACGCCGTGACCGCGGAGCCCATTCGCACCGGGGTGCAGGGGCCGGAATACATGCGACGGATGCGGGCATGGGTGCAGCGCAAGGGAGTTCGGATATTCGATCATTCTCCGGTACTCGAACTGCTGGTTGATGACCAGGGTCAGGTGTCGGGTGCGGCGGGGGTCCGTAGGCAAACCGGTGAGGAATACCGGATCAGCGCGGGGGCGGTGGTGCTCGCTACCGGAGGGTGCGCCTTTTTATCCCGTGCGCTCGGCACCAACGTCGATACCGGTGACGGTGCACTCATGGCCGCCGAGGTCGGCGCGGAGTTTTCCGGGATGGAATTCGCGAATGCTTACGGCATTGTGCCGAAGGGCGCGACCATCACTAAGACCGCTTACTACGGATACGCGAGTTTCTATCACGAGGATGGCCGGGAGATCGCCGGTGCGGGATCGATGAAGGGGCGTTCGGTCATCGCGCGGACCCTGCTCACCGAGAAGGTGTTTGCCCAACTCGACCGCGCCGACGAGGCAACTGCCGCACAGATGCGCCTTGGGCAGCCGAACTTTTTCCTGCAGTTCGATCGTCGTGGAATCGACCCGTTTACCCAACGATTCGAGGTTGACCTGCTTGCCGAGGGAACGGTGCGCGGGACCGGTGGGATCAACGTCGTCGATGATGACTGCTGGTCGGGGGTCCCCGGACTGTACGTGGCCGGCGATGCGGCCACCCGGGAACGGATCTGTGGAGGCTTTACCGGCGGCGGCAGCCATAACTCTGCGTGGGCTATGTCGTCGGGATCCTTCGCCGGTTCGGCTGCGGCCCGCGAATCCCGGTCAGTTCCGCGCCGCGCCGTATCCGAATTACGCGGTGCCGGACGAGTCGGACTCGGCGATGGTAGTGGTCGATTGCAGCCGGACGATGTGGTGGCGCAAGCGCAAGCGCAACTGTTACCCCTCGATAAGAATTACCTACGGCATGGTGCGCGTCTGGCACCCGCGCTCGGACAGCTCGATGATCTGTGGGTGTCCTTATCGGGCAACGATTTCGGCGCGAAGCATGCGCGTGGGCGATTGCTCACGCGGCAGGCGGCAGCGATCACCGCGGTGGGACGATGGATGTATACGGCCGCCCTGGCCCGGCGCGAATCGCGTGGTATGAGTTCGCGGGAGGACTACCCGAATCTTGATCCAGCACAACGTGATCATCTCCTGATCGCCGGGCTTGAGAACATCCGTCTCCGGCGTGCGCCGGCGCTGCCTGGGACACTCCGGCCCGAAGATGCACAGGCTCGTGTCGCATGAGTGAAGTCGCATGATTGAACTCGTACTGGCCGACGCCTGCATCGCCTGCGATAAATGCGTTGCCGTCTGCCCGACCAACGTCTTCGACTCGACGGATTCGGGTGTGCCGGTCATTGCACGCCAATCCGACTGTCAAACGTGTTTCATGTGCGAGGCGTACTGCCCGGCGGATGCGCTCTACGTCACGCCGGAATCAACCCCGGTCGATGACGTAAGTCAGCTCCGCATCGATCTGCTCGGAAGCTACCGCGCACATATCGGGTGGGGAAAGGGTCGAGTACCGGGCAGCCGGTTGGCGGTAGGTCCGGAGATACCACATGGGACGCCACCACCACGGCTGACTGACCGCGAGAATCATTCCTGACGACCCGAAGCGAGCATCATGTCCAATAACAATGCATCACCGCAGCCAGGGCCACGGTTCGGGGTGTGGGCCAACGTGTATGGCACCTGGGCGTCGGCCCATCATCCCGACGACCCTCTCGACGCGTCCTGGCGGCGAAACCGCGACAGCATCGTTGCCGCTGAAAAACTCGGATATGACAGCACTCTCGTCGCCCAGCATTTGATGAATCCGCATTCGTATGACTGGGATCAGCTTGAAACATGGTCGGCGGTGGCCGCACTCGCGGCGTCGACGTCATCGATTGAGTTGATTGCCGCGATCAAACCGCTACTTTTTCATCCGGTAGTACTGGCAAAACAGGCCGCCACCATTGAGGAGATTTCCGCGGGTCGGCTCTCGATCAACGTCGTCAACGCCTGGTACCGTCCGGAAATTGAAAAGGCGGGCATCGCTTTTCCTGAGCATGATGACCGATACGCCTATGGGGCCGAATGGCTTTCGGTGGTACGTCGGCTCATTTCCGGGGAGACCGTCGAGCATCATGGGAAGTTCTTCGATATCGACGGTTATCGGTTCAAGCCGACCGGCCTCTACCGGGAGCGCCCGCAGATCTACATCGGCGGAGAATCGGATGCGGCGCGCGATCTGGTGGCCGATCAGGGTGACGTATGGTTCATCAACGGTCAGCCACTGCAGAATGTGCGCGAACTCATCGACTCCGTTGCCGCCCGGCCGCGAATAGGTCCGCCGGTGCGATACGGACTCGCCGCCTTCGTCGTCGCCCGCCCCGACGCAGACGCCGCGCAGGCCGAACTTGACCGGCACTGGGAACTCAACAAACTCGACCAGGACACCCTGGCCCAGATTTTTGCGGGCGCCGACGAGAAGGCCGTGATGTTTGCGACCTTCGCGAAGTACCCGGCCATCGGCACCAACGGCGGGACGGCCGCCGGGCTCGTCGGTTCCTATGACGAGGTGGCCGACCGGATCATCGAATTCCACCGCGCCGGGATCGAGACATTCATGCTGCAGTTCCAGCCTTTCGAATCCGAGATGGAGCGGTTCGCCACCGAGGTGATCCCGCGGGTGCGCGAACGGGTCGCGTCCGGGGCCGCCGGCCTCCTCGTAGGCAAATGAAACTGTCGGTCACCGCTAAATCGATCACCGCGCGAGAAACCCTTGCCAAACGTTCGTATGGCGACTGAACTGGTGATGTCTTCTGCCATTGTGCACGTAGACATCGATGATGGCCGGTGTGTTGGTGCAGGCATGCGGGCCGATTGAGGAGAGAGACAAAAGTGAGCGCGCTGAAGTTCCACTGGTTCTTGCCCACCAACGGAGGCGACAGCCGAAACGTGGTCGGCGGCGGCCACGGAGTGGTCGCGGGTGCGGCCGGCCGGCCGTCCTCGGCGCAGTATCTGGGTCAGATCGCGCGAAGTGCCGAACAACTTGGTTTCGAAGCCGCGCTCACCCCGACTGGTGCGTGGTGCGAAGATGCCTGGGTCAGTACGGCGATGATCGCCAGTGTGTCGGAGCGGCTGAAGTTCCTCGTGGCCTTCCGTCCCGGGATGACTGCGCCATTTGTATCCGCGCAGATGGCGGGGACCTTCCAAAACCTTTCCGGCGGGCGCTTGCTGCTCAATGTCGTTACCGGCGGCGAAGATGAAGAACAGCGTATGTACGGAGATTTCCTTGATAAGAAGGAGCGCTATGAGCGCGCCGACGAGTTCCTGGCGATCGTGCGCGCACTGTGGACCGGGGAGCAGGTGAATTTCACGGGCAAATACCTATCCGTGCAGAATTCGGTGCTGCACCAGATTCCCGATCCGTTACCCGAGATCTACTTCGGCGGTTCGTCGCCGGAGGGTATCGCGGTGGCAGCCCGGCATGCTGACGTCTATTTGACCTGGGGTGAACCGCCGGCGGCGGTTGCCGAGAAAATCGAACGGGTGCGCCGGGCCGCCACGGCGGAGGGACGCACGCTGCGGTTCGGGATTCGGCTGCACACTATCGCCCGGGATACCTCCGAGGCGGCGTGGGCGGAGGCGGACCGGCTCTTGGCCAATATTTCCGCTGATGACATCGCACGCGTCCAAGATGGGTTGCGGCGGTCGGCATCGGAAGGTCAGAAGCGAATGCTGGCCTTAAATAAGGGCACCAAGGACGGACTTGAGGTCTACCCCAATCTGTGGGCGGGTATCGGTTTGGTTCGCGGTGGTGCGGGAACCGCGTTGGTGGGCTCCCACTCGGAGATTGCGGACCTGATCGAGGAATATCACGCGGTCGGCATCGAGGAATTCGTCCTGTCGGGTTACCCCCACCTCGAAGAGTCCTATTGGTTCGGTGAGGGGGTGCTACCCGAACTCACCCGCCGTGGGCTGTGGGAGCATCCGGCTCCGGTTACCGCGCGTGTGTCGGTCCCGTTCGGGGCGCCCGCTCCGGCCGCGCGTGTGTCGGCATCGTGACCACTGCCGTCGTCGTCGGCAATCCGAAACCGGCAAGTCGTACTCTGGTCGCCGCTACTTACGTCGCCACGGCGTTGACAGATGCCGAGCCCGATCTAGTTATCGACCTGGCCACGCTGGGTACCGCGATCCTCGATTGGTCTGACGAGACGGTCGCCGATCTCGTCACGCAAGTCGGCAAGGCCGATCTCGTGGTATTTGCCAGTCCGACCTATAAAGCCGCCTACACCGGGCTTCTTAAACTCTTCCTCGATCGTTTCGCCGGCGGCACCGGACTATCCGGGATCGCTGTCCCGCTCATGCTTGGCGGCAACCCGGCGCATTCACTGGCACCCGAGCTGACTCTACGACCGGTGCTCACCGAGATCGGTGGCACAGTCATCGGCCGCGGCCTCTATGTTGTCGACGCCGCGCACGACGACCCTCAGGCATATGAGTCCTGGCTGGCGTCAACTAAACCTATTATTTCTACCCTTCTGAAAGCAGACTCATGAGTGAACTTCGAACCAACCAGGACCTTGATGCAGCGCGCCTGCGTAAGGCATTCGGGATCTTCCCGACTGGGGTTGTTGCCGTCGCGGCTGAGGTCGATGGCCGGTTGACCGGTCTGGCGGCTAGTTCCTTCACCAGCGTCAGCCTCGATCCGCCTCTCGTCTCCGTGTCAGTGGCAACGACCTCCAAGACCTGGCCGGATCTGCGTCGAGCCGCGCATTTGGGGGTGACGATCCTCGCCGACCATCAGGGTGTGGTCTGCCGGCAACTCGCTGGCCCCGTCGAGCATCGTTTCGACGGTATCGGAGTGAAAGCATCCGATGAGGGAGCGGTGACTCTCGATGAGGGGCTCGCTCACTTCGACTGCACCATTTACCGGGAAGTCGAGGCGGGTGATCACCTGATCGTGCTACTCGAACTGCATGGCGTCGACCACCCGGAAACCGGTAACCCATTGATCTTCCACCGCAGCACATTCGGCAAACTTGCCCCTACCGCCTAGCTCTATCCGTATCGCGACGGACTGCACCGGCCGGGGTCGGGGTCAGCGTAGCGATTCGATGAAGATGGCCGCGATTGTTTCCAGGCCCTCTTGGTCGGCTGCGGTGAACCGACCGCGGATAGGGCTGTCGAGGTCGAAGACGCCAATGAGCTCGTCGTCATCGATGAGCGGTAGCACGATCTCCGAACGGCTTTCGGCGTCGCAGGCGATGTGATCGGGTACCGCATGTACATCGGCGACCCGTTGGGTGGTGCGGGTACGGGCTGCCGCGCCACATACCCCGCGATCCAACGGGATACGCACGCAGGCCGGTTTTCCCTGGAATGGTCCGACGACCAACTCGGTACCGTCGAAGAAGTAGAATCCCACCCAATTGACTTGCGGCAAAACCTGATAGACCAGCGCTGACAGATTCGCGGCATTAGCGATACGGTCAGGCTCGCCGTCGATTAGATTCCGTGCGGCGACGGCGAGCCCGGCGTAATCCGCTCCAACACCCGGTGCGATATCAAATCCCATATGCCTATCCTGCCGTGGAATTCATGGCAAGACCGACCTGAGCCGACTAAAACTATTCACGCCCAAATTATTGGGGCACAGCTACTACCGGGATGTTCATACTGCTATGGCCCGGTGTTACTGGCGTACGGCCCGGCCCCGGAGCGTGAGGTATCCGGCGATGAGTGCGATCGCAACAATAATTCCGACGATGAACGGGATAACCTCCCAGCCGCCGTTACTGTTGTTGTAACCGAGTTTGTAGGTGAGCCACGAGCCGATCAACGAACCGAGTATGCCGAGCGCGATCGTGGCGATGATGCCGAGATTCTGCTTGCCCGGTATGAGCAGACGGGCGAGTCCGCCGATCACGAGTCCGCCGAACACTGAGCTGATAATTGTTCCGATCATCGTGAAACTCCTCTGTTCTCGAGGGCTATTTCCCCCGTGTGGGACACTCCGCAGCCGTCTCATCGTGAGCGTCGTGGGATTGTTGCCTGCTAACGGCGCGCCTCCCAGACCAGGCTAGGCCATTGCGGCCGGTGTAGGCGGACTTCGACGCGACCGTGACTTAACCGCAACCGCTTCCGTTCTTAGTCGGCCAGCGTGGCGGTATCAATCACGAATCGGTACCGCACATCGCTGTTGACGACCCGGTCATAGGCGTCATTGATCTGGGCGGCGGTGATTTTTTCTATTTCCGCGCCGATGCCATGTGCGGCACAGAAATCCAGCATTTCCTGAGTAGCGGCGATACCCCCGACCAACGATCCGGCCAGGGAGCGCCGATTGCTTAATAGCGAGAATGCCCTGACCTCAAGCGGGTGTTCGGGAACCCCGAGTTCGACCAGCGTCCCGTCCAGTGCAAGCAACGAGAGATATCGGTCGAGGTCAAGATTGACCGATACTGTGTTGATGATGAGGTCGAATTCGTTTGCCAGCGTGCGAAATGTCTCCGCATCTGCGGTCGCGTAGTAGTGGTCGGCGCCGAATCTGACGCCGTCGTCCTTCTTAGCGAGGGTCTGGCTCAAGACGGTCACCTCGGCGCCGAGTGCATGTGCGATTTTGACGCCGACGTGGCCGAGTCCGCCCAAACCGATGATGGCGACCTTCTTCCCCGGCCCGGCTCCCCAGTGCGTGAGCGGAGTGTAGAGAGTAATACCCGCGCACAGCAGCGGTGCGGCCACGTCGAGGCCGATCTGCTCGGGAATTCTCACCACGAAGTCCTCGGTGACCACGATCTTCTCCGAGTATCCGCCGTGGGTGAACTCGCCGTCGTAGGTGTGTGAGTTGTAGGTACTGACAACTCCGGCGTGGCAATACTGTTCCTCACCGTTCTTACAGGCGTCGCATTGCCGACAGGAATCGACGAAGCAGCCCACCCCGACGCGGTCGCCAATCTCGTACCGGGTGACCTCTGCGCCCACCTCGGCGACGATGCCCGCGATCTCGTGGCCGGGGACAACCGGATAGGTGGTGTCTCCCCACTCGTTGCGGGCCGTGTGGATATCTGAGTGGCAGATGCCGGCGAAAGCCACGTCGATGAGCACATCCTTCGGCCCGAGGGCGCGGCGCGAGATCGTCGTCGGTGAGAGCGGCTGATCCGCTGCGGTGGCGTGATAAGCCCTGACGGCGTTGTTGACGGTGGTCGTCACGAAAAGAACCCTTTCCAGGCGCCCCGGCGTGCGTGGCGACCTGCCGGGCTCCCGTGGGCGCCTGACCCCAGTCTGCCGATGAATCAGCGGACATGCACATCCCGCCCGCATCGGGCGGCGTGTGATCCGGTCGGGTACGGGGCCGGATTTGTGTTGCGGTCGGAGCCCGATACGGACGCCGGGTGGTGCCCGCGATGGCAATGAAAGACGGACCGGTTTGGTCGCATCACAGGGTTGCTGACTAGCATTCGCGTGGTGACCAGACCGCCGGAAGTAACATCGCCGGGACCCCCGACCTGTTGCCCCGGCGACGATACCGACCGGCAACACCCGCACCGACCTCGCCAGACCGCCGTCGTGGCAGTGATCGCCGGGCTGGTCGCGATTGTCGCCGCGGTGCTTACCCCGTTACTGCCGGTGACGGTATCGACGGCATCGATCACCTGGCCGCAGGGCCAGCGACTTACGTCGTCAGCGGATGTCACCGCGCCGCTGGTGGCTCAGATGCCGGAAACTCTGGATGTCAGCATTCCCTGCGGATTGTTGAGCGGGTTACCCGCCGATACCACGACGACGGTCCTGGCCACCATGCCCGCCGACGCGAAACAGCAGCGTCAGTCGGCGCTGATCGTTACCGCCACGGCCACCGCCGTCAGCGTGTCGGTGCGGGGAGACACGCTTGTCACTGCGTCGCGCGCCGACGTGCGCTCGGATCGCTGCACACGACTGCATATCTGGTCGTCGGCGGCACAGACGGGCGGTCAGTTCGTCGGGCTCGGCTCGATCCAGATCGCCGCGGATGCGCACCGTCCGCAGGTTGCCGGCATCTTCACCGATCTATCGCCCGACCAGGTAGCCGGTGCGAAGGGGCTGGCGGTGCGTATCGACGTCGATGATCGTTTCGACTCGAGGCCCTCGGTCCTCAAATGGTTCGTGATGACCCTCGGGGTATTGGCGGCGGGGCTTGCGGTGGCCGCGCTGGCCGTGCTCGATCAGATCCACGGCTATCACCGGCGGATCGGCAGGGTGCGCTGGCTGGCGTTGATCCGGCCCCGGGCCACCGACATCGCGGTGACTGCGATCCTGCTCCTGTGGCATTTCCTCGGTGCTGGCTCCGCCGACGACGGCTACATCCTCAACATGGGCCGCAATGCTGCGCACGCAGGTTATCTGGCCGATTACTACCGTTACTACGGCATCCCGGAAGCGCCGTTCGACTGGTATTACGATGTGTTGGCGCACTGGTCGGCTGTGTCCGCCGCTGGCGTATGGATGCGCATCCCGTCGTTGGTCGTGGGACTACTCAGCTGGTTTGTCCTCAGCAGGGTGCTGCTGCCGCGGCTCGGCCGCTCCGTACGCACCTCTCAGTGGGCGATGGTGACCGGTGCCGCGGTGTTCCTGGTGTTCTGGTTGCCGATGGCGTCGGGGCTGCGCAGCGAGGGGGTGGTAGTGCTCGGCAGCCTGCTCACCTGGTGGGGTGTGGAACAGGCCATCGCCACCCGCCGCCTGCTGCCTGCGGCCGGAGCCGCCTTCGCCGCGGCACTGACGCTTGCGACCGCGCCCACCGGAGTCATCGCGATCGCGTTACTGGTCACCGGTGCGCGCCCGTTGCTGGCGATCCTGGTGCGGCGCAGACATGAGTCGGGACTATTCGCACTGCTCGCCCCGATCCTGGCGGCGCCGGCGATCGTGGCGATCGTCGTGTTCCGGGATCAGCCGCTGGCGTCGGTGTTCGAGGCGATCCGGATTCGCTACACGGTTGGTCCGACACTCGTCTGGTATCAGGAACTGCTGCGCTACTACTTCCTCTTCGTCAACACCCGTGACGGCGCCCTCACACGTCGGATCCCGGTACTCATACTCGTCGTCTCACTTTTGGTTGTTCTGGCGATCATGTTGCGTCGCAAAGGAATTCGAGGTATCGACGGCGGTCCGGTGTGGCGGGTGGCCGCTGCTGTGCTCATCACTGTCGCTTTGCTGTCTCTGGCGCCGACGAAGTGGACGGTCCAATTCGGGATCTTCGCCGGTCTTGGAGCGGCCTTGGCGGGAGTGGCCGCCGTGGCAATCAGTCAGGTGGCTGCGCGCAACACCCGTAACCTCTCCGTGCTGGTGGCGGGGCTCTTGGTCGCCGCCGCAGTGGCCGCGGCCGGATACAACGCGTGGCCGTGGTCCTACGACTTTGGTATCCCCTTCTTCGATAAGGCACCGGTGTTCGCCGGTTTTCCGGCATCGTCGATCCTGCTCGGTCTCGCCGGGGTCACGCTACTCGTCGCGCTATGGCAGCACCTGCGTCTCGATTACGTCGCCGACACGGGTCTGCATCACGACGCGGGCAAACCGCCCAACCGCTGGCGCACCGCTGTCGCCGCCGCGCCGATCGCGATCATCGCGGTCGTCATCCTCGTCGCCGAACTTGCCGTCTTCGCCAAGGCGGCTGTCACCCGCGCCGATACGTACTCGGTACTCAAGAACAACGTGGATTCGTTACATGGCGGCTGCGGGATGGCCGACTACGTGCAGGTTGAGGTCGATGCTAATCGCGGCATGCTGCGACCGGCCGGTGCGCTGTCACCATCGAAGGCACTCGAAGGACGTTCGCGTGGGTTCAGCGCGCAGGGCGTCGCCGATGATCTCTATCCGAAGGCCGACTCCATGAAGCCGGGCACCCAGAACACCTCGGCGGATCTGTCGAAGACGTTCGTCATTTACGGTGCCGCCCCGGGAACCGCCGGTGGCACCGGCCCCACCGGGGTTAACGGCAGTACGGCCGCTCTGCCCTTCGGGCTCGACCCCGCCACCACCCCGGTGATGGGCAGCTACGGCGCGACCGACGGACAGGAGACGCTCACCACCGGCTGGTACGAGTTGCCTGCGCGGTCGGCCTCTCCGCTCATCGTGATCACCGCGGCCGGAACGATCGCCTCCACCGACCCCGATGGGGTGAGGACCTACGGACAGTCGCTGCAGGTGCAGTTCGGCGTGGCCGATGGCACGACATTCACTCAGGTGGGGCATGCGGTGGCGCCGATCGATGCCGATCACTCCGCGAACCGGCCATGGCGCAACCTGCGCATCCCGATGTCGTGGGTGCCCGCGCGCGCCACCGTGATGCGCATCGTCGCGGCCGATAACAATCTCGACCCAGACCAATGGCTTGCGATCACTCCGCCGCGGGCCCCACAGCTGCAGACGCTTCAGAAGGTGGTGGGTGCGACGGCGCCGGTACTGGTCGACTTCACTGTTGGTGCGCAGTTCCCGTGTCAGCATCCGATGGCTGCTGCCGACGGCATCAATCAAATTCCGCAGTGGCGGATACTGCCAGAGCCGTCGATCGCCAATGCACAGTCCAAGACCTGGATGGCCACCGTCAACGGCGGTTTGCTGACCACGGCTGATGCGCTCACCTCGCCGGACACGGTCGCGACGTACCTGCGTAACGACTGGTATCGCGACTGGGGCAGCCTGCAGCGACTGACTCCGCTGGTACCCGATTCCTCCGTGGCGGTGGTATCGGCTGGCCGCGTATCGCGCTGGGGCGCGAGCAGGCCGGGAGCGATGCAGGTGGTGCCGCAAGATGAGTGAGACAGTGGTGAAAGAACCGGAGAAGACCACACTGGAATCGGTGCCGGAAAACGATCGCAACATTCGGGTTGTGAAAATCGTTGCCGTCGTGGCCGGACTGATCGGCGTGCTTATCGCATTGTCGACGCCATTTCTTCCCGTCAGTGGCACCAAGGTCGAATTGAACTGGCCGCAACACAATTCGCTCGGCAACGTCTCGGCGGCCAGCGTTACCTTCGCACCGGTGTCGATGGACTTATCGGTGCCCTGTGCGCTGGGTAAGAGCCTGCCCGCCGCGGGTGGGGTGATCGTATCGACCGTTCCGTCCAGTGGTGCCGAGGCGAATAAGGTCGGCCTATTCGTCCGGGCCACCCGTGACTCGCTGCAGATGTCGCAGCGAAACATTGTGCTGCTCAGTGCGCCTCGCGCCATCGCGGAGAATACGCCGGGATGCCGGATTGTGATTCACGCCGATGGGCAAGGCGCCACCGGGAGTTTCGAGAATCTGCCCGCTGATGACAACGCGCTCCACTCCTTCGACCTTCGTGACGTCACCGCGCGTCCGCAGATCATCGGGGTGTACTCCGAACTGCCGGCCAGTGCTCCGCGCACGGGACTGTCGTTGCGCGCCACACTCGATACCCGGTTCGTCTCCACGCCAACCACACTGAAGTTCTGGTTGCTGGTGATCGGCATTGCCATGACGATCGCGTCGATGCTGGCGCTGGCGGTGCTTGACGCCCGCGACGGTCGCGGCTACCTGCATCGATTGCCTTCACGTTGGTGGCGGCCGAGATGGGTGGACGGGTTCGTCACTGCCGTGCTGGTGATTTGGTTATTCGTGGGCGGCAACACCGCCGACGACGGATATCAGGTCACCGTCGCGCGGGTGGCCCGAAACGCCGGATATCTCGACAACTATTACCGCTATTTCGGTGTGCCGCAGGATCCGTTCGGCTGGCATTACCAATATCTGTCGCTGTGGACGCAAATCAGTACCGCGACACCATGGTTGCGGTTACTGCCCTTCCTGTACGCGATGCTCGGCTGGATACTCATCAGCCGGGTGGCGATCCCGCGTCTGGGTGTGGCGGTACGCAGGTCACCGTCGGCGATCTGGGCTGGCGCGCTGGTGTTCTTGGCTGTGTGGATGCCATTCAATAATGGTCTGCGGGTGGAGCCGATTATCGCGGTCGGCACCTTGGCGTCGTGGCTACTCGTTGAACGCGCCATCGCTACCGGACGATTCTTCCCGCTCACCCTTGGTGTGGTGGTGGCCGCATTCACGTTGACGATCCATCCGACAGGCATCATCGCGGTGATTCCGCTCATCGCGGGTATCCGGCCGCTACTCCGCCGACTGGTGCTGCGTAAGTCGCGAGATGGTGTGTGGCCCATCCTCGTACCGATTCTCGCGGCCGGGCTGGCGGTGCTTTACGAGATCTTCGCCGATCAAACCCTGGCGTCGATCATGGAGGCCGTCAAGGTCAATTCCGCGGTTGGGCCCACCAATAAATGGTGGGAAGAAGGTATGCGCTACTACATGCTGATGAATGCGACGGCGGACGGGAGTATCGCCCGTCGCTTCGGCATGCTCATCACCTTCGTGTGCCTGATTCTCGTCGTGGTGATGTTGTTGCATCGGCGGCGGTTGCCGGGAATCGTATCGGCTCCCACCTGGCGACTCGTCGCGACTGTCGCAGGTACCGTGGTGTTGTTGGCATTTCAGCCAACCAAGTGGACCCACCAGCTTGGTGTCTACGCCTGTATCGCGGGTGCGCTCGCCGCGGTAGCCACCGCGGCCGTCGACCGCTCGGTGATGTACCGCCGCCGCAACCGCACGCTGTTCGCGGCTGCCTGCACATATGTGTTGGCGCTCTCGTTCTCCGGGCGTAATCAGTGGTGGTATGTCGGTAGTTACGGAATACCTTGGCGCGATGCTGTTCCCGAAGTAAAAGGCATTCCGCTGTGGGCGCTTATCGTGATCGCCGCAGTGGTGTTAACGCTACTCGGGCTGTGGCAGCACTTCCGTGACGACTACGTCACCGACGACATTCGGCGCGGTGGTCGGCTAGCGTCGAGACGGTGGATGTCGGTGTTGCGCAGTCCGTCGATCATCGTCGTGTCGATCGTGATGCTGCTGTTCACTCTCGTCTCCTTCGCTAAGGCGGACTGGACCCAACGCCATTCGTGGTCGTGGCTGAGCTCGAATGTTGATGCGCTACGCGGACATCCGTGCGCGCTGGGCGAGGCGGTGCTAGTCG
Organism: Gordonia sp. (in: high G+C Gram-positive bacteria); assembly: GCA_047605305.1. GTDB lineage: Bacteria > Actinomycetota > Actinomycetes > Mycobacteriales > Mycobacteriaceae > Gordonia. Next base: position 15,767 of record JASGFW010000060.1, read on the forward strand.
AGCAGGATCCGAGTGCGGGTCTACTCGCGCCGGCTCACGTGGCCGGGCAAAATAATCCGAGCCCAGGGCAGGCGCTCGCCGGGCGGGATCTGAACGGATTCGACCCCAATGGGGTGGGTTCCGATCTCTCCGATGAGGACGTCGAGTCGGATGAGACGTCGGGTTCGGGCTCCACAGAAGTCGATCGCAGTCAATCGGATCCGACTCAGACCAACTCTGATCAATCTGCGGACGAAGAGTCGTCGAGCCCCTCGTCGGATATCGCCGGCGGAACCATGGTGCGTGCGGGTGTCAACGGCTCGTCGGCGAAGCTGCCATTCGGGCTCTCGCCACAGCGGACGCCGGTGCTGGGTACATACGGTGCGGCGTCGGGGCTGGGAAGTCTCGTCTCCGACTGGTATCAGCTCCCTGCGCGCGCTGATGACGCCCCGCTGATCACGGTGGCCGTTGCCGGTCAGGTCGAATATGTCGACGATCTTGCTGTCACCAGGTCGGGTCAGCAGGTGCGACTGGAGTTCGGCCGGGTGCAAGCCAATGGTGCTGTGGTGTCTGCCGGCACGATGACACCGTTGGGTATCGGCGGCGCCCCGGCTTGGCAAAATCTGCGTTTTCCGCTCGATCAGGCTCCTGCGGGTGCGACCGTCGTCCGAATCGTCGCCGCCGACACATCCACGAGCGCTGCTCAATGGTTGGCCGTGACGCCGCCGCGGGTGTCACATCTGGTGGCCCTGGCCAAGGTGGTTGGCCGCCAGGCGCCGGTGCTGATCGACTGGGAAGCCGCACTGGCTTTTCCGTGTCAGCGTCCGGCACAGGTGCATAACGGCGTATTGGAGTCGCCGCAATGGCGGATCGCGCCTGACCGCGAGGGTGAACGAGTCAATTCACAGCGCTGGATGGATGGAGATGCCGGTGGACCGCTGGGCATCATCAGTAACGAGTTCAAACCGAGGGATGTGCCGGCGTATCTGCGCAACGACTGGGCTAAGGACTGGGGCATGCTGCAACGCCTTGCCCCGCTCGTGCCGCAACGCAACGCCGATCTCGAGGTAACCACCGATACCCGCAATGGCCTGTGGACACCGGGGCCGATCCGCGCGGTGGGGTACTAGCTCACTACTGGGTGCTGCCGGAGTGCTGTGTCGAGGCCGGGCAAAGCCCGTGCGGGTACCGTTGGTCACCTGCGTCGAGTCATGACCGAAGGGCAGGGAACACGATGACATCCGCTTACGATTTCACCGCTCAGGGTATCGACGGGAATCTCGTCGAACTGGCCCAATACCGGGGTCGGCCGCTGTTGATCGTCAACACCGCGTCGAAATGCGGGTTCACGCCGCAGTTCAAGGGGCTCGAAGAGCTCAGTCGTGCCTACGCCGACAAGGGTCTGGTGGTACTGGGGTTTCCGTGTGATCAGTTCGCACACCAGGAACCCGGCGATGCGCAGGAGATCAAAAGCTTCTGCTCGCTCAACTACGACGTGACCTTTCCGATGTTCGCCAAGGTCAACGTCAACGGTGCCGACGCCCATCCGCTCTTCGCGTGGCTGCGCCAACAACGCTCGGGGGTACTGGGCAATCGGATTAAGTGGAACTTCACCAAGTTCCTCGTGGATCGCTCCGGTGCCGTGGTCGATCGCTTCGCGCCGACGGTGAAGCCGGAGGCGCTGGCTGGTGATATCGACAAGGTGTTGTGAGGCCGGAAGGTTTCGCCTAGACGCCCGGCGGGGAACGGCATTACCGGTGAAGTATTGAGTGGAATAGACTCAAGTCTGCTGGTGTTGCAATGGTCGAATGACTCATACTTGAGTCTAGTAGGCTAAAGAGAAAGGTGCACACGACGTGGACAGCTTCACTCCCACCACCAAGACACAACAGGCATTGAGTGCTGCGGTGGCAGCGGCGGCCACCGCGGGCAATCCTGACGTGCGTCCAGCCCACATCCTGGTCGCCCTGCTCGACCAGTCCGACGGAATCGCCACACCGCTATTCAAGGCGGTCGGGGTGGATCCGTCGCACGTGCGCGCACAGGCCCAGGCGCTGGTCGATCGCGCGCCGACGGTATCGAGCAGTAGCGCTGCGCCGGCGCTATCGCGCGAGTCCGTCGCGGCCATCACCGCCGCAACGCAACTCGCCACCGAACTGACCGACGAATATGTCTCCACCGAACACCTCGTCGTCGGTTTGGCGACGGGTGACTCGGACGTCGCCAAACTGCTGCACGACGTCGGCGCCACCCCGCAGACGCTGCGGGAGGCATTCGTCGCGGTACGCGGCGCCGCTCGGGTTACCTCCCAGGATCCGGAATCGACATATCAGGCGCTGGAGAAGTACTCGGCCGACCTCACCAAGGCGGCCCGCGAAGGCAAGCTCGATCCGGTGATCGGCCGCGACGCCGAGATTCGTCGCGTAGTGCAGGTGTTGAGCCGCCGCACCAAAAACAATCCGGTGTTGATCGGCGAGCCCGGCGTTGGCAAGACCGCCATCGTCGAAGGACTCGCTCAGCGCATCGTCGCCGGCGATGTGCCGGAGTCATTGCGCGGCAAGACGGTCATCTCGCTCGACCTCGGGTCGATGGTCGCCGGTGCGAAATATCGTGGCGAATTCGAGGAACGCCTCAAGGCGGTCCTCGACGAGATCAAGGGATCGGCCGGGCAGGTCATCACCTTCATCGATGAACTGCACACCATAGTCGGCGCCGGCGCGACAGGCGATTCCGCGATGGACGCGGGCAACATGATCAAGCCGATGCTCGCTCGTGGTGAATTGCGGCTGGTCGGTGCCACCACGCTGGAGGAATACCGTAAATACATCGAGAAGGATGCCGCGCTCGAACGGCGGTTCCAGCAGGTGTACGTGGGTGAGCCGAGCGTCGAAGATGCCATCGGCATTCTGCGTGGACTCAAGGAACGGTATGAGGTGCACCACGGAGTGCGCATCACCGACTCCGCATTGGTTGCTGCCGCAACGCTTTCCGACCGTTACATCACCTCACGCTTCCTTCCCGATAAGGCCATCGATCTGGTCGACGAGGCCGCATCCCGGCTGCGCATGGAGATAGACTCGCGACCCGAGGAAATTGATGCCGTCGAACGGGTCGTACGCCGCCTAGAGGTTGAGGAATTGGCGTTGGAGAAGGAGACTGACGCGGCATCGAAGGATCGGTTGGCTAAATTACGTCAGGAACTGGCCGACGAGAAGGAGAAACTCAACGAACTCTCCGCCCGCTGGCAGGCCGAGAAGACCGCCATCGATGCGGTGCGCGATCTCAAGGAAGAATTGGAACTCCTTCGCGGAGAAGCGGATCGCGCCGAGCGTGACGGTGACCTGGGCCGCGCCGCGGAACTGCGCTACGGCAAGATTCCGGGCCTGGAGAAGAAGTTGGAGGCCGCCGTCGAGAAGACGGGCACAGATCCGGACCGGGACGTGATGTTGCAGGAGGAGGTCGGTCCCGACGACGTCGCACAGGTTGTCTCGGCGTGGACAGGAATCCCCGCGGGCAAAATGCTCGAAGGCGAGACCGAAAAACTGCTGCGGATGGAAGAAGAACTGGGGCGCCGGGTTATCGGTCAGCGCGAGGCTGTTGTCGCGGTGTCCGACGCGGTGCGCCGCTCCCGTGCCGGAGTCGCCGACCCGAACCGCCCGCTGGGTTCCTTCCTGTTCTTGGGCCCCACTGGAGTTGGAAAGACCGAGCTAGCAAAGGCATTGGCCGAGTTCTTATTCGACGATGAGCGTGCGATGGTGCGCATCGATATGAGTGAATACGGTGAAAAGCATGCCGTGGCAAGGCTTGTCGGCGCTCCTCCGGGCTATGTCGGTTACGAGCAGGGTGGGCAGCTGACCGAGGCGGTGCGGCGTCGGCCATACACGGTGGTGCTTTTCGATGAGGTGGAGAAGGCCCACCCGGACGTCTTCGACATCTTGTTGCAGGTACTCGATGAGGGACGGCTGACCGACGGACAGGGGCGCACCGTCGACTTCCGCAACACCATCTTGATCCTGACGTCGAACCTAGGCTCGGGTGGTGACCGCGATCAGGTGATGGCTGCGGTGCGCGGAGCATTCAAGCCGGAGTTCATCAACCGTCTTGACGACGTGGTGATCTTCGCGGCATTGAGTCCAGAAGAGCTGGTATCGATTGTTGATATCCAGCTGGGTCAGTTGCAGAAGCGGCTCGCGCAGCGCCGACTGGATCTGCAAGTGACGCCGAAAGCCAAGGAATGGCTCGCCGAGCGCGGCTTTGACCCGCTCTATGGGGCTCGCCCGCTACGGCGTCTGGTGCAGCAGGCCATCGGTGATCAACTCGCCAAGGCGCTACTGGCCGGTGATATCCGCGACGGCGATATCGTTCCGGTGAATGTGTCGGCGAACGCGGATACGTTGGTGCTCGGCTGAGTTCGGCATCCGTCTGAATGAGGGCAGCGAAACCCCTCACTTCCTGCACTTGGAAGTGAGGGGTTTTGTTATGGGTGAAGGCCGCGTCCACAATTTGTGCAAACATTCTGTCCGTGATGTCCGATTCCGGTTACACTGACCCGATCCCTGTAGCCGTATCAGAGAAGACACCGATCAAGCCCTGCACGCTACCGATGCCGCGAACGTCGACGAGATCCAGTCGTAGCCAGCCTCGTAGCTCCTCAGGGAGGATCACGGCGCTATCGGCAGTTATCGCAATAGTCCTGGTCGGTTGCGCGGTAAGTGGGACCGCGCAACCGATTGCACCGGGTCTCTCGCGGTCTGTCCCAACGACCGACCACGCTGCCATCAGGCAACGCGATGGGTATGGTCGAGCGCTGCCGTTCCTCACGAAGTTCCCACGCCGGTGGAATTCAGGAAATGACGGCAGCATTTACGAACCATGCACCGCGGCAACCGAATCAATCCTCAAAGAAGCCGGCCTGGACGCACGCAGCGTTCGCGACGTCGCGCGGGCGGACTTCCAAACGGCGCGGGGCTGCCGTTGGGACTACATCACACCCGACGGCGCGAACCTTGCTCAAGCTCTTGGTAATTCACCACCACTCGAAGAGTACAAGGATAGGCAAGGACCGGTAACTGTCTGGCAGCAAAACATCGTTATTAACTCCAGGACCGTCGGAGTGGGGTCGACGCGTGATTCGACGAGGTGTGCGACATACGTTCAGTCGGGGAAGGCAATCGTCATCACTTCTGTTGTCCACTATCACGACCGACCGCCTCTCTACACCTTGTGTGCCAAGGCCATCGCCTTTACCCGTGCCACCATCGACCAGATGCCCCCGTGAGGCGCTGTGCGATCGACGTCGGGGACGCGCGATACCGTTCAAGTAACTCGAACGAGGGGAGGGGTGTGATGCCCGATGTGGTCGTGGGCGCTGACGTGATTATGGGTGCTGACGGGAGATCCCGCTGCCGCTGGGCTGCCACAGAACCGGAGACCACCTACCACGACACCGAATGGGGGTTTCCGCTCACCGGTGATAACGCTCTGTTTGAGCGTGTGTGCCTCGAAGGGTTTCAGTCCGGGCTGAGTTGGCGCACGATCCTCACCAAGCGAGAGAATTTCCGTGCGGCTTTCGCTGGATTCGATATCGGGACGGTTGCCCGTTTCGGCGAGCGTGATGTCGAACGCCTCCTCGGCGATGCGGGCATCATCCGGCATCGTGGCAAGATTGACGCCGCGATCAATAATGCTCGCCACGCCGTCGAATTGATCGAGACGCACGGGCCTCTTGAGGATTACTTCTGGCGTTATGCACCACCACCTGGCCACGTACCGGGCAGCATGACGACGTCGCCCGAGTCTGCTGCGCTCGCCAAGGATCTCAAGAAGCGTGGTTGGCGATTCGTCGGTCCCACAACGATGTTCGCGCTGATGCAGGCCGCCGGGATCGTGAACGATCACGCCTACGATTGTGTGATACGCCCAGCGGCGGCGGCCGCGATTGACGAGTACGCGGCGACGAGAATGTGATTAACGGGGCCGGCGGAGAGCAGGTTGGGGGTTAGTCGGCGGCCGTCGGGGTGATCGCGAGCCCGACGGTGCCCTGCTTTCCGCGACGAATCAGACTGCCCTTCACTAGAACCCAGCCGATAACGCCGTACTTCTTCGCGATCAGGGTGCGAGCCCGTTCGGTGCCAGCGGCGTCGAGGATTGTCGCGGTACCCTCGACGGCCGCTCCGGTGAGCGTGCCGCCACGGGCGTCGCATGCCTGGACGATGACGCGTGGGTTGCGACGAATTCGTTTGACCTTCCATGACTGGGTTACGGTCCACAGTACGAGCCGACCGTCGGCAAAGGCCGCCCACAGTGGCGAAGCGACGGGCGTCCCATCCTTACGGAAGGTTGTCAGTCGTACGTACTTGGCCTCGGTGGCGGCGTCGAACGGTTTAGCGGAGGTCACCGCCACATCCTACGGCTGAGCGGGGAGAAAAGTCGGCTCTAGAAGTTTTCCTTGACTAGAACATATGTACGAGTACTATGGGCGATATGGGTAGTTCGGAAACACTCTCTACCGCCGCGCGGTTGCTGTGTGACGTGGCGAGTGATGACGAGGGCGTTGCCGACTGGGGGGTGGCCAAGAAGCAGAGCCGTAAGACCAGGGAACTGTTGATAGTGATGGGTGTGGCACCCGCTGTCGCGCAACGATTCATGCGTATCGCAGATGTCGTTAGCGAGATTCCCCGAGTGGCGAAACATGCTGCAGAGGGAGATATTTCGGGTGAACACGTCGACGCCATCGTCAAAGGTGTACGGCATATCGAGCAGCGAGCGTCCGGGTCGGTTGATGCGGCGGACCGCGAAAAATATGTCACCGATCTCCTGGCCCAGCGCGCATCAGGGGCGACGCCGGCCGAGATCGCCGATCGTGCCCAGGCGATCGGCAACCAGGTGGCGGCCGAAAGCGGTGTTCTGCCCGCAGCGGAAGACCGAGCTCTCAACAGGCTGTCGCTATCGCCCGGATGCTCGGGTGGGCCGACGGGGGAGATACCTCGGTGGCCAACAGTGTGCTGCTGTGCCCGTCCTGCCACGGTTGATCGTCGCCGACGCCTAATTCCTTCCTACTACCGGCGTCACACACGCCTCGACGACACGCTTGTCGTTCCGCCCCATATTTCTGTGCACCCACGGTTGATGGGAGCGCACACGATCATTGATAACTCCACAGAGTGAATGGTTCGCGGCACCAACAGGTGTCGTCGGAGGCCGACGGCCCCTGCCGCGTTCGGCAGGTGGTGCGCACCTCCGGCGAGATCGGGTGGATTACGTGAGCGCACGCAGCGCTAGGAGGGCATAACTGCGTGCTGCGGCGAGGAGATCGTCGATCACGACGGACTCGTCCGGCTGATGGGCTTGGGTGTTGATATTGCCCGGCCCGAATACGATTGTCGGGATCGCGAGGTCGCGGCTGACGAAACCTCCGTCGCAGGCAGCGGTCCATCCGCCCACCGATGTGCGGATGCCGGCATCGGTGGCGGCGGCGACCGCGTCGGCAACGAGCCGATGATCGGCCGGCGTGGCGAAGCCGGGCATCTCCATCGTCACCCGCACATCCACGGTGATGCCGTCGGAATCGATCCCGCCTGCCCGAATCGCCTGCCGCAGGCGTTCAGCGATCTCCTCGGCCTGCTCGAATGGCATCAACCGCCGATCCACGCCGAGTGAACAGGTCGGGGCTACCACCGAAATTCCTTGTCCACCTTGGATAGTCCCAACATTCCAGGTTCCGGCACCGAGTAGGTCATCGAGGGTTGATTGCAGTCGGTTGTGATCGGTGCGGATGATATCGATGATGGAAGCTGCGGCATTGATGGCACTGCGGCCGTCGGCGGGACGACCGGAATGGGCTGCGCGACCGGCAATGTCGATCTCAAAGTAAGAGGCACCACGGCAGCCGCGGACGATCTCCAAGTTGGTGGGTTCGGCAACCACACAGCCAAGGAAATCTGCGTCGGGGGCGCGGGAGACGAAATCGCGGACGCCGGCGCCGTGTTCCTCCTCGTCGACCGTGCATACCAGGCGCACCGGCCCGGATAGCCGGTCCGGCAACGTTGACAATGCGGACATTGCGGCGATGACCGCCGCCAGCCCGCCTTTCATGTCGGTGGCGCCTCGGCCGATGAGACGTCCGTCAACCAGCCGGGCCCGATACGGGTCCGCGGTCCAGCCTGGGCCAGCGGGCACCACATCGGAATGGCCAAGGAACATCAGTCCGGGGCCGTCGCCGCCGGGTAGCGTCGCGACCAGGTTGGGTCGGCCCGGTGCGACCTCGTGGATGGTCACCGAGAATCCCGCGGCGCGACATGCCTTCTCCAGGATGCCGACGGCCGCGGCCTCGGTGCCGCCCGGGTTCTCACTCGGAGCCTCCACCAGGGCGACGGTGAGCTCGGTGATCGCATCGGCCGATATCTGCGCCAACAGTGCTTCCTCGGTTGCATTGACCGTCACCGTACGGGCTCCCTCCGCCGCCGTATCCGACACCTGGCAGCGCGGATCAACTCCTGGCAGCCATCTTCTCGCACGTGCCCGTCGCGCGTCGAATGCGCGCGCCACTCACCCGGTTAGACGGGCGGCGCCGGGTCGTACTGGATGCCCCGCCGAATGGCTTGTGCGCGCTCTACCGAATGGAGCCGGCGCACCAGGTGCAACGACACGTCGATTCCAGCTGAGACGCCTGCGGCAGTGATTATTTCGCCATCATCGACATACCGTGAGTCGGCTTGTATGGCGATAGTGGGATCGAGTTGCTGTAATTCGCCGAGGGCCGCCCTATGAGTGGTAGCGGGCCGATTCCGCAGCAGGCCGGCGGCCGCGAGGATCAGCGAGCCAGTGCACACGCTGACCAGCAGTGCCTGCGCCTCGAAATGGCTGCGCAGGCGAGCGTGCAAGGCATCCCCGTTCCCCAGACGCTCACGTGAGCCGACGCCACCGGGTATGACTAGTACATCGAAATTCGGATCGTCGTCCCATGAACGGTCGGGAATTACCCGGGCACCCTTCGCACATCGAAGGGGAGCGGTGGAATCAGCAACGGTGGCTACTGTGACCCCGTCATCGGGCCAATACATCGACCACGTCGAGAGGACTTCCCACGGGCCAACCCAGTCAAGCTCCTCGACGCCGTCGAAGAGCACAACACCGATGTTCCGCATGGGGGACATGCTGTCACACAATTGGAGGACGGAGCGTCGGGTTATCGCCTCTCGGCGTCAGCGAACCGCGCGGAACGTCCACAACTTGTTGACGACGAAGTTGATCGGCATGGTGATCACGATCGTCAAAATCTGGGCCCAGTATTCGCGGGAATGAAATCCGGCCGTCTCATGGAAGAAGGATGACGACAAGTACACCGGTGAGGTGGGGTTGGTGAACCCGACCTTGAGGAATAGTCCGATGATCGCCGCCACGCTGCCAACCGCCAGGAAGGGCCAGAACTCCGACCACCACGTCGCGTGCTGCGCACTCTTGAAAGTCCAGGTTCGGTTCAACTGGAAGTTCACGCAGTTGGCGACGAGGAAGCCGACAACCCACACGAGCACAGTGAAACGAACGTTGAAGTCGGTGCCCGGGATATGCCAGAGAACGTCAAAAGCCCGTGCCGTGCCGCCGTGCGCCTTATTCATCAGCACCGCGACGACCATATTCACCACAACGCCGGATGCGCCGACAATGCCGAATCGGGCGAATTGTCCGAGATTGCGAACATGGCTGGAGTACTTCTCATCCAAGATCGCAGTCACCCGGCGCACTATACGCCGAAGAGATTATTGAGCCCGAATTTCGTCTTGCCGACGCGGATGGAGCGAACGGGCAGATCGTGGTCGCCGACCGTGCAGGCGACGATAGTAGGCTGTAGCGCGATGACCATCGTCTACTTCGTGATCGCGGCCCTCGCACTGGCTGGTGCCGTGGGTTTGCTGTGGCTCGACCGGCAGCGCACCTCGGTGCAGCGACGTCAACGGGCCATCTGGGGTGATGCCCATGAGTTCAAGTTCCGGACTTCGGACACCAAACTACGCAAGGTGTTCCACCGTGCGGCGATGAACGTCCCGGAACGTGTTGAGGTGCGTGACGTGGCGTACGGCCAGTATGGCGGCAGTGAAGCGGTGGTCTTCGACCTCCTCGACACGGCTACCGTGATCGCGGTGCGGCGTTCGGCGCCCTCGTCGGTGATCATCGACCTACGGCACGAGGATGTGCTCGCGCCCGCCGAGGATGATGTGGAGTTGCTGGGTGCGATGGGCCCGCGCGTCATGTTCTCCAACAATCTCGATGTGGCGCGCCGGGTGTGCGATCGGCGGATGGCGAGCCTCGCCAACAGCGCTCCGTCATATATCGAGGTGCTCTGGAACGAAGGTAACTGGGCGCTGGGGTCGATGCCGCTGACCGAGGACGTCACCAAACTCGACACCGGCCTTGAGGTGGTGCGACGGTTTGCCGACCTGCTGCGGGTGCTGCCGCCGCTGCGGGTGCCGCAGAATTCCCCAGATCCGCGAGACCCACACGGGCCGATTCGCGCCGAATTCGCCGACGAGAAGACCGAGTCGATGCG
>JASGFW010000061.1:0-25938 GCA_047605305.1 Gordonia sp. (in: high G+C Gram-positive bacteria)
CGCTGATGGTGACATCCACCGCGGTAACCGGATTTGTCCATCGATCCGATAATGTGCTTGATGAGAGCATTTTCAAGTCGGCATGATGATGTCATTCGACCAGGTTATTTACGCGCACGGTGCGGGATTATTGGAAATTCGTTCGGTGCTCATGTGTCTATGAATGCGAGAATGCTTGCCATTATTGCTGCGATTACCGCCTTCGCGCCGCTATCTATGGATCTTTATTTGCCGGGATTACCTGATCTACAGGCTGAGTTGAGCGCATCGCCTGAAGCTGCCCGGGCAACGGTCACCGGCTGTATCGCCGGGCTCGCCTTGGGTCAACTCGTGTCCGGAATGTTGCGGCCTGACCGGCCGCGTAAGCCGGAGCTGCTTATATCGATGTCGGCCTGGGTGTGTCTCACCATTATCTGTGCGTGCGTTTCCAGTGTGTGGGTTATTGTCGGGTTGCGGGTTCTGCAGGGGTTAGCGGCAGGAAATTCGATCGCGCTGGCTCGGACGGTGATGGCCGATATCGACCCGGACAATCTGGCTCGGAACCTGTCACGAACGATGTTGGTTCTTGCCGCGGTACCCATACTGGCGCCGGCTGTTGGCGGTTTCGTCTTGTCGTTCACGAACTGGCGAGGCCTGTTTGCGATGTTGGCGTCGGTCGGTGTCGTGTTGGTCGTGGTTGTCGCACTCATCCTTCCGGAGAGTTGCCGGGTCCAGGTTTGTTCCGACTCTGACTCCGAATCCGCAACCACTATCCGTAGTATCGCGTCAGCACGCTTCCTGGTCCCGGCCGTGGCCTCTGGCCTAGGATTCGGTGTCATCTTCGCGTATGTCGGAGAGTCCGCCTTTATTTTTCGGGAACACTTCGGCTTATCGGCACTCGGATATGGAATTGTCTTCGGGATCAACGCGTCCGCGATGATCGTGGGATTTCAGGTGGCGCCGCTGCTTGAGCGTCGGTGGGGTGCCCGCGGTGCGATCATGGGTACGGCACCCTGGGGATTTGCGGCAGCCGTTGGGTTACTGTGCTATGCCCGCATCGATCCGGGTGGTTTGTGGCTGCAGTGCATTCTCCTTATCCCGGTACTGTGGTCGGCCGGCATCATCGTGCCAATCACCTCGTCGGTGGCTATCAACTCCTTTCCAGCAAGCGCAGCAATGACATCGGGGGTCGCGGGGGCGCTTCAATTTGCCCTCGGCGGGGCCATCGGCGCGGTTTCGGGAGTGCTTCCCGGCTCGGGTGCGGTGCCGCTGACGGTAGTGGCGGGCGGTGCACTGGCGATGTGTGTGCTTCTTGTCGCGGTATTTCACACGTTTTCACGCGTAGCGGATAGCGTGCAGCCGTGATTCCATCAGGCCTCCCATAAATGCCTAATCGGCGAGTGACGCACCGGGCACAGCTTCTACGAGGCTGCGCGTGTAGGGATGTTGCGGCGCGTCGAGGACGGTCTGTGTGGGTCCTCGTTCGACTATCTGTCCGTCGTGGAGGACGAGCGTTTCGCCACCGAGCCGGCGGGCAACGCCGAGATCGTGAGTGATGAACAGCAGGGCGAGTCCTAGACGCTGTTGCAGACTCAACAGTAAATCGATGATCGATTCCCGTACGAGTGCGTCGAGCGCGGATACCGCCTCATCGCAGACGATTACGTCAGGTTCGGTGACCAGTGCCCGCGCCAACGCGACCCGTTGGGCTTGACCACCGGATATTTCTCCGCTGCGGCGCTGGGCGATGTCGGCGGAAAGGCCTACGAGCCCGAGCATCTCGTGTACGCGTGTCGCATGGTCGCGCGCGGTGTTGGTGGCCTCGCCACCGAGGAATCGCAGTGGTTCGGCGATCGCGGCGGCGACCCGCTGGCGCGGGTCTAACGATGCGATCGGGTCTTGGAAGACTGCTTGCACACTGCGTCGCAGCGTACGGTCTCGGCGAAAAGCGCGACGGTCCGCGGCTTGCCTATGAACGAGCAGCGTACCAGCGGAAGGGTCGATGGTGCCGAGAATGATTTCACCGAGAGTTGACTTGCCGGAACCTGATTCACCAACAACACAGACGGTTTCGCCGCTGCGCAGAATGAGATCGGCATCGCGTAGCGCGGCCCGCTGGGCTCCTGGATATCGTTTGGCGAGCCCACGTGCTTCGACGACGGCTGTCCCGGCAGTCGTTGCGTGGTTGGTATCCGGGCCGGTATGGCGGGCCCGTCGTCCGCGGGCGGCGGCATCGACGAGCCGACGCGTGTACTCATTATTAGGACTGTTCAAAATATCTGTGACAGAACCATATTCGACGAGCTTCCCGGAGCGCAGGACGTAGACCTCATCGGCGTGATCGGCAACGACCCCGATATCATGGGTGACGAGAAGAAGGCCGAGCCCATTATCGTGGACGAGTGTGTCAAGGTGGCGCAGGACGGCTCGCTGCGCACGCACATCGAGTGCCGAAGTCGGTTCGTCGGCGATGACGAGCGGTGCCCCGGCGACGATCGCGGCGGCGATCGTCGCGCGTTGACGCTGCCCACCGGACAGCCGGTGCGGGTACTGGCCGGCGATATGGTCGGGATTGGGCAGCCCGGCATCGTGCAATGCCCGGCGGATGCGTTCCCGGCGGGTAGGACGATCAGATACCAGCCGATGCGCGCTGAGCGTCTCGCCGACTGCGTCGGATACCTTGCGGAGCGGATCGAGTGAACCGAGGGCATCTTGCGGTATCGACGCGATCTGTATGCCGCGTAACCCACGAAGCTCCCGATCTGGCGCGCCGAGCACCTCCTGGCCGCGGATGCGGATCGATCCCGTTGCGGTTGAATTCGCAGGCAGTGCCCCGAGTATCGCGTTGACCAAGGTGGATTTACCGGAGCCCGATTCACCGATAACCGCCACGCGTGAGCGAGCACGTACCGTGAGATCGATATCAGTCAATGCGGTGACGTCGCCATGGGCAACCGATAATCGGAGTACGCGGAGGAGTTCTTCGCTCACCTGCCACGCTCCATATTGTCCCGGAACGCTCCTCGCCACCGCGCGGCCGGATGGCGTTCGTTGACGAAGGGCCCGTTATGGAATGCGCGTTCGCGGAATGTCCCAGTGCCGTACTCGCGTTGGGCGAGTCCTCGGTCTGCCAGCACGGGCATCACATATTCGGCGAAGTCATGGAATGATCCGTGGAAGAGATAGTCGGCAACGTTGATACCGTCGATTCCGGCCGCAACCCACTCTTCGATGACGTCGGCGATGTATTCGGGTGTCCCGACAATCGGTTTCGCATTGCTCTTGTCGAGAATGTCGTTGATCGATACGGCCGAGGTGCCGCCGTCCTCGACGGCTGCGGCACCGAATGCGCCGAAGAACCCGGACGCCTCGGCGATCGACAGGGGTTCGTCGGGATCCTTGCCGCCCAAGTCGATGCCTAATACCCCGCCGGCCTGCGCGGCTGCGCCCGCCGGGTGTACCCATTCGAGCAAGTCGTCGTACTTGCGACGGGCCTCCTCTGTTGTAGAGCCGACAACGAATTTGAGGTTCTGGAACACCAGCAGATCGTCGCGCCGCCGGCCGTATTCGGGCAGATATGAGCGCAGACGATCGATGACCCGCTTGGCGTGTTCGGGCGAATGTGCGCCGATGAGTAAACCTTCGGCGTGCTGTGCCGCGAGGCGGTGCGCGGATTCCGACATCCCTGCGGTGTAAACGAACGGAACACGTTGCGGTGATGGCTCACTCAGATGTGGCCCCTGCACATCGAAGAGGTCGCCGTGGTGATCGATGGTGAAGATGCGTTCAGGATCGGCATAGATGCCCCGCTCGATATCGCGAACGACGGCATCGGGCGCCCATGATCCTTCCCAGAGCTTGTAGACTACTTCGAGGAATTCGTCGGCGCGTGCGTAACGCTCCTCGTGTGTCGGGATCTTGTCGAAACCGACGTTGCGATAGGAGTTTTCCAGTGCGCTCGTCACCACATTCCAAGCGACACGCCCCTTCGTCAGATGATCGAGCGTGGATGCCAGCCGTGCGAACTCGAAGGGGTGGTTCTGGATCAGTGAACTCGTAAAGCCAAGGGCCAGATCAGAGGTCACCGCCGCGAGGGCGGACGCCACCAGGATCGCATCGTTATCGGGAAAACAGATACCCAGCTCTGTGTGAATCCGGTAACTGTCGTCGTAAGGTCCGCCGATACCGAGGTGATCGGCGAGGAACAGTCCGTCGAAGCGAGCCTGCTCGAGGGTGCGCGCGATGTCGATCCACGTCGCGAGATCGTTGAACGAATGAGTGCGCCCCCACGGTGATCGCCACAGCCCATGCGTCAGATGACTCGGCACCACCTGTGCGAAACCATTGAAGAGGAGTCGGCGGCGTGTCATGTGACCTCTATTCTCGATGAGTTATGGCGGCTCTGCGCATCGCGAACCCGGGGATCAATCCGGGCGGCAATGAGTTCGGCGACGAGATTGATGATGATGACGATCGCGGCGCTGATCAGTATGAAAGCCTGCACGACCGAATAATCCTGTTTCTGAATCCCGTTGGTGACCGCCGCGCCCACTCCTGGCCAGACGAATACGCCTTCAATGAGCACGCTTGCGGTCAGCAGCCCGCCAACCAATACGCCCGCGGCCGTCACCGACGGCACGAGAGCGTTCGGCAACGCATGCCGTAGCACCGCGCGTGACCGGGTGAGTCCGCGTAGGCGGCTGGCAGTGACGATCGATGATCGCGCGTGGACATCCAAATTCGCGTACATGACGCGGCCAAGGAATGCGGTGCCATAGAGTGCGAGCGCCACACTCGGCAGCACGAGATGTGCGATCACATCGGCGAAAACCGTCCACTGGCCGCGCAGTAGCGAATCGACGCTGTAAAGCCCGGTGATCGTGGCGGGTGGTTCAAGCGATGGGGAGATCCGGCCCTGGGGGCCGGGAGTGATACCGAGCCACTCGCTGAATACCAATAGCAGCAACAACGCGAGCCAAAACTGCGGCACACTCAAACTCAGAAACGAGATGCCGTCAAGCACGGCCCGCACCAGGCGCACCCGCACCAGAGTCTTCAGTACGGCGAACACGGTTGCGCCGACGACGGTAATGACGACGGCACATAAACCGATCTCCAGCGTCGCCGGAACACGTTGCGCCAGTAGCGTAGCGACGCTCTGGCTACTGGCATAGGAATATCCGAGGTCCCCGTGCGCAATGGCGCCCAGGTAGTCGAGATACTGCTGCCACACCGGACGGTCGAGGCCCATTTGTTCGGTGAGGCGCCTGCGCGCGTCCGACGTCGCGAACGGCCCGAGGACGAGTCCGACGGGATCTCCGGGAGTAAGCCGCAGTAGCACGAATGACAGCACCGAGACGCCGAAGAGTGAGATGACGGCATTGCCCAGGGCACGGCCGATTGACGCGAATCGCTTCACGGTATGACCACCGCCTGTGCCCGGTCGGCGAGGAGATTTGCCGCGACGACGAGGATGAACAGGCCTGCGCCGGGAAATCCGACGACCCACCATGCACCGGTCAGCGACGAGGTCACGCCGTCGGCGATCATCGCACCCCATTCCGGTGTCGGGATCTGTGCGCCGAGCCCGATAAAACTCAACGCGGCGAGAGTTACGACGGCAGAGCCGAAAACGGCGGCGGCCTGAACGAGGAGGGTTGGGGCGAGATGGGGGAATATATGCCGGCCGAACACCGCGATCTCGGGCAAGCCGGACACCCTGGCGGCGTGGACGAAGCGGCGTTCGTCGAGGACGCGCACTTCGGCGCGGACGAGCCGAATCCACACCGGCACACAGCCAAGTGCGGCACCCATACATGCGCTGACGACGCCGGCACCGAAGCCGATCGCTACGGCCATCGCCAGGATGATCTGGGGGAAGGCGAGCACGATGTCGGCGAGCGCAATGATCAGCCGGTCGATCCAGCCGCGCCGCAGCCCGGCAATCGCGCCGAGCGGGATGCCGATGGCCGCCGAACCGGCGGCCACCGACACGCCCGCGAGAATCGAAATCCGCGCGCCGGCAAGAAATCTAGCGAGGACATCGCGCCCAGATGAATCCGTTCCCATCGGATGTGCGAGTCCGGGGGCGGTCAGTCCCTGGGTGAGGTCCGTGGCCGATGCGCTGGCATGCCACAACAGGGGGCCGAGCGCGGCGGCGAGCACCAGCCCGGCCACGAGTGTGGCCGGGCCGATCAGGCCGCTACTGCGTAGCGTCGAACGAAGCAGTGACGGCGCCGTGGCATCCCTCACCACGTGGGTCACGACGCTTTACTCCACAGGTGGAAGAGGGTGTTGTTCTGCGCGTACACGTAGGAGGTGACATCGCTCTGCAGCACCGCGTCGTGATTCTGGGCGTAGGCGATAACCCTGGGTGAATCGGTGGTCCAGATCTTCGTGATCTCGTCGTAGTACGCCTGCCGCTGCGTGTCTGATGTTGTGGCCAGCGCTTTCTGAAGCAGCGCATCCACCTCGGGGTTGCAATAGTTGCTCTGGTTGTACGCCGAACCGCATGCGCTGTCGTAACTCAGCAGCCAGCCGGGTGTCTCGACCGAAGGGCCGTCGAAGCGGACGATGGCCCACTTCTTCTCCGGTGCCGAAACAGCCTTCTGATACTCGGCAGCTGAGAGTTGCTTGACATTGAGTGTCACGCCGATCTTTGACCATGAGTCCTGCAGGATGGTGGCGATCTGCTTCTCGTCGGTGACGCCGTCGCGAACGTAGATATCTGTCGTCACCGGGCCGGTGACCCCGGACTCCGCAAGTAGCGCCTTAGCCTTGGCGGGATCGTATGCGCGCGGCGCAGACAACGTCGCATTGTATGCGGGGAAAGCCGGTGAAAGGGGGCCGTAATAGGCCTGGCCATACCCGTAAGCGACCTTGCGCAGGAGTTCATCTTGTGGTGTCGCGTAGGTGAGGGCTTCGCGGAACTTCGCGTTGTTAAACGGTGCGACCTTATTCGGTAAGCCGACAATCACCCAGGCGGCGGCGACGTTATCGGCGATGGTCAGGTTCTTATCGTTCTTGAGGCTTGCCACAGACTGTTTCGCGAGACCAAGGGTGACGTCGGCGGTACCGTTCTTGGCGCGCAGGAGAAGTGACGAATTATCGTTGATGAACGAGACTTTGATCTTCTTCGTCTTCGGCGGATCGCCGTGCCAATACTTGTTCGCCGACAGGGTCAGTGACGTCCCCGCCTGGTAGGAATCGATCTGATACCAGGCGCCTCCGGCGGCGTTACCGGCGAGCCATTGATTCTGTTCGTCGGGTGTGGTGCCGTGCTGCTCGACGACCTTCCTATCGACGATGCCGGCGCCCACGGACGTCAGTGCGAGCAGGTAATCGGGGTTGCGTGCCGACAGGGTGGTGACGACGGTATGGGGATCCGGGGTGGTAATCGAGGTGACCTTGCTGATGTTGCTGCCGTTCACGAAGCTCGCCCCGCATGATCCGAGGTTGAGTGCGCGTTCCCAGGACCATTTGACGTCGGCCGAAGTAACGGGATTGCCGCTGGAGAAGCGGGCTTGCGGGTCGAGATGGAATGTCCAGGTCAGCCCATCCGGTGACGTGCTCCATGAGGTGGCGAGGGCTGGCACGGCCTTGGCTGGGTCGACGTGTTGTGCGGTGCCGGAGGTTCGCTGATCGACGGCGTATTGAGTGAGGGTCGGATAAGCGTCGGAGAGGAGCCCGAGATCCTCGATCGAACAGACCGCAGCAGGGTCAAGGGATGCCGGAGCCGTTGAGTCGTCCACGGCGAGAACGTCGACTCCGCCAGGAGATTGCGACGTCTGATCGCTTGCGCAGCTACTGAGAACCATGGCCGCGGTGGCCGCGGTGGCGAGGGCAGCGGCCCAACGCATCGAGGGGAGCATCACGGGTCCTTCACGGAGGGACGACAGGGTGTCGTCTGAGGTGTCATCGGGGGAGGCGTCGTCTGGACGGGATTCCCGATCCGACACTAGTGCCGTGCACTCCATGGCATCCGGAATTTATCCCGTAATACGGAACATTGATTATAATTGTTCCGTCAGATGGAATCCGCTGTTACGGTCGCCGTTTGTGAGCGATAACGAACCATCCGGCGTGCGGTCGGTGCACCGTGCTGCGGAGGTTCTCCGGGTGTTCGAGGACGGCCGCGAACACCGGGTGACCGAGATCGCTTCCCGGATCGGTACGAGTCCAAGCACCACCCACCGGCTCCTGCGGACGCTCTGCAATACCGGATTGCTTGAGCAGAGCGGATCGAGCACCGCTTACCGGCTCGGCCTAGCCAGCGCGCTGCTCGGGCGGGCCGCGATCGATCGATTCGCGGGCGGCACTGTCGATCGGGAACTGAGACGACTGCATGCGACGACGGGCGAGGGGACGAGTTTCGGAATTCCAGGTAACGGCTATGCCCATGTCCTGCTGCGGATTCGAAGCGATCCCACCCCGACCATCGAGCGCGACACCCGTGGCGGCCCCGCGCACGCGTGCGTGCTCGGCAAAGTCTTCCTCGCGTGGGAGGTGTTGTCCTTCGATGATCTACCCGAGCCGCCCTATCAACGCTTCACCCCGACGACGATCACCGATCCGGAAACACTGCGCGCCGATATCGACGCGACACGACACCGTGGATACGCCCTGCTTGATGGCGAGCGACTTGCGGGCTCGCGTGCGGTCGCGGTTCCGACCCACAGTCGAGACGGTCATGTGACCGGTGCGATCTCAACCTACGGTGATGCTTCTCGGTTCACCGATGCCTACATCGAGTCGGTGCTTCCGTTGTTACGGGACACCGCCGCACGGATTCGCGGCGGCAGCGGCGAGACCATGCGGTCGTCGCAGGTCTTGTAGCGGGATCGATCGAGGTGTGAATGCTCTTGTGCCACTTGAAGTTTTTCCGCAAGGTGGGTGGGATGGATCATGAACACGCAGGGCTGCGGCACGCAGCTGGGCCGAGTCCGGTAGTGGGCCGGGACCAATTGGACCTGGGTGAGAGGCCCAGGTCACATACTGGCAATGGGCGTTGCTAGCATCGGGGGGAGTATCCCGTCAACGGAGGTGTCATGAGTTTCAAGAGTCCGTTCCCCGACATCGCGATCCCCGATGTGAGTGTCTACGACTACCTGTTCGCCGACATCGCAGACGCTGATCTCGATCGCATCGCGCTCATCGAGCCGAAGAGCGGCGCCGAGACAACGTACCGGCAATTGATCGGTCAGATCGATGCCACCGCCGGGGCGCTCGCCGCCAAGGGAATCCGTGTTGGTGACGTCGTCGGAATTCTTGCGCCAAATATTCCCTTGTTCGCGACGGTGTTTCACGGAATCCTGCGTGCAGGAGCTACCGCCACCACCATCAATGCGCTGTTCACCGCGCAGGAAATCGCTAAGCAGCTTAAGGGTTCCGGCGCCAAGATCCTGGTGACCATTTCGGCGTTGGCGCCAGCGGCGCTCGAAGCGGCGGCCGTTGTCGGCTTCGCCGATGACGCCGTCATCATCCTCGACGGTGCGGGACTCGCGGGGTCCGGGCATCCCAACGCCGCCGACCTGCTCGGTGCCGATCTACCCGCACCCGAAGTTTCCTTTGACCCGGCAACGCACGTCGCGGCACTGCCCTACAGTTCCGGAACCACCGGAAATCCCAAGGGCGTCATGCTTTCTCACACTAATCTGGTGGCCAACGTGGCACAGATCAAGCCCGTCCAGGCGATGAACGCCGATTCGGTGGTCATCGCGGTGCTGCCGTTTTTCCATATTTACGGAATGACGGTGCTACTCAACGCGGCCCTGCGTACCCGCGCCCGGCTGGTCATCATGGCACGGTTCGATCTGGTGGAATTTCTGGAAAATATTCAGAACTACAAGGTCACCAGCGCGTTCATCGCACCGCCGGTCGCAGTGGCACTGGCCAAGCACCCCATCGTCGACAACTACGATCTTTCTTCGCTCCAATCGATGGTGTCGGGTGCGGCACCGCTCGACGATGAACTGGGCAAGGCGGTGGCCACGCGCCTGAATGTACACATGCTGCAGGGATACGGGATGAGCGAGCTGTCTCCGGTGAGTCACCTGATTCCCGAAGACAAGTCGATTCTCGGCCTACCCGAGCCGCCGCTGTCCTCGACCGGCTGGCCAATCCCCAACACCGAGAATAAGATCGTCGACCCCGGCACCGGAACGGAGGTTGAGGTTCCCGCAGAAGGGCTTTCAGAAACGGGTGAGCTCTGGGTCAAGGGGCCCAATGTGATGCTGGGATATCTCGACAATGAACAGGCCACCGCCGATACCATCGACGCCGACGGCTACCTGCATACCGGGGATCTGGCGCAGGTTGACTCAACGGGCTGTGTATACATCGTCGACCGTCTCAAAGAACTCATCAAGTACAAGGGTTATCAGGTACCGCCCGCCGAACTTGAGGCGTTGCTGCTGACTCATCCGGCGATCGCTGACACCGCGGTGATCGGAGTGATCGAGAAAGAGTCCGGCGAGGAGATCCCCAAGGCCTTCGTGGTGACTCAGGCCGGGGCTGAACTGACCGAGTCCGACGTGATCGAGTTCGTTGCCGCTAAGGTCGCTCCGCATAAGAAGGTGCGTGCGGTGGAGTTCATCGAGGCGATTCCGAAGTCGGCGGCGGGGAAGATTCTGCGTAAGGACCTGCGCAAGTAGGGCGCTGGCCCGACGGCGGGAGATGGTTGTGACCGCCGGTGTGATGACCGCAGGGGCAGGGTATGGAAAACTGACAGCCATGAGCAACGGCACCCTGATTCTGATGCGCCACGGCGAGAGCGAATGGAACGCGTCCAACCAGTTCACCGGCTGGGTTGACGTGGCACTTACCGACAAGGGCAAGGCGGAGGCCGCCCGCGCCGGTGAACTCCTTGTCGAGCATGAGGTCCTGCCCGATGTGCTGTACACCTCGCTGTTGCGCCGCGCCATCACCACCGCAAACATCGCATTGGAGGTGGCGGATCGGCTGTGGATTCCAGTCGTCCGGGACTGGCGGCTCAACGAGCGTCACTATGGTGCGCTGCAGGGCCTCAACAAGGCCGATACCCTCGAGAAATACGGCAACGAGCAGTTCATGTTGTGGCGCCGCTCCTACGACACCCCGCCGCCACCCATCGATTCCGATGCGCAATACAGCCAGACCCGCGACCCACGCTACGGCGATCTACCGCAGGTGCCGTTGACGGAGTGCCTCAAGGATGTCGTCGATCGACTGATCCCATACTTCACCCAGACCATCGCCGCGGATCTGGCCGCTGGCAAGACCGTGTTGATTGCCGCCCATGGGAATTCATTGCGGGCGCTCGTGAAGCATCTCGACGGGATCTCCGACACCGACATCGCGGCGTTGAACATTCCGACCGGCAACCCGTTGCGGTATGACCTCGACGACGACCTCACCCCGCTCAACCCGGGTGGTACCTATCTCGATCCCGAGGCTGCCGCCGCGGGGGCGGCGGCAGTGGCCGCCCAAGGGCAGAAATAACCCACATCATGTGACCTGTAACACAAATGTCATGTCCGGTAGAGTGTGACGGGCGCTACATTGGATGTTATGGCAGATGACCGGGTGCGTATCGATCACTCGCCCGAGCAGGAGCGTTATCAGGCGATATTGGTCGCCGAGGGCGACGGGGATGACGGTGCTGGTGACTCGCTTGTCGGCTACCTCGACTACGTGTCAGGGCCCGACCAGGTAGTGGTGACCCACACCGTCATCCTCGACGCCTATTCCGGCCGCGGCTATGCGGGGCTACTGGTGCGGGCGGTGCTCGATGACATCAGGCCGACGGGTAAACGGGTGGTACCGGTGTGTAGTTTCGTGCGGCATTTCATCGACGTGAATCCCGACTATGCGGAAATGGTTGTGGCGGTTCCGCAATGATTTTCGGCATCGGTCGCCGGCCAAAAACATTCGTCGGTCGATTCCCACCCCGTTACGGCAGTCTGGTTAGACGCGCATTGACGGGAACGGGTGGCATCGCCGGGGCGGGCCTCTATGGTGTGACGCACTGGCCAACGACGTCCCGATGGAGATGACATGCCCGATACCGCAGTTGATCACAAGCTTGCCGACCAATTAAACCTCGCACTCACCGACGCTGTTGCCGATGGAGCGGCGGCAGGCGTGACGCTGGCGCTCGCCACCCGCGACGGCGAGGTATTCGCGGGTGCGGCTGGCCGACTGGGGTTGGATACACAGACTCCGGCTGCCGCGGACTCGCCCTTCTGGATTGCCTCGTTCACCAAGTTGCTGACCGCGATCGTCGCGCTGCAATTGGCGTCGGAAGAAACGCTGAACCTGGATGCCGCCGCCGCTGACTATGTTCCCGAGATCGGGGATATCGCGGTTGTGGAGCGGGCGGGGGACGATTTCCGGCTGCGCCCACCGGCCTCGCCGATCACCGTGCGTCATTTGCTGACCCACACTTCGGGGGCGTCGTATGCCTTCTTCAATGCAATCACGCGAGACTATGCTGCGGCACACGATATTCCGGGAATTCTCGCACTTGATCGTCGAACGTTGTTCGCGCCGTTGGTGAATGATCCGGGAACCGATTTCGAATACGGTGCGGGCATCGACTTACTCGGGTTGGTGATTGAAGCGGCAACCGGCCGACAACTGGTGGAACTGTTTCAGGAGCGGATTATCTCGCCGCTCAACCTGGTCAACACCACCGCGACGCCCGATGATTCATATAATTCCCGACGGCTGAAGTTTCATGGCCGGGGCGGCGATTCGGTGCTGGCGCCACTCGATTTGAGTATTCCGACCGAGGGGGAATTCTTCGCCGGAGGCCATGCGCTATTCAGCACCGCGCAGGATTACCTTCGTATTTTGCGGGCGCTGCTCAACGGGGGAGAACTCGACGGTGTGCGCATCCTCGACGAGGAGTCGGTGCGTCAGGGATTCAGCAACCAGATTGGCGAACTGCGCTGGCATCCGATCGTGAGCGCGGACCCGAGCCTGACCAACGATGTGGACGCGCTCGGCGGTGAGCCGGGAACGTGGGGGTACTTCGGCCTGATCAATGAGACCGCAGGGCCCAATGGGCGTAGCGCGCACAGCACATTCTGGGCGGGGTTGGCCAACTCGTACTGGTGGATCGATCTCGACCATGGTGTCGCGGGTGTCATCGGTACCCAGACGTTTCCCTTTGCCGACCCGAAAATTCTCGCTCTGCAGGGTATTGCGGAATCTGCACTGATCTCATTTTCGACGGGGAACGGCGACTAGCCGGCCGCCCTCCTGCGCATGCGCCGCCGGGCCCGGCATGTTGTCGGCCGGGTCGGCGGGGCTGCGACAGTGGCGCGTTGAGGTGCGGCGGGCTCTCGAACATGGCATGAACAGCGGCCGAACAGTTGAGTGAGGTATGTTCTGGTCGTTTGAGAGTACGTAAGGTGGAGTTGTGATCAGCGGATTTGTGGGTGGTGCCGTGCTTGGGGCCGCTCTCCTCCTCACATTGTTCGCTGGCCTGATTATCGGTCGCTTCAGCGTCGTATGGCGCCGGGGTCGGTGGTCGGGTAATTCCCAGCATGTGATCTCCCAGCGGGTGATCTCCGAGCCGCGTGTCCTGTCGCAGAGCAGTGGCCAGCCCGCGACCGTCGCGCCCAGTGGTCTCCAGCCCAGTGGTCTCCAGCCGGGTAATCTCCCGCCCCGCTCTGCCCAGCCCCGTTTTGCCCAGCCCCGTTTTGCCCAGCACAGCACCCATCAGCGCGGGGAATTGTCGGCGCGGGATGCCGATTACCGTGCCGGACTTGCTCACATACCGCGTAGCCGGCCTGCTCCGGCCCACGTGGACACACCGGCCGAGAAGCCGCGCGTGGTGCCCGAGAGCGCCGAATTGCGCGATACCGATGTCCGCGTCACCACCGACGACGGACGGATGACCACCGCGGGCCTGCTGAGTCTCATTGTGCGTAATTCCGACACGGCGGTCGCCGTGGTCGACCAGTTCCGCGACGTCGTCCTCTACAACCATCGGGCTATCGACCTGGCTTTGGTTCGTGAGCGGCTATTGGCCGACGCGGTCTGGGATGCGGCCAAAGAAGTGCTCGACACCGAGGTGGAGAAGCGTTTCGATTTCGAACCGCCGATATCGTCCCTCGGCTTCATCTCGACCGGACGAACCCGTGGGAAGTCGGTCGAGTCGGTGCGCTGCGTGGCCCGGATCGCGCGGCATGCCGATGAGCGATATGCCGTCGTCTACGGGGTGGATGACACCGATCACTCGCGAGTGGAGGCGACGCGGCGAGACTTTGTCGCAAACGTGTCACATGAACTCAAGACGCCGGTCGGTGCGATCGGCTTGCTGGCCGAAGCACTTCTCGAATCCTCGGACGATGCGGATTCCGTCGAATACTTTGGCCGCAAGGTGGCGGCTGAGGCCACCCGCATGGGCAATATGGTCAGTGAGTTGATCGCGCTCTCCCGACTCCAGGGAGGCGAGACGGCCGACTTCGCGGTGGTCGATGTCGACACTCTCATCGACGAGGCGATCGAGTCGGCGACGGTGGCCGCGGATGCAGCCGGTATCGCGTTGCGTGCCGACGAGCGGACCGGTCTCACCGTGTACGGGGACCGGATGTTGCTACTCACCGCTCTCAACAACCTGATCGTTAACGCCGTTGCGTACTCTCCGGCCGATACGATCGTCTCGATCAGTCGTCGGATCACCCAGGTCGAGGGGCGCCCGATGGTCTCGATCGCGGTCACCGACCGCGGAATCGGGATCGCGACGGCTGATCAGCAGCGTGTCTTTGAACGCTTCTTCCGCGTCGACAAAGCCCGGTCGCGTAGCACCGGCGGGACCGGATTAGGACTTGCGATCGTCAAACACGTCGCCGCCAATCATGGTGGCACCATCAGCTTGTGGAGTAAGCCGGGTACCGGATCGACCTTCACGCTGTCTATCCCGCAGGACCTCAGCGCCGACGAATCGTGGGGTTCCGATCAGGTCGCTGAACCTGTTCTCCTGCAACCCATCCCAAAAACCGGTCCGGCACTCCCCGCGGGTGCCGGAGCGTCAACCGAAGGAATCCGATAGGTGACTCACGTTCTGATCGTCGAGGACGAGGAATCGTTGGCCGATCCGCTGGCCTTTTTGCTACGCAAAGAGGGCTTCGAAGCCAGTATCGTCAATGATGGCGCGCAGGCGCTCGCGGCATTCGACCGCATAACTCCTGACATCGTGCTCCTCGACCTGATGCTGCCGGGCATGACGGGCACCGAGATCTGCAAGTCGTTGCGGTCACGGTCGAGCGTGCCGGTGATCATGGTTACAGCCCGCGACAGCGAGATCGACAAAGTCGTAGGACTCGAACTCGGTGCCGACGACTACGTCACCAAGCCATATTCCGCTCGGGAACTGATCGCCCGCATCCGGGCGGTGCTGCGCCGTGGCGGCGATGTCGGCGATGAGGATCTGTCCATCGGGATACTCGAAGCCGGACCGGTACGGATGGACGTCGAGCGGCATATCGTGGCGGTCGAAGGCCGGGTGATCACGTTGCCGCTGAAGGAATTCGACCTTCTCGAATATTTGCTGCGCAATGCCGGGCGGGTACTCACCCGCGGCCAGTTGATCGATCGCGTGTGGGGTGCCGATTATGTGGGCGACACCAAAACGCTCGATGTTCATGTGAAGCGGCTGCGGTCCAAGATTGAACCGGATCCGGCCAGTCCGAAACACCTCATCACCGTGCGCGGACTCGGGTACAAGCTGGAGCCGTAAGGGCTTTCGCCGCAACGGGGATGCGGGCTATTCGATTAGCTCGTATTTGATGTCGCTCTCGCGACGGGTCGTGGCCGCCGCGGTTGCCGGATGAACTGCGATGAGTCCCAGGCCATTGCGCCTACGGCAAATCTCGGCCAGCGCGGAATATGCGGCGGCCCCGAGGAGTTCGGTCAGCTCCGGCGCATACGATTCGAATACCTGGGTGGCCCCGACGTGTGCGTCAGGAGAACCTGAGCAGTACCACTTGAGATCGTGTCCACCCTCGCCCCACCCGCGACGGTCGTATTCGGTGATCGTTGTTTTGAGGATCTGGGTGCCGTCGGGCCGCTCCATCCAGTCCTGTTCCCGGCGTACCGGGAGTTGCCAGCACACATCGGGTTTGACCGTCAGCGGCTCCAATCCCCGGCGCAATGCCATCGCATGCAGTGCGCAGCCGGGTCCCTTGGCGAAGCCGGGACGATTCAGGAAGATGCACGCACCCTTGTGTCGCCGGGTCTTGAGCGCCGGCTCGTCGTCAAGATCGCCCTCTTCCAGATATCCCTTCGAGCCAACCGGATCCTTGCCGGAGCCCTTGTCGAAGAACTGCCAGTCCTCGCGGGTGAGCATTTTGACGCCGGCGGCAAGGCGCTTGCGGTCGTCCTTATCGGAAAGATATGCGCCGTGGCTGCAACATCCGTCGTCGCCGCGGCCCTCGATGATTCCCTGACATGCGGGGGTGCCGAAAACGCAGGTCCAGCGCGAGAGTAACCATGTCAGGTCGGCATGGATGAGGTGTTCGGGGTTTTCGGGATCGTAAAAGTCGTACCATTCGCGGGCGAAATCGAGGTTGACCTCGGCGGCGGGCGTGGTCTGCGCGGACCGTGTGTGGCTGGACACGGTGTCTACGGTAACCCTTGGGCCAGGCGCATGTCTGTGACCGCCCGGCCCCCACCCGACATCGGCTCATAGGCGCGCATTACCGTGGATTCGTGCGATTAGGTGTGCTCGACGTTGGAAGCAACACGGTCCATCTGCTCGTGGTCGACGCTCATCGCGGCGGGCACCCCACGCCGATGAGTTCCACCAAGTCGGTGCTGCGCCTGGCCGAACAAATCGACGCGCAGGGGCGTCTCACCGAGCGGGGAGCGCGGTCGCTGATCGAGGCCGTCGGTGAATTCGCCCGCATCGCGACCAGTTCGGGGTGTGCGCAGACAATGGCCTTTGCGACGTCGGCGGTGCGCGACGCGACTAACTGCGATGACGTTCTTGACCGGGTCGCCAAGCAGACGGGGCTGCGGGTGGCCGTCTTGTCGGGTAGTGATGAGGCGCGGTTGACCTCGTTGGCGGTGCGTCGCTGGTACGGCTGGAGTGCCGGCCGCATTCTTGCGCTCGACATCGGCGGCGGCTCGCTGGAGATGTCGAATGGGGTTGACGAGGAACCGGAGGTGGCATTGTCGCTGCCGCTGGGGGCCGGCCGTCTCACCCGTGAGTGGCTGCCTGACGATCCGCCGGACCGACGTCGGATCGAGGTGTTACGCGACTGGCTTGATGCCGAACTGAGAACGCCGGCCAAGCTATTGAGCGACGCTGGCAAGCCCGACCTCGCGGTGGCCACATCGAAGACTTTTCGCAGCCTGGCGCGATTGACCGGCGCGGCCCCGTCGGGTGCGGGGCCGCGAGTGAAGCGAGCACTGACGGCGAGCGGGTTACGCCAGCTCATCGCGTTCATCTCACGGATGACCCGAGCGGACCGTGCCGAACTCGAAGGCGTGAGCGCCGACCGGGCCGGACAGCTCGTCGCCGGCGCACTGGTCGCCGAAGCGGCGATGCGCGCATTGTCAGTCGATACACTGGAGATCTGTCCGTGGGCGCTACGCGAGGGAGTGATCCTGCGGCGGCTTGATAGTGAGCCGACCGACACGAGCGAGTTGGACGGGGCCGGTCCTCCCGCCTGAGGCGTTCGGCGGCAGTAACACCCGATGAGATTGTATGGACGGAGATCGAGTTTCGATGGCGAACCAAGCGGGACCGAACGAGTCCGGAGTGACCCCAGATTCTCAGACTGCAGATCCTCAAGCTGCCGGGTCTGACACCGCAGGCTCGGCGAATGCTCCGCAATCGCGGCCCATTTCGGTGGCCGAACTTCTTGCGCTGCGCGACGGCGCCTCCGGTGACAACGAGAACCGGCGCCGGGCTGCGGCGGGTCGCGGGCGGCGGCGGGCCGGCCGCGAGGGCGCGGTATCGGTGACAGAGTTGACCGGCGAGATCCCGCGGATCACTACGTCCTCGGCGCATGGTTCGGTGCCTCCCGGCCCGCCGGCGACCCGTGACTTCAGCTCCGCTGCGGTCTCGGCGCGCC
Organism: Gordonia sp. (in: high G+C Gram-positive bacteria); assembly: GCA_047605305.1. GTDB lineage: Bacteria > Actinomycetota > Actinomycetes > Mycobacteriales > Mycobacteriaceae > Gordonia. The sequence continues at coordinate 18,048 of JASGFW010000061.1, forward strand.
TGCGTCCGTCCCCGCAGAGCAGCGATGCAGATGAGAGCTACGCGGAGAAGGACAACGCGGTGACCGGCGTCATTCCGGTTGTCGGGGGTGGCGAGGCGACTGGTCTGGCAATCCTCGATGAGGACGACGTCGTGGGCGTGGATCTGGCCGGTCCGCCCGGATCGGCTCCGGTGGGTGAGCCGGCCCCGGCGATTAGGTTGGCGGGCAGTGGATTCGCCGAGGTCATGGAGGGCGACTTCGAGTCGTACCGGAACTTCGATGACGTCGAGGAGCAGGAGAAGGACGCAGCAACCACCGATGCCCCGGTGACCTCCTGGCTACTCGCGGCGGGAGAGGCAGTCGCCGGGCTCGCTGTCGGTGTGGCGCTGTTCTGGGGATTCACCGAGTTGTGGAAGTGGAACGTCTACTTCGCGCTCATTCTCGCGGTCTTGGTGATCTTCGGAATCGTCACGTTCACCCATGTGGTGCGTAAATCCCGGGACCTTCTGACCACCTTGTTGGCGCTGGGCGTCGGGCTGATCGTGACGATCGGGCCGTTGGTGTTGCTGGCGACGTGAGCATCGCTCGATGAGGCCCGACCACGACATCCCGGTAGGACTGTCGACGGCGTCGGTTTATCCGCAGAACACTGAGGCCGCATTCGCCTACGCCGCCGAATTAGGTTATGACGGAATCGAATTGATGGTCTGGGGAGAGTCGGTCAGCCAAGACATTCGCCATGTCGAGTATCTGTCTGATCGCTACCAGATTCCGGTGCTCTCGGTTCATGCTCCGTGCTTGCTCATCTCGCAACGGGTGTGGGGCCGTGACCCGCAGGTGAAACTGGCCCGAGCCGTGTCGGCTGCGGAAGACCTCGGTGCTGCCACCGTCGTGGTGCACCCGCCGTTTAGATGGCAGCGCCGCTACACCGCAGCATTCGATGATCTCGTTGCCGGGCTGGAAGCGTCGAGCGGAGTCAACGTCGCGGTGGAGAATATGTTCCCCATACGTGCCGACCGTCTTTTCGGTTCCGGCGGTGGATCTGCCAAACGTCTCGCCAGCCGCGGTGGCCCGGGACCGGCGGCATCGGCCTTCGGCAAGTCCACCGATCCGACAGAAGACGGCTACGCCCACTACACACTTGATCTCTCGCACGCCGCCACCGCGGGTGTCGACGCGCTGGCAATGCTCGATCGCATGGGTTCGCGGTTGAGTCACCTGCATCTGGCCGACGGCAGTGGCGCGGCCAATGACGAACATCTACTCCCCGGTGAGGGCACCCAGCCGTGTGTCGAAGTGTGCCGCCGACTAGCCGCAAGCGACTTCTGCGGTGCGGTAATTCTTGAGATTGGTACGGGATCGGCCCGTACCAAGCCGGAGCGCAGTGAGCTGCTGGCCAGGGCCCTGGACTTTGCCAGGGTTGCGCTGAAACGACCCGTGCTCGGGCACGAACGTTAGGGGTATCGGTGGCTGAGAAGCTGGCGGAATTATTGTCGCTACGGGTGTCGGCGGCATCGCGGGCCGCGGTGAGCGGCGGACCCGACGTGGTCTACACCGCGAACATCGACCCGGTGTTCACCATCGGTCCCAAGGTGCACGGCGGGTCCATGCAGATGCTCATCGCTCACGCCGCCCGCACGGCTTTCGCCGAACTCGTCCCGGAAAAGACGGCCCAGGAAAAGACGGCCCAGGAAAAGACGGCCCAGGAAAAGACGGCCCAGGAAGGGGTGTCACAGGAAGGGGTGTCACAGGAAGGGGTGTCACAGGGAGATGCGGGTGGTGCCACGGAACTGGTGCCGGTTGCGATTTCCAGCGACTACCTGTCCGCACCCGATCCGGCCGAGGTTGAACTGGCTGTGACGGTCCGTAAACGGGGCCGTACGGTCTCGTTGCTGCACGTCGACCTGCGCCAGGGTGGACGAACCATGGTGTCGTCGTCGGTGACCTTGGCTCGTCTCGACACGGGTAGGTCGCGGCATTCGGCGTCGACTGTTCTTGACGCGCTGCCGATTGAACCGCCGCCCGACGGCATCCATATCGACAACTCGCCGATATCGGAGGCGATTCATCTGGGCCCGGCGCTGGATCTGGTACTCGACCCGGAGTCGTTCCCGGCGTTGCGCGGTGAGACCGGCGAGCCGCTGGTACGTGGCTGGGTCCGGCCCAAGGCAGGTGAACCCGACAGTGGCTTCGCGGTGCTGGTCTGTGACGTGTCGCCGCCGGTGGTGATGAACCTCGCGTTCTTCGGATGGGCGCCGACGGTGCAGTTGACCACCTACGTGCGCCGTCAGCCGGTCGGCGGATGGTTACGGTTCGCGGCGACGAGTTCAGAGGTGGGACCCGCCATGTTCGAGGAGGATCACCTCGTGGTGGACTCGTCGGGGGCGGTGGTGGCGCAGTCCCGACAACTCGCGTTGCTGCCGCAGCCACGCTGACCCGAGTGGGCTGGCGCTACTTCTGTTAGCAGATTGAAGGAAGGCATACGACGTGACCGAACGCATAGCCATCATTGGCGGAGGAAAGATCGGGGAGGCATTACTAGCCGGTCTGATCTCGGCCGGCACCGCGGTGAAGGATCTGGTGGTGGCCGAGCGCAACGAGCGGCGGGCACGCGAGATCGCCGACGAGTACGGCGTGCTCGTCACAGATATTGGGTCGGCGGTGTCATCGGCTCAGTACGTCTTCATCGCGGTCAAACCGGATGCCGTCGACTCGGTGCTGCGGCAGATATCTGAGGTCGAGGACGATTCCGATGCGGAGCGCGTGACGGTTTCCCTGGTGGCGGGACTGCCCACGAGTCGCTACGAGCAGGCGTTGCAGGCGGGCTCGCCGGTGGTGCGGGTGATGCCGAACACCCCGATGCTGGTCAATGAGGCAATGGCGGCGGTGTCGGCCGGACGCCACGTCGACGCCGATCAGCTCGCCGCGGTGGTGCGGCTACTCGAATCTGTCGGCAAGGTGATCGTGCTGGAAGAAAAGCATATGGATGCGGTCACCGCGATCTCCGGGTCGGGGCCGGCGTATGTGTTCCTGCTTGCCGAGTCGCTGATCGATGCGGGTGTCGCGCTCGGGCTATCGCGGGCACAGGCCGCCGAACTGACGGTGCAGACGATTCGCGGAGCGGGCATCCTGTTGAGCGATTCGGGCTTGTCGCCGGTAGATCTGCGTGCGGCGGTCACCTCGCCCGGCGGAACGACCGCTGCGGCGGTACGCGAATTCGAGGTGGGGGGGCTGCGGTCGTCGGCATATCGGGCCACCGAGGCTGCTGCCGCGGTCAGCGCCCGGGCGGGGCGTCGAGCAGACGTTGAGGGTTAGACCGGTTCACTCGGCCGCCGCGGCGCCCCCGGAGTTGAGGTCGAATGAGGAGAAACCCCAGGATGTAGTGGTTGCTGTCCGAAGTGGACACATTTTCTGGCAACTCACGTCGCATTTTTCACATCTGCCACGCTAAGCTCCTTTAAGCACGTGCGTGTCTGATGTTCGCCGGAGGGGAAGCCGGCGGCCGCGATACGTGCTCCGGAGGTATGAGTAATTCATGGCTGCAGAGATTCCTGGTGACAGGACAGGCGTGGTGAGTAACGCGACGAGTGGGTCGTCGTTCCTGACCGTCGCGGAAGTTGCATCACTGATGCGTGTTTCGAAGATGACCGTCTACCGCCTCGTGCACAGTGGTGAACTGCCCGCCGTGCGCGTCGGTCGTTCCTTCCGGGTGCACGCCAGCGCCGTGCACGATTACCTGGAGACGTCGTACTTCGACGCAGGCTAGATACGACGTCGCCGGACCTGATTTCTCTCCCGGGCCAGGCGGCCGGTAGTGTTGGTCCTCGCGTACCCGACCTCCTGCGATGGTTGCGGTGGGTGTGACGGCCCAGATCCGTATCGTGCGGAGTAGATGCGGGCTGATGAAACAGCGTGAAGTGAGGATGTGCCCCGATGGGTTCAGTGATCAAGAAGCGTCGCAAGCGTATGTCGAAGAAGAAGCACCGCAAGCTTCTCCGTCGTACCCGCGTGCAGCGTCGTAAACTCGGCAAGTGAGTTGGCTGCGGCCCGGAGCGCATTTCGCTCGGGGCCGCCGCCACGCGCTCGACACCAGGGAAGGACCCGCCGTTACGGTGGGTCCTTTTCCTCTGGCGGCGGGTATTCGCGTGCCGGGTTAGCCTGTGCGCATGGTCGATACCGCGCAGCCGCCCAGAACTGTTCTGGTCACCGGTGCGTCTAGCTTCCTTGGTGGATACCTCGTCGCTCGACTGGCCGCTAACCCCTACGTGGAGCGGGTGCTTGCCGTCGACTCCCGGGTGCCGCGTAAGGATCTGATGCAGGCGATGGGCCGTGCGGAATTTCTGCGGATCGATGTCCGGCGGCCAACCATCGCCACGGCCATCTCGCATTATGAGGTCGATACCGTGGTGCATGCGGCTACCTCGATCGTCGACACCGCACCGCATTCCGCAGCGATCAGGGAATCCACTCTCCTCGGTGCGATGGCCGTGTGCGATGCCTGCCAGCGCAGTCCCTCGGTGAAGCGATTCATCGTGCGATCCACCGGCATGGTGTACGGGGCGGGTCCCCGGGATCCGTCGCATTTCGCCGAGGAAACTCCCGCCAGCAGACAACCACGCCACGGCTATGGCCGGGATCTACTCGACGTCGAGGGCTACGCGCGTGGTTTGGCGCGGTGCCGCCAGGATATCGACGTGACGATCGTGCGATTACAGGCGATGTTGGGGCCGCGGGCGAGCACTCGGATGAGTTCGTATCTGGCGCTGCCGGTAGTGCCGACGGTTATCGGCTTCGCGCCGCGGCTGCAGTTCCTGCATGAGGAGGATGCGCTGGCGGCGATGGAACATGTGACGCTGAGCGGGCGGTCGGGTACCTTCAACATCTCCGGTGATGGGGTCCTCACCTTGGCCCAGGCGATCCATCGTGCCGGACGAATCGCGTTGCCGGTACCCAGTGGATTGCTGGCTCCGATCAGTGGGGCGTTCCAGGATCTATGGTCGGCGAGACTGCGGTCGTCGCAGACGGACTATCTCACCTACGGCAGGGTCCTCGACACCACCCGCATGCGCGCAGAACTCGGGTTCGCCCCCCGCTATTCGACGCTGGACACCCTCGACGACTTCATTGCCCGTGGCGGGCTCACGCCGGTGGTCGATGCGCAGAGGTGGCGCTCGCTTGAGCGACGCGTCGCCTTGGCGGCGCAGCGGCTGGCGTGAGCCGGTAGATGACTCCCGGCTCGGGTGTCGGATATGTCGCAGTTTTTACGATGTTCGCGGGTGCATGCCCAGGGCTGAAGGCCTAGACTTAGCCGAAAGGCCTAGTCGAGGCGGCGGGTCACGTTCGATGCAATGTTGTTCGCATGTCCTTTTCGTGTGTCCCTATTGTTCGTGTCCTTATTCGGTATCGGCTTCCGGTTTGGGGGTGAATGCCTTGCCCACTCGTGCCTCGTCCAATGACGCCCGGATGGCCAAGGTGATTCAGCTCTATGCGAGCCAATCCGGTGCCGACCCGGTTCGCGCCCGTGACGATAGTAGGCGCCGGCATCCGAGTCAGTATGCCGCTCGGTCGCACCTGGTGCCCCGCCCGGATATCGAGAAGACGCTCGGTGACCCAAATGCCGCTACATGCGATCGACCGCCAGCGGAGATCACTCCGATCAGTGCCGACATCGAACTGACGGATACGCCCGGCTCCTCGCTCCCCGCTCCGACACGCAATTCCCTGTATAGCCTGGGCGGTATCCGCGGCGCGGTCGCCGATTCGCTGACCGCGACCGCCGAGTTCATCCGGGAACGGATGACCGGCGAGTATGAGGTCGACGAGTTCGGTTTTGACCAGCACTTCACCGAAGCGATCTGGTTTCCGGCGATCCGCCAGCTCTATGAGAAGTGGTTTCGGGTTCAGGTGACCGGTGTCGAGAATCTTCCGGTGTCCGGTGGTGCGCTGTTGGTGGCCAATCATGCCGGAGCGATTCCGGTTGACGCGATCATGACCAGTCTCGCGGTTCACGAGAATCATCCGACCGGACGCTATCTGCGTATCCTGGCCGCCGACATGGCCTTTGGTACCCCTGGTGTCAGCGAAGTCGCCCGGCGGATCGGTGCCACGATGGCCTGCACCAACGACGCGGACCGCCTGCTGCGGGCCGGTGAACTCACTGCGGTATGGCCGGAGGGATACAAGGGTATCGGGAAGCTGTACAAGGACCGGTACAAGTTGGCGCGGTTCGGCCGGGGTGGTTTTGTCAGTACCGCATTGCGCAACGCGGTGCCCATCATTCCGGTGTCGATAGTCGGGTCGGAGGAGATTTATCCGATGATCGCCGATCTCAAGCCGATTGCCCGTCTCTTCGGATTGCCGTATCTGCCGGTAACCCCGACCTTCCCCTGGCTGGGACCGTTGGGTTTGGTGCCGCTGCCGTCGAAATGGCGCATTCACTTCGGCCGCCCCATCGAGACGGGTGGCTATGACGAATCGTCGGCGGATGACCCGATGGTGATCTTCGACCTCACCGATCACGTTCGCGAGGAGATTCAGCAAACCCTGTTCCGGATGCTGCACCGCCGTGGCAGTGTTTACTTCGGCTGAGTGTGCGAGATCATTTCCGTCGCGGCGTTCGGCGGGATGTCACCGAGCAGGCATTATGTGATGCAGGCTACTGCTCCCACGTAGGCTGGTCGGCGATGTCTACCGAGGAAGAAGGAGGCAGCGGGTGCGCGCTGTGGTGTGTCACGAAGGACAGCTGACCGTTGAGGAGATCGACACCCCCGAACCGGGCCGCGGGCAGTTGCTACTGAAGGTGGTCCGTACCGGCATTTGCGGTTCGGACCTTCATGCGCGTACCCACTGCGACGGGACCGCCGATGCCACTGCCGAAGTCGGTTACGAGCAGTTCATGCGTTCATCGCAGCACGTGGTGATGGGGCATGAATTCATCGGTGAGGTGGTCTCCTATGGGCCGAAGTGTCGGCGACGCTGGCCGACGGGCACGCTCGTGGCATCGATGCCGATCATCAAACACGGTGACACCGAACATCTGACCGGCTTCTCGGAGGCGGCGCCCGGCGCATACGCCGAATATGTGGTGGTTGCAGAAGATGTGACATTACCTGTGCCCGAAGGTGTTTCGATCGATGAGGCGGCGCTCACCGAGCCGTTGTCGGTGGCCACTCATGCGGTGGCGCGCAGTGAAGTCGGCAAACGCGATGTCGCTGTGGTCATCGGCTGCGGTCCCATCGGCCTCGGCGTGATCCTGGTACTCAAGGCGCGCGGTGTGAAAACCGTTATCGCATCCGACCTTTCGGCCGGTCGGCGAGAACTTGCCCGGCAGTGCGGCGCGGATATCGTGGTGGACCCGAAGGTGGATTCGCCGTTTGACCTCGCCGCGGCCAAAGGTAAATACCTGACCCGCACGGGTGATCTGCTCGGCCTGGCCTTCACTGCAATGCATCAGCTGCAACGAATTCCGCGTTTCCCGTGGTGGCGGGCGCTGGCCTTCGCCGACAAGATAGGTGCCACCCCGCGCGGGCCGGTCGTCTTCGAATGCGTCGGCGTGCCGGGCATGATTGAGCAGATCGCCAATCAGACGCCGTTGCGGTCGCGGGTTGTCGTCGTCGGCGTCTGTATGCAGCGCGACGCTTTTCGTCCGGTGATGGCGATCAACAAGGAACTCGATCTGCGGTTCGTGATCTATTACGATCCTGCGGAATTCCGCTCCGCACTCCATCTCATCGCTAGCGGGAAAGTCAATGTGGCGGCGATGATTACCGGTACCGTCGGGCTCGACGGAGTGGCGCAGGTATTCGAAACCCTCGGTGGTGCGGAGCATCACGCGAAGGTGCTCGTCGATCCCAGTAGTGCCGTCTCCTCGCTCTGAGATGACGGCCGCTCCGAGATGATGGCAGGGGCCAGT
>JASGFW010000062.1:0-25486 GCA_047605305.1 Gordonia sp. (in: high G+C Gram-positive bacteria)
TACCCTTCGGCACTGACAAAAACGGCGAAACGCCTCAACCCGACCCAAATCTGTGGATAATTCCCGCCCCGTAAAATTTGAATAACCCGCCGAAATCTCAGCGGCTTCGCGTCGCCAATTCTCGGTGCAAACGTCCGGCTATCTCCCGAGAATCCTGCGTTACCAAAAGGCCATCGCGCACAACCCAGCGACCGGCGACCATCACATCGCGAGGCCGTCGGCCCGGTGATGCCCAGAGGAGACCGGCAACAGGATCGGCAACACCGGCGTCGTGCACATCCGAGCAGTCCCAGATACACAGATCGGCGGCGGCACCGCATGTGAGCCGGCCAAGGTCGGTGCGGCCCAGACCCGCCGCCGAACCCATGGTGGCCATCGCGAGAAGATCTGTTGCAGCAAGTGGTTCGCCGATCAACCCGGATACCTGCATGGCCAGTCGTGCATCCGCGAGCAGGTGGCCGGCATCGTTACTACCGCCGCCGCTGGTACCCAGACCCGTCTCGACGCCACGCTCGCGCAATCGCGCCACTGGCGCCACTCCCCAGCCCATCGGGATGTCACATCCCGGCGCATGGGTGGCCGTTACCCCCGAATCGGCGAGGAGCGAAATCTCCGACTCACTGATGTCACACAAATGGGCCACTGTCACATCGGGAGCCAGCCAACCCCACTCGTCGAGCAGTTCGAGCGGTCGCCGCCCGTAATTCTCCAGTGCGATAGCAACATCGATCTGTTCATTCGCCTGAGTGCGTCGTCGCAAGCCGTAGTCGGCGGCCACCGTCGCCAGCGCTGCGAAAGTCTCGGGACCGTCGGCATGCACCCCCGAGGGGCCGACAGCCAACTGCAGCATTCCGTCGGCGGACACGCCTCCGGCAATACCCGGCAAAAGCGCCTCCACTATGGCAGCGACAGACTCGGCCGCCTGCTCCGGATTATCACGCGCCGTACCGCGCACAAAGGCCAACCGGCCGCCTACCGCACGAGCCGCAGTGGCGGTGGCACGCGCCATCGCCACCGGATCGACGCCGCGCGGCCAGGTGAGATGGTGATCGGCAACCGTGGTGACGCCATTGAGCAGCGACTCCGCCATGCCCACCGAAGCCGCTAGCCCGGCGAGTTCCGGATCGGTACGGGCTGCAGCATAGGCACCCGCCATCGTGGTAAGCCACTGCGCCATCGGCACGAATCGCGTTCCGGGAAGCGTGCGGAACGCAGACTGCAACAGGTGGTGGTGAGCGTTGATCAGACCGGGCGTAATCACACATCCGGTGGCGTCGACGATCCGTGTCGACACGTGACCGGCCGGAGCCGACTCCACTATTCGCGGGCCGCTCACCACGACATCACCCTCGCCCAGCGTCCTATCGTCGATCATGATCGCACGACCACCACGGATCACGGTGAACTCCGGTGGCGGAACCGCCGCAGAATTGGTCACAGCTCCAGCACCAATCGTCCACTGGTGCAGCGTGATACACATACCATCATCGATTCATTCTCTGATTGCTCCTCCGGCGTCAGCACCGAATCACGGTGATCGATCTCCCCGCTCACCACCCCGACCTCACAGGTGCCGCACATCCCCTCGCGACACGACGACGGTGCGAGCACGCCCTTCTCGTCCAGGATGTCGAGAATGCTCTTATCCGGCGGAACCGAGAAGGTCTCGCCACTGTAGGCCAATGCGACCTCGAATACCGTATTGACGCGATCTCCTATGTCGCGCATAGTGAATCGTTCGGTGAACGAATCGACGGCCGGCTGAGTGTCACATGCGTCGGCGACATCGACAAGCATTGTGGCCGGACCACACGCATATACGGCGGTCCCCCTGGATAAGCCAGCGAGTTCCGCCGACAGATCAATACGCCCATCGAGCGAGCTCTCATGGATTCGCACCCGATCGCCGTAACGGCCACGTAGATCGGAAAGGTAGGGCATATCCGCCCGAGATCTGGCCAGATAGATCATCCGCCACGCCCGTCCACTGGAAGTGGCCTGCGCGATAAGCGAGAGCATGGGGGTGATCCCGATACCGCCGGCCACAAAGACGTATTCATTCGCCCGGGTCAACGCAAAGTGGTTGCGCGGAAAGCTTATCGATATGACCGTCCCGACGGTTAGGCTCTCATGGGCATATGCGGAGCCACCACGACCGTCATCCCTGCGGTCGATGGCGACCATGTAACGGGACAAATCAGACGGATTCGAACACAGCGAGTATTGCCGCACGAGACCCGTGCGCAGGACGAGATCGATATGTGAACCCGGGCTCCACGGGGGTAACGCCGAGCCGTCCACGGCGGCGAGCGTGAACTCCTCCACCCTCCCGGTCAGCGCACGCCGCGCGGTCACGACAACATCGATGAACGACGCCGCCACCGCGGCGCCACCATGATTTACCGTAAGCGATCCGAACGTCGTTCTATCGGAAGACATCTGGGATACTCCTCGAAAATGGATATCCCGCAATCCCAGCCAGGGAAACTCCGCGTTCACATGGACGCCTGCACTACGATGAGCCGGGCATGTGATTCACCAATGGCACGCCATCGGTGCGGAATGCCACCAGCGTAATACAGGCTGTCACCGGTATGCAACGGAATCAGCCGATCGTCGTCGAGGTCAACCTCGATCGCACCCTCGACAACATGCACCCACTCGTCCTGAGCGTGAGAGTAGAACGCCCCAAAGCTTCGGCGACGCTGAACCTGCTCCTGCGGATAGAAATTCGCCGCCCCGCGCACTAGCAGTCGGCTATAGCCGGGCCCGTCGCCATCGTCGGCCTGCGGTAGATGCATGCCGAAACCCGCACGCACCAGTTGGACACCCGCAATATCATCGGGCGCAGCCGCATCCTCCGGGGAGTCACCGGCCAGCATGAGTTGCACCTGAGTGGTTCCCAGCGCCTTGGCGATGCGCTCCAGCGTCAGCATGCTTGGGCGCGCGTAGCCACGTTCAAGCTGGGAGAGAAACGAGTGCGAGATACCCGCACGCCGTGCAACCACCGCCAGCGTGAGGTCTAATTCTTTTCTGCGTCGGCGAATTTCCGAGCCGAGCGACTCCTGGGCCGGATCGGGGGTGTCGAGGGCCATATCGGAACCTTCCGCGGCTCGGGCGTTGTGATGCGGGTGGGATCGACGCGACACGACGTCACAACGATGACGATGTCTTGTAACAGCAAGGAAATAACCCAGTCCTATTCTAACAAATGTTGACCACATCAACATCCACTCAGGCCGGAGACTCCCCTCCGGCACCACCGAACCGCCAACCAGCCAGGGCGATAAGAACCTATAAAGCCTTCCCTGACAGAGAGTTCCATGACCCATACCCTTCCGGACACGCCACTGAACGGGGTCGTCGGCGCGACGACCCCCCAGGGACATATCGTCGATGCCGCATTCGACGTCGCTGCCGATGGTTCGGTCGTCGTTGCCCAAGTCACCGCGCATGATCCGTCGAATGAGTCGGCCCCGCCGGGCTGGCTCGACCTGCGCGGTTATGTCGTCACACCAGCCGGAGCCGAGCCGCACGCCCACCTCGACAAAGCCCTGTCGTGGTCGTTGATCAACCCGGCCGTGGGAGATCTGGTAGCCGCGGTGAATTCCTGGCAAAAGGCTGCCGCAACATTCGACGAGAATTCGTTCTACGATCGTGCCCGCACAGCGGCATTATTACTGTTGCGCAACGGAACAACAGCGGTGCGAACCCATGTCGATATCCTTGGCACACCAGAGGACACCAGTCCGGAGTACAGCGATCCACTGCGTGCCATTCGCGCTGTCAATCGCCTGCGAGCCGAGCTCGGCGGTGTGCTGACAGTTCAGATCGTCGCGCTCGCGCCACCCGGCACCTCGGCCGCCCTCATTGAAGACGCACTGGCTGCCGGCGCCGATTTTGTCGGCGGCGCACCCCATCTGGCCGCATCTCCCATCTCCGAGACACGCGCGCTGGTCGCCATCGCCGAACGCAACGGGGTCGGCATCGACCTGCATGCGGATGAATTCTTGTCCGGCGACGCAGCCACGATCGAAGAGTTCGCCTCCCTCGTAGCCGACTGGCCGCCCACACGCATCCGGACCGCCGGGCATTGCTGCCGTCTCTCCACGCTGCGCGATAGCGAGTTATCCTCGGTGGCCGGTCACCTCGCGTCATCGGGAATTGGCGTTGTGGCATTACCTATCACCAACCTGTACTTGCAGGCACGCGGCATCACCACCGCAGCACCTCGCGCAATCGCACCCATCTCCGCACTGCGCGACGCCGGGGTACGCGTCGCCGCCGGTGCCGACAACATCCGTGATCCGTTCAATCCCGTCGGCCGCGCAGATCCGTTGGAGACCGCATCTCTGCTACTCACCGCCGGCCACCAAACACCCACGCAAGCCATCGATCTCGTCACTAACGATGCACGCGCGGTGATGGGCCTACCAGCTGCCGGCCTGCACCCCGGTGCACGCGCCGATCTGCTTGCGGTACGCGGAAACGATCTCGTGGAGATCATCGGCATGGCGCCCGCAGACAGAGTCGTCATCGGCAACGGAGTGCTGATCTCCCGCAGTCACACCACCTATCAGACGTCATTCGCACTCGACAGCGTCGCCACAAGCCGGTGAGCTGAAACAGCACTGACCTGCGACAACACAGCACGTCCGCCACATACCCCCCACACCAGTCCAGCGAAGAGGCATAGATGACCGACACTACCTCTGCCCCAACACTATCCAGGAGACAGATCCTCGGTTTCGACCATGCGGCATTGACCTACCCCAATGGCACCACAGCACTCACCGACGTATCGATGACCGTTCATGCGAACGAATTCGTGAGTGTCGTGGGACCATCCGGCTGCGGTAAGTCCACCCTGCTACGCCTCGCCTCGGGCCTTGAACACATCACCGACGGGTATATGCACACCGGTACCGACCGGATCGCATACGTCTTTCAAGACGCCACCCTGCTCCCGTGGCGCACGGTACGAGGAAATGTCGAACTCCTCAGCGAACTCGACCACCGACCCAAAAACGAGCGGCGCGAGCGTGCCCTTAAATCCCTCGACACTGTCGGCCTCACCGGATTCGCCGATCATCTTCCCCATCAGCTGTCCGGCGGCATGAAAATGCGTGTATCGCTGGCGCGTTCACTGTCCATCGATCCTGAGTTATTTCTCTTCGACGAGCCATTCGCGGCGCTCGACGAGATCACCCGCGAGCGGCTCGGCACCGAGATGACCGAGTTGTTCGCGCAGGGCTCGTTCGCGGGACTGTTCATCACCCATTCGGTGAGCGAGGCGGTGTTCCTCTCGACCAAGGTTCTCGTGATGTCCGGACGTCCCGGTCGCATCGTCGAATCTATCGATATACCTTTTGAATTCCCGCGGCGCAGCGAATTGCGTTACACGCCGGAGTTCACCAAGATCGCCGCGCATGTGTCCAACGCACTACGGGAGGCGCACTCATGACCACACCACCGGTACAAGCACCCACGAACACCACCACAGCCGCACCCCGCCACACCAGTTCGGCACAGACGGTGATCACCCGGCTACGCCGTGCCGTCACTCCCCTGCTCGTTCTGGTGCTGGTAATCGCATTGTGGTACGTGATCAGCTACCTCGTCCTCGATCCCGCTCGCCGCTTCCTCATGCCTCCACCGCATCAGGTAGTGACCGACGGCCTCCTCGGCGATAGCTCATCGGAGATGTGGAATGCACTGGGCCGCACCGCGACTGTAGCGTTGACCGGATTGCTCATTGCCGCCGTGATCGGGATCGCCTGGGCGGTGGTGATGTCCCAGTCATCTTCTGCCGAGCAGGCACTATTTCCCTATGCGGTCATATTGCAATGCATCCCGATCCTTGCCCTCGTACCACTCATCGGATTCTGGTTCGGCTTCGGATTCAGCGCCAGGGTGTTCGTCTGCGTATTGATCGCGCTGTTTCCCATTGTGTCCAATACCCTTTTCGGTCTGAAATCGGTCGATCCCCGGATGCACGATCTCTTCGCGCTGCATCACCCTCGACGGCTAACGGTATTGCGTAAACTCCAGTTCCCGGCCGCGATGCCCGCGATATTCGCCGGGTTACGCATCTCCGCGGGACTGGCCGTGGTCGGCGCCATCGTGGGCGACTTCTTCTTCAAACAGGGTGAGCCGGGTATCGGTGTGCTCCTGGATAATTATCGTTCTCGCTTGCAATCCGCGGATCTATTTGCCGCGATCATTCTCGCATCGCTGCTCGGTGTGGTCGTCTTCGTCTTTTTCGGCTGGCTCGGCAACCGAGTGGTCGGGCGGTGGTATCAACGCTGACACCGATATCGCCTCATCCCTCATACACCCCACTCTCAGAACGGAATCGCAAAAGCAATGACATCCCTCGCGCACCGGATTCGCACCGGGATCGCCTTATCCGCGACCGCAGCGGCAGTTGTGGCTACCTCCGCCTGTGGCGGTAGCAGTAGTGACACCTCACCAACGACGAGTTTCACCGGCACCATCGGCCAGACCGATCTGAGCACTGTGTGTCCCAAAACAGTCACCATTCAGACCGACTGGTATCCGGAAGCCGAGCATGGACATCTCTATCAGTTGCTCGGGCCCAATCCCACTATCGATGCCAATGCCAAAAAGGTGAGCGGCCCGCTCTTCGATAACGGTAGCTATACGGGTGTCAATGTGGAGATCCGTTCCGGCGGACCGGCAATCGGTAATCAATCGGTGACTTCGCAGATGTTCCAGGATGATTCCATTCTGCTCGGCTACGTCGACCAGGACCAAACTATCCAGACTTCCGCTTCCAAGAAGACCACCGCCGTCTTTTCTCCGCTCAATGTCAGCCCGCAGATGATCATGTGGGATCCGGCCACCTATCCGCAGGTGAAGACCATCGCCGATTTGAAGAAGGTCAACGCGACGGTGCTCTACTTCTCTGGCAGCACATACATGGATTATCTGACTGGCGCCGGCGTGTTGAATAAGGCCCAGATCGACGGCAGCTACGACGGCACACCCGCGACTTTCGTTGCGGCAGGTGGCAAGAAGGCACAGCAGGGATACGCCAGCTCCGAACCCTACCTGTATGAGAACGAGGTGCAGGGGTGGAAAAAGCCCGTCGCCTTCCAATTGGTGGACGCGGCAGGTTTCCCCACCTACAAATCTGCCATAGCCGTACGTTCGGCTGATCTGGATAAGGATTCACCGTGCCTGCAGAAGCTGGTGCCCGTGCTGCAACGTGCCGAAGTCGCGTACATGACAAGCCCGGAAGCCACTAATGATCTGATCGTCAAGGTTGTCTCCGACTTCAACTCCGGCTGGGTATACGACAAGGGTCAGGCCGATTTCGCGGTCAAGCAGATGAAGGATCTCAAGCTGGTCGCCAACGGTCCGGATAACACCATCGGCGCTTTCGATCCGAGCCGGGTAGCGCACATGATCGACATCACCCGACCAATATTTGCGCAGCAAAAGACCCCGATAGCGTCCGATTTGACGCCCGAGCAGGTGGCCACCAACAAATTCCTCGACAAGTCGATCAGCCTGCCATGATATCGGCTCCACTGTTTCCCGTCCCCACCGACGCGGGGCGGCCGCCGTTCACCGCCGATGACGTAGACGCCCTGATCGATGAACTCGTTACCATCGTCGGACCGCGCAGCGTGTCCACGCTCTCGCGTTCCCTGGATCGGGCTGCTCGCGACGGCTCCTATATGAGCCCGATCCTGTCGGCACAGCCACAGGGCAGACCAGATGTCGTCTGCTACCCGCGCACGGTGGAAGCCGTCCCGCAGATCGTGCGGGCCGCCGTGCGCCACGGCGTGCCCATCACCACCCGGGGCAAAGGTACCGGGAACTACGGCCAGGCAGTTCCCCGGTTCGGTGGTGTGGTGCTCGATATGACCTCGCTGACAACGATTCACGAAGTCACCGATGAGGCGATCACCGCAGATGCCGGGGCACGGATGATCTCGCTGGAACAGGCCGCGTGGGCGCATGGTTCGCAGCTGTGGATGTATCCCTCCACTGTGCAGTCATCGCTCGGCGGTTTCCTCGGTGGCGGCTCCGCAGGCACCGGAACCATCGTGCACGACCGGAATCACATGGGGTTCGTCGAGGCGGTCGACGTCGTTTTCGCCACCGATGATGCCGAAGTGATTCATCTCGAAGGAGCAGAGGCACAACCTTTCATACACACCTACGGGGTCGCGGGAATCATCGTTCGGGCCCGTATTCGTCTTGAGCCACTCCAGGACTGGAGATGTCTCTACGCGAGTTTCGACGACCACCACACGGCCTTCTCTACGGCAATGGGTATCTCGACGATTACCCCATTACCGCGGCTACTCTCGGCCGACCGGGCCGAGGTTGTCGCCGCACTGCCAAAAGACCCGGCTTTGGTCGCTGGCCGCGCCAACGTTCGTGGCATCATCGATGCCGCAAGCGTAGAGCAGACCACAGACGCCATCCGCGCCGCGGGCGGCCGAATCGAAGATATGCGCGAGGGATTGGTGCAGAGCATCAAGCTATCAACGCTGTCCTATAACCATCCCACCTGGTGGCTGCAAAAAGCACACCCAGGCAAGTATTTTCACTTCGAATGCCAAGGCAATGTGCTTGTCGAACGCCTCGACGAGTGCGAGAACGTTTACGAGGGAGGCATGCTGCATCTAGAAGCCGGACACGGGATGATGTTCGGAATGATTAACGGGATCTACTCCTCCCCGGAGCAGATGGCGGCGGGGGTTGCCAAGCTCACCGAACTCGGCGTCGGCATACATTCGCCGCATCAGTGGTACGTGGATCTCGACGCCGAACGAGTTCGGGCGTTGGCCCGCAAGACCGATCCACATGGACTACTCAACCCCGGGAGATGGATGTGATCGGACCAGATCGCAGATTCAGTGATCTGTCCACGAGCGAGGTAAATACGGCACTATCACCGGATTCGGTGCTGGTACTGCCGACCGGGGCCATCGAGCCCCACGGCCCGCACCTACCGCTGTCGACGGATCTCACCGTCGCCGAAGCGCTTGCCGCGCAGGTTGTGCGCACCTCGGCAGCCAACGGTCAGGATGTGTGGTTACTGCCGGCGCTCGGATACACCAAATCCGACGAACACGCCCGGCTACCCGGCGCGATATGGCTGCGCGCGGCAACATTTTTCGAGACTGTCGTCGATATCGGTGCGGCGATCGCCGCAACCCCGGCACGGCGGCTGCTATTCGTGAACTGCCACGGAGGGAACTCGGCAATCCTTGAGGTCTTACTGCGTGAGCTGCGGCGGCGATTTGACCTGCAGACTTTCATCGTGTCGGCTCCACCGGTCGCCGGGGACACCGAACACGGTCTCGGTATTCACGCGGGCTGGGCCGAGACATCGATGATGCTGCATCTACGTCCCGACCTGGTCGATATGTCGGTGGCCGCATACTCGGTACCCAAGTCCCTCGTTGAGACAACACATGTCGGCTTCGGAAAACTCATCAAATTCGGTTGGCTGTCTACCGATTTCGACGAATCCGGGGTGATCGGTGATCCCACCGGGGCTAACGCAGAGGCAGGTGCACAGCTATTCGCCGCGCGTGTCGACGAGATCGTGACCGCGCTGCCCGAGATCGCGAGTTTCACTCCAGGCAGGGGTATCGAGTGATTACCTCCGGCGATGGCTTCGGCGTCGATTGCGACGCCGAAGCCCGCACCAGCATCGACCCGCTGCGACTACTGTCGATGTGGGTTCCGCCGGCTGGTACGAGCGCTCCGCTACTGATGGGGCTCTCAACCATCGGGCAGGACGGATACCCACGGTTGCGCCATGTACTACTCTCCGAATTCGCCGACGGCGCAGTGTATTTCCATACAGATTCGCGCTCGGCGAAGGTTGCCGAGATCGCCGCGAATCCACGTGCGGCGGTGTCATTCGCGTGGCCCGGGCTCGGCAAGCAGTTCACCCTGCACGGCGACGTATCACGAGCCGACCCTGCCGAGGAAACATCGGTATACCAGCGGCGGGGGCGCTACCTGCAACTGTTGGCCTGGCTCAACACCACCGATATGGCACACTTGTCCGAGTCCGAACGCCACACGGCGTGGGCGCAATTCGACGCAGCACACCCGATTCTGACTCCCCCGGCGGAGTGGGTCGGCTATCGCATCGTTCCCAAGTCCATCACCTTCTGGCGCGGCGATCCGATCGGGCCGTCACAGCGAGTCCGATTCACCGCCGGCACCGATGGCTGGAGTTGCGAGGTACTGCCGGGATGAGCACAACCGACGTCTTCACGAATGCGATCATCCTGCCGGTCAATGCCGATCAGGAACACTCTGAAGAATGGTTCGAGGGCTGGCTGGAAGTCACCGACGGGCGTATCAGCGGCATCGGTGAGGGTCGTGCACCCACGCCCCGTGAACGCAATGTAGCGGTTCACGACGTCCAGGGAGCTTTTCTCGCACCGGGTTTCGTCTCCGGACACAGCCATATCTTCACCGGGGGAATGCGTGGCGTTGCCGCGTCGAGTCCGCTCTACGCCTGGGTCTCACAGAACGGGCGGATGCTCGCCGGAGCCGATGCCGAAACCCTGTACTGGCTCTCGCGAGCGGGCGGGGTTGACCACCTCTCGGCCGGCGTAACCTCCGTATACAACTTCACCCAGAGCCGCGTGGTCTCGGTATTCGACTACGACACCTCTACCCTGCGGGCCGAAACCGTCAAACCGGTGGAATTCGTTTTCCGCCAGATCGACGGTGTCGCCGACAGCGGTATCCGATTTGTCACCAGCGTACGCCTCGACGATGAGCAACTACCCGAGAACGACGCGTTCGACGGCTTCGATGCGGTGATGAATCACCTCGATTCTGTTGCGCCGGAACAAAATCTGGGCGGCTCCGTATATGGGGCGGTGCAGTGGTCGTCGGCGGCGATCACCGCCCACCGCGAAAAGTCTCTGATGACGCGCTACGGGATCACCAATCAGGCGCATTTCGTGGAGACCGCCGAACAGATAGAGATCCAGCAGGCCAAGTTTGACTGGTATGACGATGCGGGTGTGCTCGGGAAGCGGTTCGCATTCGGTCATTTCGTGCACCCCACCGACCGGATGGTCGATCGGGTGGCCGAATCGGGTACGTCCGTGGTGTGGCAGCCGATGTCCAATGGCCGCCTGGGTTCGGGTATCGCCGATATTCCGGCACTGCTGCGCAGATCGGTCACCGTCGGCATCGGTGTGGACGACCAGTCATGCACCGACCTCACCGACCCGTTCGAAAATATGCGCCACGGCCTGTTCACCCAGCGCGCCGCACACAGCGATGCGGCGTTGCTGACCCCCGCGGATGTGTTGCGCGCGCATACGCTCGGATCGGCGCAAGCCATCGGGGTCGCCGATCGGGTGGGATCATTGGAAGTGGGTAAATTCGCCGACTTCGTGATCGTCGACCCGCGCCGACCCGACACCGGTCCCATCTGGGATCCGGTAGCGACATACGTGCTGGCGTGCGGGCAGCGGAATCTGCGCGAGGTGTATGTGGGTGGTCAGCGGATGTGGCCGGCCGCCGACGAATTGCTCACCGAGCTGAGGGAACACACTCACACACGCATGGTTGCGTCCGCGGCAGTGGCGGGAGTGCGACCGGCCGTCGCGCGCTGATTGGCGCCCGACGGCCGGTTTCATCATGGCTCGCACACACCACGTGCGGCTCACAGATTGATCATGTGCCCGATCGCGCCATGGAACGTTTCCTGTAGCGCCTCGCTCAGCGTCGGGTGCGTGTGAACGTTGCGGGCCAGTTCCTTGGCCGTGAGATCCCACTTGTGGGCCAGGGTCAGTTCCGGGAGCATCTCGGAGACATTGTCACCCACCAGGTGCGCCCCGAGCAGTTCATCGGTATCGGCGTTGGTAACGAGCTTCACGAAACCCGCGGTCTCGGCCAGACCCTGCGCCTTGCCGTTGGCGCTGAACGGGAAGGTGGTGGCAGTCACGGTGAAACCGGCATCCTTGGCCTGCTGTTCGGTGAGCCCGAAGGAGGCCACCTGCGGCTGGCAGAAGGTGGCGCGCGGCATGAAACGGTAGTCGCCGAGCGGCATGGTTTCGGCGCCCGCGATCGTCTCCGCGGCTACCACACCCTGGGCTTCGGCGACATGTGCCAGTTGCAGTTTGGCGGTCACGTCGCCGATCGCATAGATGCCCTCGACATTGGTGCGCATGAAGTCGTCGATGGCGATCGCGCCGCGCTCGGTGAGCGCCACACCGGTCTTCTCCAGGCCGAAGCCCTCGACTCGCGGGGCGAATCCGACCGACATGAGCACCTTGTCGACGGTCACCGAGCCGTCAACGCCCTTCTTGTCCTTGTAGGTGACGACCACGGAATCGCCGTTGTCGGTGACGGTCTGCACCCCGGTGGAGGTGAGCACCTTGACGCCGAGCTTCTTGTAGTGCTTGGCGATCTCCTTGGACACGTCGGCGTCCTCATTGGGCAGTACCCGGTCCAGGAATTCGATGATCGTCACATCGACGCCGTAGTTGGCGAGCACATACCCGAACTCCATACCGATCGCACCGGCACCGACGATGACGATCGAGTCCGGGAGTTCCCTGGTAAGGATCTGAGTTTCGTACGTGACGACGTTCTCGGAGAGTTCGACGCCGGGCAGCAGCCTGACGGTGGAACCGGTGTCGATAATGACGTTGTCGAAGGTGATCACGCGATCGCCTACCGTGATGGTCTTCGCGTCCTGAAAGACCCCGTAACCGTCGATCTCGGTGATCTTATTCTTCTTCATCAGGAAGTGGACGCCCTTGACTATCCCTTCGGAGACCTTACGGCTGCGATCGAAGGCCGCCCCGAAGTCAAAGGAGACCGCACCGGAGATTCCGAATGTGCTCGCCTGATGGTTGAAGATATGGGCCAGTTCGGCGTTGCGCAGCAACGCCTTCGACGGGATGCATCCGACATTCAGACACACACCGCCCCAATACTTCTCCTCGATGACGGCGGTCTTGAGACCCAGTTGGGCGGACCGGATCGCGGCCACATACCCACCCGGACCGGCACCCAGGACAACTGTTTGAAAGTGTTCAGCCACGAGGGTCAGCCTACTTCCACTACACATAGCCGCGCACAGCGTCGCCGTACCCGCCGGTAACTTTTGCAGGTTCGCTACGTAGGACACCCGTGCAACCCGCGGACCGTCAGCTCGCCGAACAAGGACTGCACCTCGCGCGGCGGACCGCGGAATTGATCCCGGCACGGGTATGCGGCGATGATCCGCGCCCCACAAGGCAGGCGCGTCGCCGCTCTCACCAAAATCAAAGGCCCGCCCGGTACCCATCTGACATGCGAATGCGCTGACATTCACCGCCCTATAACCGCCACCGTCAATCCCGATGACCCCACCGACGACCACGAATCCGAGAACACTAGGACCACCCACACCGACGCCAAAAGCTCCCCTGGGTATACGCCTGCGCAGACCTCACTGACGGCTCCCATCGGCCGGCCGGTATCGAGGCGCCAGGGATGGGCGGCTACGGCACTAGCGACCACCCGGCTGGTTACGCCGCCAAACCACCGGCGCTCACAACATCGGCGTTAACCTCAGTACGGACCCCACGCCGACAAGTGTGATATCGACCACGTGGTCGCATTCGATCACACCTATCCACCGGCAGGCGGCTGGAACACGTGCCGCAAACTCGTATGACTGTGCCCCGCGGCGGACACCACTGCGGTGCGGCCCGCTCCGCCAACGTCCTCGGATACCGAGCAGCCGAGGATGCCCTGCGTGCCTAGCCATTTCCAGTCTCCGTAGGGCCGGGCAGCAGCAGCACGTCGTTCGGTGGCCGCGGCGGCCGTGCTCTCTCTCAGGTCCCGCAGCCGGCGGTCCAGATCGAAATACATCGAAGCCCCCAGTTCTGGCATTAAGGTATGGACATACATTCTTCGGTTATCGATTATTCGGCAGAGATGATCATCCGGGGAATTACCCATTGGGCCAACGCCTTCTATCCGGTACGCCATTCAACCGCATCGAATCGTGGCCGTTAGCGGGCTTGACATGGCGTCTCGATAACAACGAGCACTCTACGGACCCTCACGGAAAATGGTGTTGCGCGGCAACAACTGTCGGACATTCATACCGCATGCGAATGCGGTCACCGGGGCGCCGTCGGCGACATCGACCCCACTACGCAGGAACGAACAGAATCGCCTCGGCCAAACTGCCACAGTCGACGGCCATCGTGCGTGGAATGGCCCGGAACGAGGGGAGCGATCACCCAGTAACCCTTCACGGTGTAGAAGCCCCGGAAGTATCTTTTTGTCTGCGCTGATCAAAAGGTGCATCCGATTATGTTGCACACTCGGTCACGCAGCGCAACAAAGAACAACGAGGGTGCCAGCAGCAGCCAGCCTCTACCGGACGTGACGACTGTGAACAACAGGAATTGGTGTAGGCCACAGCATTGAATCGGACAGACATTCGCTTAGATATCGGTTCACCACCGTGTAGCGCCGCGAATTCCTCTCAGAAGTCCGTCACGTACTCCTCACCGAAATGCGATCACTTGAACGAGGATGCCGCCAGATAAAGCAGCACCTAGTCCGGCATCCAGTCAACTGTGTCTCGCGCACACCTATGAATCACTCCGGCAGCCGCAACCCCCACAAAAACCTCACCGGTCGGCGTACCCGGAACTGAGCTTCTTGAAGATCCCTGGCATGACGTACCAAGATGACGAGGACCAGATCTCCCAGCACTCTCTTCCCCGAAGTCTGGGCGACACGCATTCAGCTGTCTTCGATGGCGGTGACAGGCTCAGGCGTGGTGCCTACCTTGAGGACTACCACAACCACCGCACCAGCGACGAGTGTCACGATCCCGGAAACCAGAAACGCATGCTGCATACCAGCGATGAAGGCGGTACGAGCCTCCCCGGCGATCTGCGGCCCAAGCTGGCTGGCCGCCGCCAGCGACGAGCGAGCAGCATCGCCAGCTCCGGGCGGCAACCGGCCCTCCGCCGGTAGTCGCAGCCGATCCCGGTAAGTCGACGCCATAAGCGACGACAGCACCGCAATCCCCAGCGCACCACCGAGTTCGCGGGACAGGTCGTTCAGCGCCGACGCTACACCCTGTTGCGCACGAGGCATCCCCGCCGTGATCGCGGTGGTGGCCGGGGTCATCGCAAATCCCATGCCGAGCCCTATCGGGAAGATGAGGCATCCGATCACCCAGTAGGGGGTATCGCCACCGACGGCGTGCAGTCCGAGGGTTGCCGCACCGATGAGAGACAACCCGAGCCCGCACAGCAGCCGCTGCCCAAAACACTGCACCAGGATCGGCGCCGACCGTGCCGCCGGGATCAACCCAGCAGGAAGCACCAGCATCGACACCGCCGCCACTAGCGGCGAATCCCCACGCACCTCCTGGAAGTACTGCAGGATCACGAAAATGAAGCCGAAGAAGCAAAAGAACTGCGCCGCCAGCGACAGCGTGCCCGCCGATACTGCACGGTCGCGGAAGTGGCGCGGGTCGAGTAACGGTCGCGGAGTCCTCATCTCCCAGGCAACAAAACAGACGATCACTACCACCCCACCGAGACAGCCGACAACAGTACGCGTGGCACCCCAGCCATATGTCGGTGCTTCGAGTACCGAGTAAACCAGGACGCCGAGTCCAACGACAGCGAGTAAAGACCCCATAGGGTCACGGGCAGCGCGTTCAGAGTCGGCGGACTCCGGGACCACGCGCGCGGTGCCGGCGATCGCTACCACCGCGAGCACCACGTTAAGCGCGAAGATGGAACGCCAGGAGAACCATTCGAGCAGTATGGCCGAGGCAAACACGCCCAGCACCGCGCTGGCTCCGGCAACTCCGGTCCATACCGCAATGCCCTTCACCCGTTCTTTGTCTGGGAAAGTGGCGGTGATCGTGGAAAGTGTGGCCGGCATGACCAATGCCGCCCCAACTCCCAGGACACCGCGGAGCACAATCAGTTCGGTAGGACCGCTGGCGGTCATCGCAATTGCAGCACCGAGACCGAAAACGAGCAACCCGGCCAACAGAACCCGACGGCGCCCGATGCGGTCCCCAAGCGCGCCGCCGGTGAGTAGCAGCGCCGCAAACACCAGGGCGTAGGCGTCCACGATCCACGCAAGCTCGGTCTGAGTAGCACCGATGTCCCGCGCCAACTCAGGAATCGCAACGTTGAGTGCTGGTACCGATGACACTACGGTGGCCAATGCCAGACAGGTGACCACCAGCACCGTACGGTGCCGTCGCGATGACACATCTACTGATCGCGCAGTCCGCGTTGCGCCGACCCACTCTCGGTTATCGGACATATCGAACGCCCCCTATCAGTGACTCCCATGTAGGTCTCATCACGATGAGCGAACGCTCCACGCCCATGTCCGTCAATGCCGTTGAATTTTCTCGATTACGGCGCAACGCTGAGTCGGCGGCCATTCCGGCATCGCCCGATGCACGCACCTGCCACATCCCAGTCTCGCCGCGATATAGGCCCAAAGGAAACTACGGGACAGCAAAGTTCGATCATTTTCCCGTGCCGGTGCTAGCTTTTCGGTACAGGAGTGCGGACCTACGCACCACCGCAATAGCGCGAGCTGGAACTGCCACCCGCCCCACCGCTACGTCAGATTTCAATCTGACACAAGATGAGCGAATCGGCGCGAGTGATGAATTTTCTGCGAACCACTACAACCTATCCGCACCCAGACCGGCGCGGGCACCGGAGAGAATAGATCAGTGCTAACCCGTCAGACCAGGCGCGGACGACCGCGTGGAGAGTCAACCGCCCGAGCACGAATCCTCGATGCGGCGGGGCCTATGTTCACCGAAAACGGTTACAGCAGAACCTCACTACGCGCGATCGCGGCGAAAGCCGGGGTGGACGCGGCGCTCATCTCATATCACTTCGGCGGCAAGCACGGGTTGTTCACCGAGGTGATGTCTATGACCGACTCACCATCGCGGATACTAGGCCGTGCTCTGGAATATCCGGATGCGCAACTGCCCGAGGCAATCCTGCGCGAGACGATCACGACCTGGGACGACGACACGCGGCTCGCGCAGCTCGTTGCGACGGCCCGCCGCGCCGCCGACACCCCCGAATTCTTGGACGCGTTCCGGGGCTACATCGTCAGCGAAGTGATCGGGCGGCTGAGCGCGCGGCTCGGCACCGCCGATGCCCTTCGCCGCGCCACCGCTACATCAGTGATCGTTGTCGGGTTGATCACCGAACGCCACCTCATCAAAGTCGGACAACTAGCATCGATGACGCCCGACGAGGTGGTCGAGACACTGCTGCCAGCACTGCGGGCCGCGATGGCGCCACAGCGGGCGCGGCACTGAACTAAGCAACAGCTCACTTCCATATGTCGCTGTAGATGAACGTGGACCAACGGGGAATGGTCGCCAATTCCTCGATACGCGGCCCGTTATCCAGTCGCGCACGGATCAGACCTCCGTGACGACGCGCTGGATCAGTCGCTCGATATCACAGACATCGAGCGACTGGGAGCCTCACCCACTATATTTCTCATGCCCACTGTCAATACCTGCCCACCTTCCCCGCTATCGGAGTTATCCCCGTACCCAAGACCGACCGGCCTTAAGACCGCTCGTTCTCAAGGATTCATCCTTCCGGTACGACCTACTATTTTCCCAGTTCAGGCTATAACGAGTGGAAAATCGTTACCCCACCCGGACCCGGTGAGATCGTGCGAGGATCTGCGTGCCGACTACATCGCGATCACACCGATCGGAGGGACTCTAATCAACTTGCTAGTGGCCCAGTTCCGCTGCACGAATCCGACCACCAGTGCACACCCCGGATGGCAGACCCCCTCCGCACACTGGAGAAATCATCAGCACCCACCCTTTTCCTGCGTATGGCGGACGATCGCGACCACTAGCGGTATGTCGCACAATTGAATATTCAGATGAGCGGTGACATGTGGATACGCAACGCCCGGACGCTCCGCCGCTAGAGATCACCGCCGCGCAACGTGAGGCCCTCGAGTCGGTCGCACAGTCCTATGCCAGCGCTCATCGTGAGGTGGTACGCGTTGAAGTGTTGCTTAATACCGCTCACGGAGAACTGAATTTGGTGATCGCTGGGCGCATCTGGTCACCGCAGTCACCCACGTGCGTGGTGCATTGCGTTCGGGACGGACGAACTGGACGGCTAGCGAACGATCGCCCCCGGCTCCGGCCGCAAGGCGCCGATCCCTGAGAAGACGGTCGCCCGGATCTTGCAGCTGACCACCAGGTCCACCCCGGCTGGTCACACCCACTGATCAACGCGGACCATGACCGTCTAGTCCATCCTTGCCGAAGTCGCCCGCGCTCGAACCACACTCAACCGAACAACAAACTAGTTCAGCGACAGACCGCTAGGTTGTCTACCGTGGCCTTATTCCGACGCCGAGGCAGCGAGCGGGCTCCCAAGCCAGACCCGCGCCGCGATGAACCCGATCGCGTCTTTCCGGCATTGAGTACCGCCGATGTGGCGTGGATACGCTCGGCCGCGCAACGAATCCTCGCCCAGAACGGCGTCGAGGTGGTCGTCGCCGACAACGGCGCCGACCTGATCGCCGTCGGCGGGATGCGCATCACCATCGACAACGCCATCGCCAAATGCCGCAACTCGCCCCGATCTGACTGGCACTGCGTCGTCGAGCAGCATTTCGGTGCGATGGCCCGCGCACAGCATCAGACTCCCGTCGACGAGCTGACCCCGGACGAATTATCAGCGCAGATCCGCACGCGACTGCTGCCTGTGGACGCGTTGCAGATGGGTGGAATCGACATGTCGGGGTATGCGCGGCCCATCGCCGACGATCTCGCCGCGGTGCTGTGCATCGACTATCCCGAGACGGTGACCTACCTCGACGGGGGTCGCGCCCAACGACTCGACCTTCCATCCTTGTTCGCCCGCGGGCAGCGCAACACCGACAACGAATCCCTCGATGAGGTGACCGCAATCGCCGATGGGACGGTCACCATGGTGGCGGGCCATTCGGTGTTTACCGCGTCGAAGGCACTCAACATGGCCAGTCTCACCGCGGACATATTCGGCAGCGACGCACCCTACGGCGTGGCATTCGCCGTACCCGACCGCCACACCGTCCTCGCGCACCTGATCGTGTCGTCGGAGGCAGTGCTCGCGATCAGCCGACTGGCGCAGATCGCCGCACGGACCCATGAGAACGCGTCATGGTCGGTATCACCGAATGTCTACCACTGGTACGGCGATAACATCACCCGGATCTCCGCCACGGACCCCGAGCGAAAAACCCTCGAAATCATCCCGAGCGCCGAACTGCGCCGGATTCTGCACATCCTGCCCGACTAAGCCTATCGATATGCTGGGCCCATGACTTCTGGGCCGACGACCTCTGGGAACACCGCAGCCGATGACCCCCACCTGTGGTTGGAGGATGTGACCGGCGAGGAAGCCTTGACCTGGGTGCGCACGCATAATGAGCCGACGGTGGCCGCATTGACCGCATCCGCGCGATTCGCCGAGTTGGAGTCACACACCCTGGAAATCCTCGACACCGACGACCGTATCCCCTATGTCCGCCGACGCGGGGAATTCCTGTACAACTTCTGGCGCGACGGCGCTCACCCACGAGGTGTGTGGCGACGAACCACGCTCGACTCCTATCTCACCGATGCCCCCGAATGGGATGTGCTGATCGACGTCGATGCCCTGGCCGCCGCCGAAGATGAGAACTGGGTGTGGAAATCGGCGACCATGTGCTATCCGGATTATGACCGGGCACTGATCTCGTTGTCGCGTGGCGGCGCCGACGCTGCGGTGGTCCGCGAATTCGACGCCACCACCCGCACCTGGGTTACCGACGGTTTCACACTGCCCGAAGCGAAATCGTCGGTCTCCTGGATCGACCGCGACACCGTCTATGTGGGAACGGATTTCGGCGAGCAACCCGACGGTGCGGGCGCACTGACCGCATCCGGGTATCCGCGGGTCATCAAACGCTGGTCACGCGGCACCGACCTCGCACAAGCGCCCACAATCTTCGTCGGCACCGTCGAGGACGTCGCGGTCAGCGCCACCTACGATCACACTCCGGGCCACCAACGGCATTTCATCACGCGCGCCACCGATTTCTTCAATACGCTCAGCTACGAAATTCACGGCGAACCGGGCGATCTCACGTCAATCCTAATCGATGTGCCCACCGACTCGTTTTTCCACGTCACCAAGAACTGGATATTCGTCCGCAATCGCACTGACTGGGAGGTAGCCGGAGTGATCCGGCCGGCCGGATCACTACTGGTCTTCGATTATCCCGCATACCTCAATGGTGAACGCGCCCACGATGTTCTATTCACCCCCGACGAGCACACCAGCCTCGCCACCTTCGCCTACACCCGCTCCCATCTGATCATCCTGGCCTTGCACGACGTGCACACCGAGGTGTCGGTACTCACGCTGGGAGACTGGCGGGTGGTACGCCAACCGGATCTGCCGCAGCTGGCCACCGTGTCCGTCCTCGACACCGACCCCGACCACGGCGACGAAGTCTTTTGGTCGGCCACCTCGTTCACCGAACCACCGACACTGCTACATGGTCGCAGCGGCGGCGCACTCACCGCGATCAAACGGTCGCCCGCATTCTTCGACTCAGATTCCGTTGTCGCCGAACAGTTTTTCGCGACATCAGATGACTCGACCGCCGTTCCCTATTTCGTTGTGCGGCGCGCCGACGTGGCCAGCGGCCCGACCTTGCTCTACGGATACGGCGGATTCGAGAATTCACTGACCCCTGGATATGCGGCCATCGCCGGACGCAGCTGGATCGAACGCGGCGGAATCTACGTGATCGCCAATATTCGTGGCGGCGGCGAGTACGGGCCGTCCTGGCACACCGTAGCCCAGCAGGCCGGACGCCATCTGGTGTACGAGGATTTCGCCAGCGTCGCAAGGGATCTGGTGCGCCGCGGACTCACCACGCCGGCGCAACTGGCCGCCCAGGGCGGATCGAATGGCGGCCTGCTGATGGGGGTGATGCTTACCCGCTACCCGGAACTATTCGGGGCACTCATCTGCCAGGTGCCACTGATCGATATGCGGCGCTATCACCTGCTGTTGGCCGGCGCGTCATGGATGGCCGAATACGGCAATCCCGATGATCCGGCGGAATGGGCATACATGCAACCGTTCTCGCCGTATCACAATGTGCGCGCGGATATCACCTATCCGCCGATCCTCGTCACCACCTCGACCCGCGATGACCGCGTACACCCGGGCCACGCCCGTAAATTCGTCGCCCGACTGGAAGAGTCCGGGCACACCGTCTCCTACTACGAGAACATTGAAGGTGGCCACGGCGGTGCCGCCGACAATAAGCAGGCGGCATTCAAATCCGCGTTGGCGTATGAATTCCTCTGGAAAACCATCGGTTCGGTCTAGATCGTATGGTGCGGATCGGTGCGGCGCCGGAGATATCCCGGCGCTTATCAGCGGCGCCCGAAGACCAGCCGCCCAAGCACGCCCACCACGATCACGCCCGCGCCCACCCCACCGGCGAGCACACCCAGTCGTTGCAGCGAATCGGCGGCGGAATCGACCACCAGACCAGCGACGGTCTTCGCGCTGGTGGAGGTCGCGGCGATCTGATCCTTGACGTAGGCGCCGTAGTAGACGGCCACCGCCCAGCAGGCGGCACCCGAAGCCAGTGCACCCACGCCAAGCCAGGCCAGCACCGTGCCGCGTCGGCGACCGATAAGCAGGGCCAGTAGACCGGCTATCACGGCCGCCGCTGTCGAGATGCGGCCGAGCGTACGCACCTGCTGACTCGCACGGTGGTAGCTGCCCGCATGCAACCCGGCATCGTTATCGGCGATGGGAATCACAATCTTCCCCGGCACATGTACCCCGAGCCCGGTCTGCTTGATCACCCGGTTGGCCATCGGCGCGATGTCAAGTTGCATCGTTGACGGAGACGTCGCGGTCGGCGCATCGAATAGCCACCGGTGCTGCTGCGCGACGATGTCGACGAAGTCCAGCGGGAACTGCGGACTCTGCGTGTAGCGGGTGGCGAACGGTTTGGCGATCGCAGCCGCTGCGGGCACATGCGTCCGCGACGCGATCTGGTCGGCGATCTCGGTAGCGAGACTCTCCTTGACCTGATCATTCCCGGCGAGAGGTGCCACCAGGGAGGTGAAACCGCCGGTCTCGACGATGCGCTGGGTCAGCCAGGTCGTCGGCACTGCGATGACGATCGCCGCCATCGCCACGAGAGTAAGGAAGCCACTGAGAACGGTTCGCACTGCTACGAACCTACCGGGCCGCGCCACGCGATCGGCGTTATAAGCATCGGCAGGCGTTGCGCGTGCCGGCGGATCACTCGCCGATGACGTCGCGGGCGCGGCCGACAATCAACGGATCGGGAGTGCCGACCAACTCGGTGTTCTTACCCTCATAGTCGAAGAGACTGAGTACATACCGCATCGCATTGATGCGTGCCCGCTTCTTGTCATTGCTCTTGACGACCGTCCACGGCGCATGCTCGGTGTCGGTGATCGCGAAGTTGGCTTCCTTCGCCTCGGTGTAAGCATCCCATTTGTCGAGCGAGGCCAGATCCATCGGCGAGAGTTTCCATTGCCGGACCGGATCGATCTGGCGGATGGCAAACCGCGTGCGCTGTTCGAGCGCGGTCACCGAAAACCAGAACTTGACGAGATTGATGCCATCATCGACGAGCATCTTCTCGAATGCGGGCACCTGCTGCATGAACTGCTCGTACTGCCTGGGTGTGCAGAAGCCCATCACCCGCTCCACACCGGCCCGGTTGTACCAGGACCGATCGAAGAAGACCATCTCACCGCCCGCGGGCAAATGCTGCACATAGCGCTGGAAATACCATTCGGTGGACTCGCGTTCGCTGGGCTTCTCCAGAGCTACGACGCGGGCACCTCGCGGATTGAGATGCTCGTTGAACCGCTTGATCGTGCCACCCTTGCCCGCGGCGTCGCGGCCTTCGAAGACGAGCAAATGACGCTGCCCCGTCTGCTTGGACCACTTCTGCAGTTTGAGTAGCTCGATCTGCAAATGGCGTTTGGTGATCTCGTATTCGCGGCGGCTCATCCGCTCGTCATACGGATAATCCTGGCGCCAGGTGTCGACAACGTTGCGATCGGGCAGGGTGAGGAGAACCGGATCGTCGTCATCGTCGTCGTTGACCGTGAACTGGGTGGTGTTGTGCAGGTCGACAAGTTCCTGAAGAGCCTCACGGCCATTCAGCTTGCTGAAGTCGGGTCCGATTACGTCCAGATCGTGTAGGTCAGTCACCACCCGACGATATGCGGATACCGCAAACGCCAGGTAGCCACGAGATGAACACACTCAGCCACCGGAGACCCCCGGCAATTCAGGCCGATCAGTTATGCAGCACGAAAGCGCCCGAGGCCACGCACGCCTGCCCGCTGATACTGTCGGCCGCCGCGGCGAAACCGCCGTGACACTGAGCACCGGCCGGCCCCGCATAGGCTTGTCCGCCCCAACCCCCGACAGATACCGAGACACCGCCGCGGCGTGCTTGCGCCACCGACAACGCCCCCGGACCGGTGGTCACCGAATATGCGTTGCCACCGGAATTCGCTCCCGCCAACGCGGTCGAACCCGGCTGCACGTTGTACGCCGCGGCACGGCCCCCCTCGTCGGAGACAGCGACCGCGGTACCGCTCGAGCTCGCGTCCTCGGCGTAGGAGACCGCATCGGCACCGGCCCTGGCACCGCAGCCGCTCCGTCCCTCGATGCGCTGAATTGCGTGACCGTCAACAGCACTGCATTGTGTTGCCGCCCGCGCATCCCCGCCCCCGACACCGGAGCCGATACCGAGCAACAATGCGGCACCACCGCCAATCATCATTGTTGCTCGAACGGGAAATACGTTGATACGCAATTTAATTCGCCTCCTGGCGGGAATCGTGCACGTGCGGCTCGGCGATGCCAGACTACTCGCTGCCCGTACCGAAGGTCGGCCAGGGTGACAGGTTCTCAGGTCACGGATCGGAAACGCCTCGTGAACCCTGCGTTTGCCTCACGCTCAGCCAGCGACGCGCCGCTCCGATTCCTCGGTCAAGCCCTTTCGCGCGGTTTCCACAGCAATCTTCTGGCCACGCTTGATGAGCAGCCCCGGCAGCTTGATCTTGAGGTCTATTTCCAACTCGAACTCCACATGCGCACCCACACCCGACGGCGAGATCGTGTATTTGCCCTTCTGCTCGGATAGCGTGGTCGAGGTAATCAGCGTCCATGCACACGTACTCTCGGTCCAGGTGTAGTTGACCCGCTGATTGTCGTTAATTCCAAGGGCGTTGACGGTCATGCTCACCTCGTCGGGGGTCCCGTCGGCATGCGTGCTCACAATCTCAACGGACCGATGCGGACCCGACCACTCCGGCAACGACGCCACATCCATCAAGACCTCCATCACAACGGACGGGGGTGCGGCTACATCGAACTCGGTTTTCGCGGAAACGGCCATACCTGCAGAACTTACCGCGCCACTGCGAGGACGGATGCCGCCCGCCTCAACCCACCCGTTCCAACTGGTTGTTATCGAGTAACTCGCGGGTCGCCAGCCGGCGAACCTTGCCCGACGTCGTACGCGGAACCGAATGTGGCGCGACGAAGATGATCTGAGCGGGAACGATCGCGCATTCGGCGGCCACCACCGAGGAGATCTGCCGGCGCGCCTCGTCGGGCTCCGCACCGCGATACTCGGCAACGATCACGAGTCCGGGCCGCGCCGATCCCTCACCCCGGGCCATCGCGACCACACCGCCACGGCGCACGCCAGCAATACTGCCGACCGCGCGCTCGATCTCTACGGGGAACAGATTGCGCCCGGCAACGATCACCACTTCCTTGGCACGGCCACAGATCACCAGATTGCCGTCGACGAGGTAACCCAGGTCGCCGGTGTCGAACCACTCACCGGCAGCAACCGGTTCACGTCCCAGGTATCCGCTCATCATCGAGGTACCACGAATCTCGACCTGACCAACCTCACGTCCGTCGATCACCGGGGCCTCCACCGAGGGCGCCACCACCCGAATCTCCATGCCTTCGAGCGGTTCACCGAGGAGCGCGTAGCGGCGCCGGATCGGTGTCGCTCCGGCACCGGGGGGCGTGAGGGTCACCTCGTCGTAGCGCGCACCCTCGTCGCGATACGGCATGGTGACCGCGCAGGTGGACTCGGCCATGCCATACGACGGCGCTGCCACTGCCGGATCGAATCCGAACCGCGCCATCGCCGCTACGAAGCGATCGAATCCATCGGGGTCAATCGGCTCGCCACCGCTGATGGCGCATCGCAGTGAGGAAAGATCGACGTCGGCAAGCAAACCCGCATAGCGGCCGAGAATGTCGTAGGCGAAGTTGGGCGCAGCGGTGATGGTGACCTTGAATTCCGACATCCATTGCGTCCACAGGAA
>JASGFW010000063.1:0-25431 GCA_047605305.1 Gordonia sp. (in: high G+C Gram-positive bacteria)
CTCAACAGGCCTAACGGCCTGTGCTCGCCACGAAGCACCTACCCCCAACGCGCCGGAGACATTCTCACCCACGAGCCGCGGTGAACCGTGTAGACACATGGGCATGGAGGTCCTCAGTAGCCGTATCCTGCTGCGTTCGCGCAACCCCGAGGAAGTTCAGCGTTTCTACCGGCACCGATTGCACTTGGCCGTGGCGCGCGAGTATCCGGGCGGGTTGGTCTTCCACGCGGGCAACGGCCTGATCGAGGTGCCCGGCCATATGAGCGCCGACCTTCCCGCCGACCACGGTTCGTCGGGGGCGCTGTGGCTCCAGGTGCGCGATGTCGGCGCGGCTGAACGCGAATTGCGCGCGGCGGGCGTCGAGATCGTCCGCGAACCGGTCACCGAGCCGTGGGGGCTGGTGGAGATGCACATACACGATCCCGACGGGCGTCTACTGATCCTGGTGGAAGTGCCCGCGAACCATCCGCTGCGGCGCGATAACCGCTGATCCGCGGATCACACGCGAAGGCATCCAGCGCGGTCATGCGAGACTGGAACACATGAGTAGCTGGACCGCGCCTACAGTGACCGGGCCGATTAACGCCGTGGTGGATCTGCCCGGCTCGAAATCCATCACCAACCGGGCGCTCGTCCTTGCCGCGCTCGCCGACGGCCCATCGACCGTCACCGGCACTTTGCGCAGCCGGGACACCAACCTGATGCTGGCCGGACTGAACGCGCTCGGCGCGGCCACCCACGTCGACCCGGCCGATCCGACAACGATCTCGATCGAACCCGCGGCACTGCGTGGCGCGCAGGTATTCTGCGGCCTGGCCGGCACCGTGATGCGTTTCCTTCCCCCGGTCGCCGCGCTCGCCGTCGGCGATGTCGGCTTCGACGGCGACGAACAGGCTCGCGTCCGGCCGCTGAGCACCATCCTCGACGCGCTGCGCGCACTCGGCGTCGATGTCACGGGCGACGCGCTGCCGTTCACTGTGCACGGCACCGGGTCGGTCGCTGGCGGCACCGTCACCATCGACGCATCGGGTTCCTCCCAGTTCATCTCAGGCTTACTGCTGAGCGCCGCCCGCTTCGACCACGGTGTCACCGTGCGTCACAGTGGGGCTCCGGTGCCCTCCACTCCGCATATCGACATGACGATCGACATGCTCGCTACCGTCGGCGTCTGCGTCGACACATCACAAGCCGATACCTGGCGGGTCGCTCCCGGCCCGATCAAGGCTGTCGACGTGACCGTGGAACCCGACCTTTCCAACGCCGCCGCCTTCCTCGCCGCGGCTGCGGCCACCGGCGGCTCCATCGGCGTACCACGCTGGCCCGCTACCACCACCCAGCCAGGAGCGCAGATCGTCGACATCCTCGTCGAGATGGGCGCCACCACCGAAGTCGACGGCGATGTGCTGACCGTGCACGGACCGCGACAATTGGCTCCCATCACTCGCAATCTGCGTGACATCGGGGAACTCACCCCCACCATCGCCGCACTTGCCGCGCTCGCCGACGGCGAATCCGTACTGAGCGGTATCGCCCATCTCCGTGGACATGAGACCGATCGACTCGCCGCACTGGCGACCGAGATCGGCCGGCTCGGCGGCGACGTCACCGAAACAGATGACGGTCTGATCATCCGGCCCGCGCGGCTGCACGGCGGACACTGGCAGTCCTACGCCGACCACCGGATGGCCACCGCGGGAGCGATCATCGGGCTCGCGGTACCCGACGTCAGCGTCGACGATATCGAGACCACCGCCAAGACGCTGCCCGATTTTCCCGGCATGTGGCAGCGCATGATCGGCCATCGGTGAACCGCCACCCGCTCATGCCGAGCCGCCCCGGCGGGACACGTTGAGTCGACGCGCCAGCAGCTACGACGAATCCGATGTGCGGATTCGTCCCGGCAAGGGCAGCCGTCCGCGCACCAAAACCAGGCCCGCGCATTCCGACGCCGAGCAGGCGATGGTGGTGTCGGTTGACCGGGGCCGATGGGGATGCGTGCTCGACGGCGATCCGCGGCGGCGGGTGGTTGCGATGCGCGCACGCGAACTGGGCCGCACCCCGGTGGTTGTCGGCGACGAGGTATCGCTGGTGGGCGATCTCACCGGCCGCCCCGATAGCCTGGCCCGCATCGTGAAGGTTGCCGATCGGCGAACCGTGTTGCGCCGCACCGCCGATGACACCGATCCCTACGAGCGGATCGTCGTCGCCAATGCCGATCAACTACTCATCGTGACCGCCATGGCCGACCCGCCGCCGCGCACCGGTTTCGTTGAACGCGCACTCGCCGCCGCCTATGTCGGCGGGCTGGCGCCGATCCTGTGTCTGACGAAATCCGATCTCGCATCGCCGGATGAATTCGCGGCCGCCTTCACCGATCTCGATCTTCCGGTGGTATGTGGCGGACGCACCGAGAGTATCGATGATGTGCTCGCCCGGCTAGCCGGACACCTCACCGCATTCATCGGGCACTCCGGCGTAGGCAAATCCACTCTCGTCAACCGTCTTGTGCCGCAAGCATATCGAGCGACAGGAACGGTATCGGGGGTCGGCAAGGGACGCCATACCTCCACCCAATCGGTGGCACTGGCGTTACCCGGCGACGATGACAGCCAGGGCCGCCCGCGCGGCTGGGTCATCGACACTCCCGGTATCCGCTCCTTCGGGCTGGCCCATGTAGGTCCCGATGACATCGTCGACGCCTTCGACGACCTGCGCGCCGCGATCGGGGGATGCCCGCGCGGCTGCACCCATCTGGGCCCGCCCGCCGATCCGGAATGCGCCCTGGATACCCTGACGGGCCATTCCCACCGCCGCGCGATGGCGGTACGCATGCTCGTCACCGCGGTCACCGATTCACCGGAGACCACCGGCACCGATCGCTGAGCTCAGGTGGCCATCAACTGCGAAATCGTGGTGGCGAGTTGATGAGCCACGTCTACCCCATCGGCACGCCGTCGCTGCGTCACCACGGCACGTCCGTCGACGACAACATCGGTCACATCGGTGGCCGTAGCGGCGAATACGACGTTCTCTGCGCTCGCACCGCCGCCCGCCGTACGCACCGATTCCAGATCCACCGCGACGAGATCGGCGCGGGCACCGACGGTCAGCGTGCCGGCATCGGCCCAGCCGAGTGCCAACTGTCCGTCGTAGGTTGCCGCCCGCAACAACCGATCAGCCGTGATAACACCGCGCTCCCGCCGGGCGAGTCGTTCATCGAGTTCGGTGCCCCTGGCTTCCTCGAAGAGGTCGATGACTGCATGCGAATCCGATCCGAGACTGAAAAGGCCACGGCCGGCGAGTAATTGCGGTGCGGGACCGATCCCGTCCCCGAGATCACGCTCTGTGGTGGGGCAAAAGCATACGCCCGTGGCACTGCGGTCGATGTCGTCGAGGTCTTGAGCGGTGAGGTGGGTGGCGTGGACGGCGGTTGTGCGCGGTCCCAGCACCCCGGCGTCGCGCAGGAGCGCCGTCGGAGTAGCCCCATGTACCGCAAGGCAACTGTCGATCTCAGCCGTTTGCTCCGACGAGTGTACGTGCAGCGGAGCGTGGTGCGCGGCGGCCCAGTCGACTACCGCAGGCATGTCCCGCAGCGGCACGCCCCGCACCGAATGTAATGCCGCACCGATGATCACTTGGTCAGCACGGCAACTCATCTCGGTGTGCAGCGCCTCCACGCGCTGCGCCCAGCCCGCCCCGCTGCCGTCACCGAATCGCTGCTGCGGCCCCGGCGCCAACGGTGTGCCGTCCACACCGGCGCTGAGGTAGCACGTGTCGAGCAGGGTCAGGCGCAGGCCTGCGTCTGCCGCGGCCGCGATGAGGGCATGGCCCATCTCGTTGGGATCGGCATACGCCTTGCCGCCGACATCATGGTGGAGATAGTGAAATTCACCCACCGAAGTGATGCCGGCCAACACCATTTCGCCGTAGACGGCGGCGGCGAGTTGACGATAGCTATCGGGATTGAGTCGCTGTGCCGCCCGATACATGAGATCTCGCCAGGTCCAGAATGATCCGCGATCACGCTGGGTGTGCGAGCGAAGTGCCCGGTGAAAGGCATGCGAATGGGCGTTCGCGAGTCCTGGCACCACCAGGCCGCGCAGCTTGCGTACCGAAGAATCCGGCGCGGTGTCTGCGGCGACGCCAATAATGCGACCCTGCGCAACCGAGATAGATACTCCGCGAGCAACCGTGTCTCCGCCCAGCCAGGCGTATTCACACCACCAGGTGTCGGTGGGCACTGAGGTCGTCTGGGGCACTGAGGTCGTCTGGGGCGCTGCGATTATGTCGGGAATTGTCATACCGAATACCGTGTCATCTTGTTCAATCCCGATGCGATAGGGGCTTTCCCGGCGGGCGGTGCCGTGTTGTGTGGGAGTCTCAGCACCATAAATGGCACCGAAACTCCCACACTAGGATGCGGCGATACCTGCACCGGCAAGCCATTTCTTCGCGATGGTCGCCAGATCGGCCCCTGTCCCGGCCTCACCGTTCATCGCGATGAGGTCTGCTGTGGTCAGTTTCGCCGATACCTGATCGAGAATCTTCGTAACCTGATCATTTTTCTTTGCCGTCTTTATGACGGGCACAACGTTTTCCGCGGAAAACAGCGACTTATCATCATTGAGTGCCACGAGCCGATTGGCGACGAGTCCGGGATCTGTGCTGAACAGGTCACCGGCCTGAATCTGACCGTGCGTCAACGCCGTCATGGTCAGCGTGCCGCCAGCATCGAGGGTGACAAACTTCTTGAAATTGAGCCCGTAGACGTCACGCAGGCCCACCACGCCCTGCTGGCGGGTTTTCCACTCGGGCGGTCCGCCGAGAGTCAGCTCACTCGCGTGCGCCGCGAGATCGGACACATCTTTGAGGTGGTACTTCTGCGCGGTCGCCGCCGTCACGGCCACCACATCGCGGTCTTGCGCCGGCGACGCAGCAAGCAATGACAGCCCGGCGGGAATCTTGGCAGTCAGCTCTTTGGTCACCGACTCCGTCTTTGCCGCAGTCGATTTCGGATCTAGGTAACTCAACAAGGCACCGCTGTACTCCGGTACCACATCGATCGAACCGTCTTTGAGAGCCGCGAGATACACCTCGCGGCTACCGATGTTGAACTGTTCCTTGACCGAAATACCCGCACCTTGCAGTGCATGCGAATAGATACTGGCGATCAACTGGCTTTCGGTGAAGTCCGCCGATCCGATAATGATCTGCGAGCCCGCAGATCCCGCGGTGTTGTCACCGCTCGACAACGGATCACCGCCACCACACGCCGACAAAGCGAATGCGGATACGGCCAGCAGGGTCGTGACTACGGCACGTTTCTTCATTGGTTCTCCTTGGTTGGCAGTGCGTGGATGTGGGCAGGACTATCGGATGAGGCCGCTTTAGGCGCAACTCGCCGAAGCCCTGGAGAGATTACGAGCAGAGAAAGCCAGGCGAATCCGAGTTCAAGTACCAGCGCGAGCACGGCGACGGCAATGGCGCCGCCGGCCATCTCGCTGAAGTCGGCCTGCGCACGCCCGTCGAGAATGAAGCGCCCAAGACCCTGCAATCCGAGGTAGGCTGCGATCGTTGCCGTCGAGACGATCTGCAACGTCGAGCCCCGTACCCCGGAAAGCATCAACGGTAGGGCGCACGGCAATTGGACCCGCAACAAGATCTGACGTCGGGTGTATCCCATGCCTCTGGCAGCACCGACGGCGTCCGGGTCGGCGTTCTGAATCCCTGAATATGTTCCGGTGAGGATGGGCGGTATGGCGAGCAGCACAAGCACCGCGATGGTCGGTACAACGTAAACCAACTCACCCGGAACCACCGGGGAGATAATCAGAAACAGCAGGATAAGTAATCCCAGTGAAGGAAGGGCGCGTAACGCGTTCGCGAGTCCGGCGATAACGACCTCGCCGCGTCCGGTGTAACCGATAACGATGCCCAGCGGAACCGCGATCATCAATGCCACCAGTAACGCGATAGCGGAGTACAGCAGGTGGTAGCCGATCTGTGCCGGAATACCCTCGGAGCCCGTCCAATGCGCGGGATCGGTCAGCCAGCCGACGATGGTCATGAGGTGATCGTCCTTTCCCGCCATGGAGTCAGCAGTGCGTTGATCGCGAGGATCACCCCGTCGAAAATCACCGCAAGCACCACACAGAGCACGATCCCGGTAACCAGCGGCAGGTACAGCCGCAATTGGAATCCCTGGGTGAATAGCGAACCTAGCTGCGGAATACCCAGCAGCGCAGCCATTGTCACGATACTGACATTCGATACCACGGCCACGCGCAGCCCTGCGGCAATGACCGGCACGGCCACCGGCAATTCGACCAGCAGGAGCCGCTGCCACCCGCGATAACCCATCGCATCGGCTGCGGTGACGGTGTCGGGATCCACCGAACTCAGACCGTCGCACACCACCCGCACCAACAGCGCCAGCGTATAGAGCGTCAGGGCCACGATGATATTGATTCGATCGAGGATCTTTGTGCCGAGGATGCTCGGCAGCACAATGAATAACGCGAGTGACGGAATGGTGTAGAGCAGCCCGGCGGCGCCGAGGATGGCTGCGTGTCCACGTCGCCACCGGTGCGCCCACCAACCGATCGGCAACGCCAGCAACAAACCGATTAGTGTCGGTACCACGGTGAGCCACACATGATTCCAGGTGAGCGTGAGAATGCGGTCGATATTCGACGAGATCCAGTTCATGCCAGAGCCGAACCCTCGTGCCCGGCGTGCCCCGCAACGCCGGGCACCCTATTCTTGGCGCGCTTGATGGCGCCCATCACCTCAAGATCGGCAACGGTACCGAGTAAAGCTCCAGACTCGTCGGTCACCACGCATCGTCCGTTAGGACTCGATAACGCCGAGTTAAGGAATTCGCGCAGCGGTTCGCCGCGGCGCGCGAAGGTCGCACCGAGATTGACATCCTGCGCGCCCACCGCACCGTCACCGATGGTGCGGGTATCAACCCATCCGATCGGGTGACGTCTATCGTCGACCACCAACACCCATCGATGTGCGACGGGATCACCCTCAGTGAGTCGTTGTCCGACAACGACTGTGGGTTCGTCGGACAGGATCAGGTCATCGTCGGCAGCACAAAACCCCAGAGCGCGGTATCCGCGCGCGGCACCCACGAAATCGGCGACGAATGAGTCTTTCGGCGCGGCCAGAAGATCGGCGGGTGCGTCCGCCTGCGCCAATGTTCCGCCGGTACGCAGCACGACCACCTGATCACCCAGCTTGAGTGCTTCGTCGATGTCGTGGGTCACCATCACGATGGTCTTGGAAATATCGGCTTGCAGCCGCAAGAACTCATCCTGCAACTGGTTCCGGACAATCGGGTCCACCGCACTGAACGGCTCGTCCATCAACAAAAATGGCGGATCTGTAGCCAACGCGCGGGCCACGCCGACACGTTGCTGCTGGCCACCGGAGAGCTGCCATGGATACCGGTTGGCAAACTTGGCGTCCAGGCCGACCCGTTCGAGCAATTCGAGTGCAGTGGTGCGGGTTTGCTTTTTGCCGCCACCCAGCAGCCGCGGCAATGCGGCGACGTTATCAACGACGGTACGGTGCGGGAATAATCCGGCGTTCTGGATGACGTACCCGATCCGCCGACGCAGCGCGACCCGATCAAGTGTCCCGGTATCGACACCATCGAGTTCGATAGTGCCCGAGGTTGGTTCAATAAGCCGGTTGATCATCCGCATGGATGTCGTCTTGCCGCACCCCGAAGGCCCCACGAGAGCGGTGATCTTTCCCGTGGGTGCGCCGAAGGTGAGCCTATCGACGGCGACAGTGCCGTCGGCGTAGATCTTCGACACGCCGTCAAAGGTGATCATGCACGTCCCTCCCCGGCGGTCCTGGCGTCAGCGACTGCGGTTGCCGGCCCCGAGACCCGCGCGGCGACTTCTGCGGCGGCGTCAATCAGCATGTGCCCGTACCGATGTGTCTCACGATCGGTTATCCGGTAGCTCGGGATGACCAGACTCAATGCTGCGACGATGCGGTGTTGCGAATACACCGGGCACGCGATCGCGGTGACGTCGGATTCCACACCGCGGGCGACGACAACGAATCCGTCATCATTGACTTTGCCGCGCAATGCAAAACCCGCAGCCGAAGTATCCCGCGGAATGCTGCGGCCGACCCAGCTGGCATGACGGACCGAATGCGTACCCTCGACGATCGCGATGTAGAGCGCCGTATCCGCGTGGCCGTCAACGCTTAGGTATACCGACTCACCGGTAGCCTCGACGAGTTCCTCCATTGCGGGACGCGCGATATCAATCAACGATTCATCGCTGAGCGCCTGCGCCCCGATCTGAATGATGCGACTCCCGGCCCGATAGGCACCCGCCTCATCCCTGGTCACAAACCCGACGTTCTCCAAGGTTCGCAGCAGGCGCAGCGCCGTGCTCGTCGCCAGGCCACACTCCCGGGCGGCGTCGACCAGGTTCAACCCGCCGTGTTCGCAGATTGACGCTAACAGTGCGAGGGCACGCTCAACGGTTCGTGTTGACGTTTCAGCCACAGTTTTCCCTTCTTCTCCACACGGAGGTTAGAACCCGCAGGTTTCCAGTGACATGCCGCAAGTTTCCATTAGGTAAAAACTGATGTTCATCTAGCGGAAACGCACGACCGTCGGCGATAGTGGGGAACACCCCCCTCTGGCGAAGCACATTCAGGAGAATTCACCGTGATCGAGTTGACGGGCCGTGGACGGATCGGCGATGTAGTGGCGCTTGCCGATCGAACGGATCGGGTACTGGTGTCGCCTCGCGTTGTCGAGGCAGTGGCACGAGCTCACGA
Source organism: Gordonia sp. (in: high G+C Gram-positive bacteria) (assembly GCA_047605305.1). Taxonomy (GTDB): domain Bacteria; phylum Actinomycetota; class Actinomycetes; order Mycobacteriales; family Mycobacteriaceae; genus Gordonia. Next base: position 8,818 of record JASGFW010000063.1, read on the forward strand.
GCTCGCCGACGATCTCTGCACACGGCACCCCACATATGGCCGAACCACCGGCGTGGGCGCCAATAAAACCATCGCCGTCGAGCCCCACACCCCCGACCACGGGATGCGGCTATTACGCAGTCACGCCGTCGATGCCGGCGATCGCCTTCCCGATAGACAAGTACGCGCCATGCTCGCCGTACGACTCATCCAACTCTGCGTTCCCGGCGGTGGGCTCGACCCGTCGATCCTCAACGGACTCGCACACATGCTCAACGAGGACTCGCTACCGCTGATCCGCCAGCATTCGTCCATCGGCACCGGCGATCTCGCCGCGCTCGCCGGCACCGCGTTGACCCTCATCGGCGAACGGCCCGCCACCAAACCCCTTACGCCGATGCCCGCATGGGGTGCCGATAGTGCGCTTCCGTTCATGAGCAGCAGCGCCCTGACCATCGGACGCAGTTGCCTTGCCGTCGCAGAGTTATCGCGGCTCGACCGGGCCGCCAGCCTGATCTACCTGTTGAGTTTTTCCGCCCTCGCCGGCAATCCCTCGGCCTTCTCCCGCGTGGCCGCACGCGCCAGCGCCGCTGGGCAGGTGCCCGAGATCGCAGCGCGGTTACGGTTCCTCCTCGCCGACGGCGGCACGGACACCCATGAGCCTGCACGCATTCAAGACCCCTACGGGCTGCGGGTCTACCCGATCGCCCAGGGCGCAGTGCTGGCGGCATTGTCATCGTTAGCGGCCCAACTCGAATCGACTCTCAATACCGCACAAGAGAATCCGCTCTTCGACTTCGACGGCGACGAAGTGATCCACCACGGCGCCTTCTATCAGGCGTCGTTGGCACTCACACTGGATGCCACCACCCTCGCCCTCGCGGCGGCGGCACCACTGACCCATTCCAGAATCCGTCTGCTCAATGAGCCGGAAACCACGGGGCACAACGCATTCCTCGCCGACGATACGCCCGGTTCATCGGGCCTTATGGTGGTCGAATATGTTGCCGCCGGCGCGATCGCCGAAATGCGCAACGCGGCACAACCCGCTTCCCTGGGCACCCTTGTGCTCTCTCGCGGGGCGGAAGAGGATGCCACATTCGCTTCCCAGGGAGCGCTGCAACTCGAGCGCTCGATCGCCGCCTACCGCATCCTATTGTGCTGCGAACTCGTCGGTGCGCTGCGTCTGCTCCGCCGGCAGCGGCGCACGGATACCCTGCGCGGCATCCTCGGCGCGGCGATCGAGACGGCTGCGCACCTACCTGACGATGACCGCGACCGCGACCTCCGCGATGATCTGGCTGCCGCCGAGACGATACTCGATGACCTGGGCAATCTCGTCCCGGACTACGGCCTCACCACGCAGCCGGCACTCGATCAGCGCTCGGCGACAGTCGTTTCGAAGTAGTAACGGGTTGGCCAGGCAGATCTCGACCGGGCGATCGTGGAGACTGGTCACGTCCATTTCGAGTTCGTCGCGAAGAACACCGAATAACTCCTTCCGGCGGCGTGCGTGTGGGTAGACTAGACTTTGTCCGGACATTATGATCTTGTCATTCTTAGTGGGTGCTCGCGGCTAATGTCATGACCGCAGAGCGACCGTGACCGGGACTAACATGAACGGAAATACCATGACCGAAACAACCATCCGGATCGCGGCCGCCCCGATCTCCTGGGGTGTCTGCGAAGTGCCCGGTTGGGGTTATCAGCTCTCTCCCGACCGTGTCCTCGGCGAGATCGCCGAACTCGGGATCACAGCCACCGAAACAGGACCGGAAGGCTTCCTCCCCTCGGAGCCTGCCGATCTACGAGACACGCTGTCCGGCTACGGTTTACGCTGCGTGGGATCATTCGTGCCGGTAGTACTGCACCGCGAAGACCACGATCCGGTAGCGCAGGTAACAGAGGTCATCGACCGCCTCGACGTCTCCGGTGGCGACATACTGATCCTCGCCGCGGCCACCGGCGTTGACGGCTATGACGCGCGTCCCGAACTCGACGACGACCAGTGGCATACCTTGCTGACCAACCTCGATCGACTCGATGCGCTCGCGCAATCGCGGGGCATGGTCGCGGCCATACATCCCCATGTCGGCACCCTGGTGGAACGCCGCGACGAGGTGTACCGGGTGTTGCAGCAGTCGGGTATCGGCCTGTGCCTCGATACCGGGCATCTCCTCATCGGCGGAAGCGATCCCCTGGAGATCACCCGCGCATTTACCGACCGTATCCGGCACGCACACCTCAAGGATGTACGCCTGGATCTCGCGCAACAGGTACAGCGCGGCGAATTGACCTATACCGATGCCGTCGCGGCGGGAATGTACGTCCCGCTCGGCGCTGGTCAGGCATCCATCGCCGATATCGTCTGGGCGCTCACCGATATCGGATACGCCGGATGGTATGTGCTGGAACAGGACACAATCCTCACCAATGAGGCCGACGGAGACAGTGCCGCAGGCAATGTCGCGGTCTCCGCGTCATTCCTGCGGAGCCTGCCGCAACGCCGGTTATGGGAGAATCCGGAAACAGTCATCACCCGATGACTTCCGGCCCGCTACGCATCGGCGTCCTCGGAGCGGCGCGTATCGCCGAGTCGGCGATCGTACGGCCCGCGGCCGAACTCGGGCACCGGCTGGTGGCGGTCGCCGCCCGTGATGGTGCCCGGGCCGGGGAATTCGCCGAAAAATTCGGCGTTGAACGCGTACTCGATGACTATGCCGCAGTGATCGCCGACCCTGAGGTCGAGGTGGTCTACAACCCGCTCGCCAACGCACTCCACGGACCGTGGAACCTCGCCGCACTGCGTGCCGGAAAACCTGTTCTCACCGAAAAACCCTTCTCCCGCAACAGCATCGAAGCACAAAAAGTTGCCGACGTGGCACGAGAGCGCGGGCTGGTGGTGCTCGAAGCCTTCCATTATCTCTTCCACCCGATGATGGCCCGCACCTTTGAACTCCTCCGCGAGGGCACCATCGGCGAAATTGGTGATGTCGAGGCCACCATGGGTATGCCGCAACCACCGGCTACCGATCCACGCTGGTCCTATGACCTTGCCGGCGGCTCACTCATGGACGTCGGATGCTATGGGCTGCACGTATTCCGGATGCTGCACCCATTCTGCGGCGGACCGCCGGAAATCACCGGGGCAGCGGCGATCGTCTCCGATCGCGATCGGCTCGTCGACGCCACATCCTCGGTCTCGGTGCGCTATCCGAACGGAGCCCGGGGTCACAACAGCAATTCGATGCTCGATGACAAGTTCACCTTCCGCCTGCGCATCAGCGGATCGGCGGGCGAGGTGGTGATCCATGACTTCCTCTCCCCCACCCGCGACAATCGATTAACCGTCACCACCGCAGCCGGCACCCGCGTCGAACACCTGCCGACACGGACCACCTACACCTATCAGCTCGACGCATTTGCCGCAGCGGTTCGGACCGGAGCAGAGCTGCCGATCGGCCTGGATGACGCGATCGAGAACATGCGCTACATCGACGCGGCGTACCGGGCGGCTGGTCTACCACCGCGCTGATCGCCGAATACCCCCCCCCGCTCAGCGCGGCGCATACCCGCACAACGATTCCGTTCTCGCGCAACGATCTCGTTACACGAGAACGGAATCAGTGACCGGGAGCGGCATCGATCACATCAGCCGCGTAGCTCGTGCGAGAGCGTGTCGAGCTCGTCACCGCCGGCCATCTGCTGGGTGAGTTCCTCCAGCGTGATCTCCGCGTACGTGCAATCCAACTGTTGGCGGCCACGATTGAGCAGAACGAAATGATCGCCGACGAGGTGTGCGTGATGCGGGTTATGCGTAATGAAGACAACGCCGAATCCACGGTCTTTGGCCGCGGAGATATAACGCAGTACAGTTCCAGACTGTTTAACGCCCAGCGCCGCTGTCGGCTCGTCCAGGATCAATACCCTGGCGCCGAAAAATATGGCCCGGGCGATCGCAACGCACTGCCGCTGACCTCCGGAGAGCGAACTGATCGGTGCGTCGACATCGGGTAGATCGATGCCCATCTTGTGTAACTCTTCGCGTGTGGTGGCTCGCATCGCGCGGATATCGAGCACCCGGAACGGCCCCTTACGAAGCTCCTGGCCGAGAAAGAAGTTGCGCCACACCGGCATTAGGCCAACTACCGCGAGGTCCTGGTATACGGTCGCAATACCCTTTGCCAGCGCATGCTTAGGCGATTCGAGTAGAATCTCCTCACCGTCAACGAGTACCTGCCCCTCGCTCTGCTGATGCAACCCCGCCATGATCTTGATCAGCGTGGACTTGCCCGCACCGTTATCACCGAGCACGCAGGTAACCTCACCGGCGTGCACGCGTAGATTGATGCCGGCCAGTGCGATGATGCTGCCGTACGTCTTACCCACATCGCGCAGCTCGATCATGGGGGTCTTGCCGCCCTCATGCGGTTGCGTCTCCGGCGTCGTCTCGATCACTGAACTCATTGTCGGGTCACCTCTTTGCTGCGAAGTTTCGGAATGTATTGTTGGCGATCACCGCGAAGAGCAGCATGATACCCAGGAAGAACTTGAACCAGTCGGGATTCCAGCCGGCGTACACGATGCCCTGGTTGACCATGCCGAAAATGAAGGCACCGATGGCCGAACCGACCGCTGTGCCATAACCACCGGTAAGCAAACACCCGCCGATCACCGCGGCGATGATGTACAGGAACTCGTTGCCGACACCCTGGCCGGACTGAACAGTGTCAAAGGCGAACAGCAGGTGCATCCCCACGAACCAGGCGCAGAACCCGACGAACATGAAGAGCCCGATCTTCACCCTGACGACCGGAACTCCCACCGCACGTGCCGAATCCTCATTACCGCCGACGGCGAATATCCAGTTACCGATGCGAGTGCGCATCAGCACGAAGGTGGCTCCGAGCGTAAATAGCAGCCACCAGACCACGGTAATCCGTACCGACACCCCGAAAATCGTGAACGACGACGCGAAAAACTTTTGCGCCGAATCGAATCCCTGCATATCGGCGATCGAGTCAGTAGCCACCTGACCGGTGATCAGCTTCGTGACAGCAAGGTCGATGCCGGTGATCATCAGGAATGTGGACAGCGTGATGAGAAACGACGGGATCTTCGTCTTCATCACCATGTAGCCGTTGAAGAATCCAACGGCGAGCGCGAGGATCAGCGCGAGGAAGGATCCGAGCCACACGTTGAGGTGCAGGTTGTAGGCGATCATCGACGCGGCCAGCGACGAGAAGGTCACCGCAACACCCGTGGATAGATCGAACTCGCCGCCGATCATCAGAGCCGAGACGCCGACCGCCATGATTCCGATGGTGGAACTCGCGTAAAGCACCGTGGCGAATGCCTCAGGAGTGTGGAAGGGAGGTGCGACGATACAGAAGAAAATGAAGATCGCGATCGCTCCGAATAGCGACCCAATCTCTGGCCGCACGAGGGCGCGATGTAACGGCTTGCGCCGCTTCACCCGTTCGTCGGAGACGGCAGTGGTGGCCGACAGATCGACCTCTGCGTGAGTGGACATAAACTTTCCCTTCGTGACTTGCGTCAGCAGGTGCCGGGCGACTTACGTCAGCGGGTGCCGGCCTTGGCGTAATCGGCGACGGCCGCGATGTTGGATTCATCAATGAACGCCGGACCGGTGAGGACCGCCGCACCACCGCCAATGGTGTCGCCATTGGTGAGATACAGCCAGAGCGAGTCGACGGCGAGATACCCCTGCAGGTAGGGCTGTTGATCGACGGCCCACTTGACCTGACCGCTTTTGATCAGCTCAACAAGCGCGGCGTTGGTATCGAAGGTCACGATCGACGCCTTGCTGTGCGCGGCGGCCTTCGACTTGACCGCGGTCTGGGCGATCGGCGCCCCCAGGGTCACAACATAGTCGATGGATGGGTCTTGCTGAAGCTTCGAGGTGAGTGTCGCCTCGACCGACGGCATGTCCTGGACATTGACGTTGAGGTTCTCGACGGTGCCGTTGGTGAATCCCTGTTTGACTCCGGCACAACGGTTTTCCAGCGACACCGACCCCTGCTCGTGAATCACGCACAACACATGCTTGGCGCCGTCGGTGTTGAGGTGCGCACCTGCCTGTTTACCCGAGAAAAGCTCATCCTGACCGAAGTACTGGGAGACCCCCAATTCCTTCCACTGGTCGAAGCCCGCGTTGAAGGCGACCACGGGAATCTTCTTTTCGACGGCCTTTTTGACTGCGGGAGCCATCGCTTCCGGCTTCGCCAAGGTAATCGCGATTCCGTCAACTTTGCTGTCGATGGCGGTCTGTATCAGGTTGGCCTGGTTGGGAGCCTGCGGGTCGGACGAATAGTTGAGCGTGACGTTATCCTTCTTCGCCGCCATCTCGGCACCCTTGCGCACCAGATCCCAAAAGGTATCGCCGGGTGATTCATGGGTGATCAGCGCGATGGTGAGGTGACGTGTTCCCGCCGATCCAACACCGCCCCCCGCAGTGGAGTTGCCGTCCGGCTTACCGCCAGTACTCGAGCACCCGGCGATCACCAACGCCGCCGATACCACGGTAGCGGCGGCTACCACGATCCGGCTCGCGCGGCATCCATACCGGTGCTGTGAGGAATGCATCGTTGTCTTTCCCTTCTATCGCCAAGCAGGCCCATGCCAGAGGACACACCTTCTGCTCTGATGTAATACCCATCACATGGACTGTGTCAATACTTTGTCAGGACATTTGCGTCTACCAAGCAATCTTTCGAGTGGCGCCACACATGCACAGACAACCGGCCCAGGCGGCGTCACAGGGATTCCCCAGCATTCACACCGCATCTCCCACCTGCGAAAAATAGGTAATGATGAATCATTGTCATGACATTTATCTGGCCGATGATTCCTACCTCAATGCCTGCGCACCCACCGACGACCGCAGCAAGCCGGCGCCGTATGCGCAGGCGAGCATAACCACCGCCAGGCACAGGTACACTACCGAATACCCACCGGCAGCAAGGACGGGTACCGAATCCAGCACGGCTATCGCGACCGATGCCAGGGCCACTCCCCCGGCGCTACCGAGTTCCTGAACGGCGGCATGCAACGCATTGGCATCCCCGAGTCGTTCCGCACCGACATCGGCGAAGGCCAGGGTGTTATAGGCCGAAAATCCCACCGACCGCAGCACCCCGGAAATCCACAGCAGGACGGCGATCAACACCGGACTCGTCGCCGGTCCGACCATTGCGAAGAGCGCAAACGCTACCGCCGAGGAGATCCCGACAACTACCAGGACCCGACGGATACCCCACCGTCTCATCATCGGAGTGGTCAACGGTTTGATCATGATGTTTCCGGCGAACAACGAGGTAACCATCGCCCCGGCGGTGACCGGCGACCAGCCGAAGCGCAACTGCAACATGAGCGGCACCACGAAGGGCATCGCACTGATCGCCAGCCGATAGGCCGTACCGAAGCCGACGACGGATGCGAATGACGACACTCGCAGCACCGACAGGTTTAGCAACGGATTCGCGGCCCGCCGCAGGTGCGCGATGGTCACCACGCCGATTACCGCCGCGGCACCGGCAGCGCCAAGAGCAACCCGCCATCGAACCGGTGTCGCCGTCAGTTCGGTGGCCGCGATCATCGCCGCTGCGACACTCGTCATCACACCGAGCGCACCCGCCACGTCGAGCCGACGGCGCACCACAGCGTTCGGCGGCATCCGGATGCGCAGGGCCACAATCACTCCGATGAATCCGATCGGCACATTGATGGCAAAGATGAACCGCCAGCCAATGTGTTCAACGATGAGCCCGCCGGCCAGCGGCGCCACCACCGGCGCCACCAGCGCCGGCCAGGTGAGGTAGGCGATGGCACGAGCCAGATACCCGACGTCGACGGCACGCAGTACGGCGAGCCGCCCCACCGGCACCATCATCGCACCGCCGGCCGCCTGGATCACCCGCATCACCATCAGGACCGTCAGGCCGGATGCCAGCGCACATCCCGCCGACGCCACGGTGAATACCACCAGCGCACAGACGAATACCCGCCGTATGCCGAATCGCTCGGCCACCCAGCTACTCAACGGAATCAGCACCGACAACGTGATCAGATACGCGGTGACCACACTCGACGCGGCAACGGCCGGGACCCCGAAACCACGTGCGATCGCGGGCAGCGCGGTAACGACGATGGTGCCGTCGAGGATCTCAGCGAACAGGGCCGCCGCGCCGAGCAAGGCAAGCGAGCGCGGAAACTTCGAACTATCCACCACACTCATGTTCGACTCACCGGCGCCACCCACCGGCGTTCGGCGATCGAGGTGGTCATTGCCTCAACGAGTTCCGCGGCGCGCACCGCATCGTCGATGGTCGCCCCACCGTCGCCGCGACCGGCGATCGCCGCACACCACCGCGCCGCCTCGATGACTTTAAGGTCGTCGTAGCTCATCGCGTTGGCCGATCCCGGCTGGAACGCACCATAATCTCCGTGGCCGGGACCGACGAATACGGTGGCCCTCGCCACGTCCTGGTATCCCCCACCGCCGACCTCCAGTTCGCCCAGACGCCGGAAATCCCAGCGCAAAATCCCCTTGGTGCCATGAATTTCGAAGCCGTAGGAATTCTGTTCGCCGACCGAGATGCGCGATGCCTCCAGGACACATCGCGCGCCGGAGGTCATCCGCAGCTGCGCCGACACGTAGTCCTCATTCTCCACCGATCCATGTTCGGCTCCCGTTGCCAACTGATGACCGGAGGTGGCGCCGTGCGGAATCGGTCGCGAATCGATGAATGTCGCGGCGTCGGCAGCAAGTTCCTCGACATCGCCGAGGAGATACCAGATGAGATCGACGCCGTGCGAGGCCAGATCGCCCAGCACTCCGTTACCTCCGCGCTCGCGGGCAAAACGCCAGCTCAACGCGCCATCGGGATGGGCCGCGTAGTCGCTGAAGAACCGAAAGCGGGCATGAGTGATCTCACCTATCTCACCTGCGGCGATCCGCTGCCGCGCCGATTCGACGGCCGGGGCGTTGCGATAATTGAACCCGACCGCCGTCGCCACCCCCGCTGCCCGAGCCGCATCGGCAACGGCACGGGCGTCTGCAGCAGACAATCCAACAGGCTTCTCGATCCACAGATGTTTACCTGATTCGACTACCGCGCAACCAATCTCACGGTGCAAAAAGTTGGGCGCCGTCACGCTGACCGCGGATACGGCAGGGTCGGCGATCAGCGAGCGCCAGTCGACGACGCTGCGTGGTACCGCAAACTGGGCGGCCGCCGACGCCGCCCGCCCGGCAACGTCATCAGCGATCACCGTCAACCGCGGGACCAGCGGCAAGTCCGGATAGTGGTGACGGACCCGCGCATACGCTTGGGCGTGCACCCGTCCCATCCAGCCGAATCCGATAATGCCGACCGGAAGATCCGACGGAGCCACCGCCCCCGCTGCCGAGTTCGATGTTGCGACGAAGTCAGACATGGCGTTTCCTCTCCCAACGATCCACGTGATCGTGATCCCGACCACTCATCCTGTCAGGCAGGTATGTCAGGACAAAGCCTTGACTTTGGTGCACATTGTGCCGCACAGTGGATTTGGAATTATGCCGAAGTCTAGATATCCAGCTGTCGGAGTACGCCGTCTGGGCTCACCGACAGCGAGTCGCTTCGACCCACCGCGGCGACATACCATCAGCAGCGACTCGAAGTGCGCATACCGCGCCCACAAAACGAAGGACATCGCGATATGACCATTGCTCACTGGGTGAACAACAAGACCTTCCCAGGCACCAGCACCACAACCGCACCCGTGACCAATCCCGCGACAGGTGTGGTAACCGATGACGTGGCGCTGGCCACCGTGGAGGACGCCCGCGCCGTCATCGACGCGGCCACAGCGGCGTTCCCGGCGTGGCGTGACACATCGCTGGCCAAACGCACCGCAATCCTGTTCCGCTTCCGCGAATTGCTCAATGACCGCAAGGGAGAACTGGCCGAGATCATCACCGCAGAGCACGGCAAGGTGCTCTCCGACTCCCTCGGTGAGATCAGCCGCGGGCAGGAGGTTGTCGAATTTGCTTGCGGCATACCGCATCTCCTCAAGGGCGGCTTCACTGAAAACGCTTCGACGAAAATCGATATCCATTCGGTCAACCAGCCGTTAGGGCCTGTCGGCATCATCTCGCCGTTCAACTTCCCCGCCATGGTGCCCATGTGGTTCTTCCCCGTCGCGATCGCCGCCGGCAACACCGTCGTCCTCAAGCCGAGCGAAAAAGATCCCAGCGCCTCGATCTGGCTGGCACAGCTGTGGCGCGAGGCGGGCTTACCCGACGGCGTATTCAACGTCTTACAGGGCGACAAAGTTGCCGTCGACGAGTTGCTGAGCAATAAGGCGATCAAGGCGATCAGCTTCGTCGGCTCGACACCGATCGCACAGTACGTCTACGCGACGGGTACCGCGGCAGGAAAGCGTGTTCAGGCGCTCGGCGGAGCGAAGAATCACGCGATCATCCTTCCCGACGCCGATCTCGATCTGGCTGCAGATGCCCTGGTCAATGCGGGCTTCGGTTCTGCCGGTGAGCGCTGTATGGCCATTTCGGTCGCGGTCACCGTCGGCGATATCGCCGACGAACTCGTCGGGAAGATTGCCGACCGCGCCAAGACCATCAAGACCGGCGACGGCACCAAGGACTCCGACATGGGGCCGCTGGTCACCAAGGCACACCGGGATAAGGTTGCCAGCTACGTCGATGCAGGCGAAAAGGCCGGCGCCACTGTCGTTCTCGATGGCCGCGGCGTACAGGCAGAGGGCGGGGCGGACGGATTCTGGCTCGGCCCCACCCTGTTCGACAACGTCACCCCCGAGATGTCCATCTACACCGATGAGATTTTCGGCCCGGTGCTGTCCGTCGTTCGGGCAGACACCTACGACGAGGCGCTCGAGCTGATCAACGCCAACCCATACGGCAACGGCACCGCGATCTTCACCAACGACGGCGGCGCGGCCCGCCGTTTCCAGAATGAGGTCGAGGTGGGCATGGTGGGAATCAACGTGCCCATTCCGGTTCCCATGGCGTACTTCAGCTTTGGCGGCTGGAAGGCTTCGCTATTCGGCGATACCCATGCCCACGGCACCGAGGGCGTGCACTTCTTCACGCGCACCAAGGCGATTACTAGCCGCTGGCTCGACCCGAGCCATGGCGGACTCAACCTGGGCTTCCCGCAGAACGTCTGATCGCTCCGTCACTTTCCCCCGAGCGCGCGGGTGTCTACGTCAATGGCGACACCCGCGCGGTGCGGCGGCCCAGCCGACGGCGGCGGCGCACCTCGGCAAGGGCGGACTTAAGTCCCAATGCCCGGTCAACGCCGTTGAAACGATGCTCCGACGCCGTCTCCGGCGCGTCATCGGAAGTGTCGCGCAGGAATGAATCAGGCAACGCGAGCTTGTTGATGGTGCGCAATGTTTTGAGGTACTGCAGCCACAGCGATCCGGTCGTATACGGCAGATCGTACTTTTCGCATAACTGGCGCACCCGTACCGAAATCTCGGCGAGCCGGTTGCTCGGCAGATCCGGAAAGAGATGGTGCTCGATCTGATAGCAGAGGTTCCCCGAGGCAAAGGCCATAGCCGGTCCGGCGTGAAAGTTGGCCGACCCCAACATCTGCCGCAGATACCATTGCCCGGGAGTCTCGTCCTGGAGGATGTCCACGGTGAATTTTTCTGCACCGTCGGGGAAATGTCCGCAGAAGATCACCACATACGCCCACAGATTGCGAATCAAGTTGGCGGTCAGGTTAGCGGTGAGCGTTCGCCGGAAATTCGGCCCGGTCAATGCCGGGAAGAGCACGTAGTCCTTGACAACCTGCTTGCCGACCTTACGCGTGAATTCCTTAATCTGGGGAATCGCAACTTCTTTCGGCTTGTCACCCTTGATGAACTCTTTGAGTTCAAGATCATGCAACCCGATACCCCACTCGAAGGTGGCGGCCAGGACAAGGTTGAACACCGGCTGGAGGAGCCGCCGCGGCTCCCACTTCTCGTCGCGGGTGACGCGCAGGATCTTGTAACCGACGTCGTGATCCATGCCCACCACATTCGTGTACTTGTGGTGGATGTAGTTGTGTGAATGCTTCCAGTGCGGGGAGGCACACACCATATCCCACTCCCACGTGGTGGAATGGACCTCCGGATCATTCATCCAGTCCCACTGCCCGTGCATCACATTGTGCCCGAGCTCCATGTTCTCGATGATCTTGGCCGCCGCCAGCGCCCCGGTACCGAAAAGCCATAGCGGCCGTCGATGACCGCCGAGCAACGCCGCCCGGCCAACAACCTCCAGTACCCGCTGCGCGGTGATCGTACGCCGAAGGTAACGCACGTCGCGCGGTCCCAGATCGGCCTCAATCTCGCGGCGCAGCGCGTCGAGTTCAGCACCGAGTGCCTCGACATCTGCTGCCGTGAGATGCGCGTATTCATTGATGTCGGTAATTGCCATTAGTCACCATTATGCCTTGTGATCCGCCTGCGGCGACAGGTCTGACAGCACAGTGCGTGCCGCCGCAGCGGGATCAGGCGGCGCGATCGCGCTGCGTCGCAACCGCACGGATCAGCGCCGGACGCCTACGTCGACGCAGCGTGGCCAGGGCCGAACGCAATCCCCGACGCCGCCCGGTGAGCGGATCGATCGTCGACTGCAGCCGCTGGCCTTCAGGCAGATCGGCCTTGAAACGGCGCTCCGATGCCGTCTCCGGAGCATCATCGGCGGTGGCCTTGAGATATTTATTGGGAAGCGACAATTTGGCGATGGTCCGCCACGACTTCGCGTATTGCAGCGGCAACGAACCCGTGGTGTAGGGAAGGTCATACTTCTCACACAGCTCGCGTACCCGCACCGAGATCTCCGCCAGCCGGTTGCTCGGCAAATCGGGAAAGATGTGGTGTTCGATCTGATAAGAGAGGTTGCCACTTAAGAAACCAAGGATCGGCCCGCACCGGAAGTTGGCGCTGCCCAGCATCTGCCGCAGGTACCACTCCCCCTGCGACTCGCTGTCGACATCCTTTTTGGTGAATTTCTCTGCGCCATCGGGGAAGTGTCCACAGAAGATCACCGCATTGGTCCACACATTGCGGATCACGTTAGCGAGCGCGTTGGCCGAGGCCGCCTTGCCGAATGCCCTCGCCGCCGAACGCCCATTACCGCCCGAGGTGACGGCAGTCGCCGCGGCGATAGCACCGGGGTGCAACAGATAATCCTTGGCGACCTGCCTACCGATCTTGCGGCCTGCGTCAGCGAGATCGCGGCGGAACTGTTCCTTCGCCTCCGGCGTCCGGCGCTTCTTGCCGAGTTCCAGATGCTGTGCCGCAACACCCCATTCGAAGAACAGCGCAAGCAGAGTGTTGTAGACGAGGTTGCCGTAGTTGAACGGCCGCCACCGCTGATCGCGAGTCACCCGGAGCAATCCGTAGCCCACGTCGTCATCCATCCCGAGCACATTGGTGTACTTGTGATGAATGTAGTTATGGGTGTGCTTCCAATGCGCCGAAGGACCGGTGTTATCCCATTCCCAGGTGGTCGAATGCACCTCGGGATCATTCATCCAGTCCCACTGCCCGTGCATCACGTTATGCCCGAGCTCCATATTCTCCACGATCTTCGACAGACCGAGCGCCGCGGAACCAGCCCACCACAAGGGGCGTCGCGTAGAGCCGACGATCAGTGTGCGCCCGAGAATTTCGAGTCCACGCTGAAAGCGAATGGTGTTGCGGATGTAGCGGGCGTCGCGCTCGCCACGGTCGGCCTCGATATCAGCGCGAATCCGGTCGAGCTCGATGCCCAGCGCCTCCACGTCAGCCGCAGACAGATGCGCATACTCGGGAATGTCGCTAATCGCCATACAGTGCCCTCCTGGTGATTTCGGTGGCGCCACCGCCACTTACGTTACCGTAACTTACGTAAGCGTAGGTTATGCCAGCGGCGCTGTCTACCAGCACCACGGTGCCATCACTTGACCGGCGTCATACATCTAGCGTGCAGTCACCCGCCGCAGCGCTGACGCACGTCTGAATGCGCTCACCCTCGACATGTTCGATGCCGGAGCGTAAGTCACGCACGCAGCCCTTATCGAGCATCACCACGCAGCTCTGACAGATACCCATCCGACAGCCGAAGGGCATGAGCACCCCCGCCGCCTCCCCCGCTTCAAGTAGCGTGGTCGCGCCGTCAACCGTCGCGGTGGTGCCCGTCCGGCCGAAGGTGACCGTGCCGCCCTGCGCGCCGACCGCGCCGCGTTCGAGTGCGAACCGCTCGATATGCAGTTGCGACTGCACTCCTGCGTCAGTGAATGCGTTATCGACCATGTCGAGGAAACCGCCCGGCCCGCACGCCCACGTCTGACGCTGCGCCCAATCCGGACACAACTGCGCGAGGCGTTCCGCGGTGATCTTGCCGTCGCTGCGAGTGAGCTGGACGTGCAGATCGACCAGGCCCGAATCGGCCATCTCACGAAGTTCCCCGGCGAAGAGCACGTCGGCCTCGGTCGGCGCGGAATGAATCAACCGGACATCGGTACGTTGCCCGCGGTGACGCATCATCCGCAGCATCGAGATGATCGGTGTCAGCCCGCTTCCCGCGGTCAGGAAGAGGACCTTCTCCGGCAACGGCGACGGCAGGACGAACTCGCCTTTCGGTGCGGCAAGCCGTACCACCGCACCCGATTGCAACCCGCTGACCAGGTGGGTGGACAAGAATCCCTCAGGCATAGCCTTCACCGTGATGGCGATGATCCCCTCGGCGCGGGTGAGATCAGGCACCGAGGTGAGGGAGTAGGACCGCCACGTCCAGCGCCCTTCCATCAGCACTCCGATGCCGATGTATTGACCGGCGAGATAATCGAGCGAGAATCCCCAGCCCGGGCGGATGCGGATCGTCGCGGTGTCATCGGTCTCCGGCGTGACCGACACGACCTTGCCCCGTAGTTCCCGCGCCGACCAGAGCGGATTTGCCAAGTGCAGGTAATCATCGGGCAGCAGCGGCGTGGTGACCCGCGCGAGAGCGGCGCGCACCCACTGCGCGCCACGGCTACGTGCGGCAACTCCGGCCACCGGCTCCTCGAAACGTTCCCGCCACTTCACCGTGCTACCCGCCTTTCGCGATCCGCCCTATCGCCGACCGCCCACTAACTTACGACACCGTAGGTTAGCCTCCGACAGGCCACGACAAAAGTCCGGGACCACGCCCGAGCTCAGAGCAACTCCAGTAAGAACGGCAGCTCCTGTGTGGCATACCAGCCCAAATCGTGATCCTCGATGTCGCCGACGGCCAGCTCGGCATCTTGATCACCCAGGTCTGCGGCATCGATCGCGACCATCGCTACCCGCACTTTATCTTCGGCGTCGGCGCCATCGACCAGCACCGAGGCGATCGCCGAAAGGGGAACCGTACCGGTGATTCTCACCACCGCGTCATCAAGCTCAGGGTGCAGGGTCGCGCTCGCAACATCGGCGGCGACAACCGCGCGCCGGGGCGGCAGCCGGGTGATGTCGCCAGGCGTGGCGGGGGGCGGTGGCGCATCGGGATCCGCGACAGCATCCGTCTGCGGAGCAGCGTCAAGGCCCGTGTCGGCGTCGGGCTCCGTGTCGGCGTCGGAATCTGGCGCCTCGACCGCCAGCAACCGCAGCGACGCGCGCGCCGCCTCCCGGATCGCGGCCTCGGCCAGTTCTTCATCGTCACCGGAGGCATAGGATTCACGCAACGCCGGGGTCACCGCGAAGCCGGTCCCACTGATCGGCCGAAATTCACCACCGTCAGCGAGTTCCATCAGCATCGCCAACGTCGCCGGAAAGTACACCCTCATCGCCTCGCGCTCCCCTCCCCGCCGACACTCGCGGGCCGGCCGATACTCACGAACAGCCTAGTGTGCGCTGGCGGGCTGGCGCCCAGTGCCGCCATCGCGTCACGGTTACGCAGTCTCAGCGCACTGCGTGAAAGGCCCCGTGTCGTGTTCGTCCAGGGGAGAGCCGGTCAGGCTGGGAAGGTTCCGGATAGGAGCTCGATCCAATCGCTCAGGAAAGCACGAAAGTAACTAATTGCCAACGGTATTCAACCTTGGATGGGGATGTTCGGTAAGGACCGAATACAGGCTCATCCACGGGGCGAACCCGGCACGGCAGCCTCTCCACCCGGCCGGCGAAGGCCCGCACTCGCTGACCACGCACATAACTACCGAAGATCTCTGCGGCCGCGGAATCACACATCTGGATGTGCACGCGACGTACCCGCGCCGCCCCGGTACCGTCCCCTGCGGAACGGGCCACATTGGTGCGCACCAGCACTCCGATCTGATCGAGCACCGCCGGTGCGACCCTCAACTGCACATGCGTCAACGCCCTACGCCGGTCGATGACCTCAAAGATCAGTGTTGCCGTGGCGATCGCGAATCGGCGCGCCTCAACGGTAGCAGCGGCCACCGTCCGCGACGACACGGACGCACCGGCTCGGGCCGGTGGACGAGCCGGTGTCGGTGTGTTGGCAGTTGCCGGGGAACGAGAAGGTGCGGCAGACGGCTCGGCGAGAGCGATCGCCGAGCCGGACCGCTCATAGGGCGGGGCGGGGATGATCCGGATCCGGGGAGTGTCCATGGAAATCGGACGCGGCCGCGG
>JASGFW010000064.1:0-25335 GCA_047605305.1 Gordonia sp. (in: high G+C Gram-positive bacteria)
ACTGGGCACTAACCCAACTGTGTATTAACCCAACTGGGCACTAACCCAACACTGGGCGAGGGGCGCCGGCCTCTAATTCGGCCAGACCGCCGCTATGCCATACATGTATGGCATAGCATGGGTGCATGGTGCGCACGACTATCTATCTCCCAGAAGAACTCAAAGCCGCGCTTGAGGCGCGTGCGCGTGCGGACGGGCGCACCGAGTCCGACGTGATCCGCGAAGCGCTATCGGAGAAGCTGCGCGAAGGCGGGAAAACTGCACGCGACATGCGGTTCGGCCTGTTCGCCAGCGGCAATGCCAGCACGTCGACCGACGTCGACGACGTCCTCACCGAGACCGGATTCGGCCGGGTATGACGATTATCGCCGACACCGGCGCCCTCTACGCCTGCTATGACCGATCCGATGCTCACCACGCCGCAACCAAGGACTACCTCGGCGGCCTTAACGAGCGTCTTTCCGTTCCCGCCCTCGTCCTGGCAGAGCTGGATCACCTCGTCAGTGCCCGTCTTGGCGAGACCGCCCGTGCAAGTGTTATCGAGGACGTCCTCACCACCGCATCGGTCATCCCCTTCAACCAGGACGTCGCCGTACGGGCCGCGCGGGTGGCCGGCAGCTACGGTGGGTTCCCGCTCGGGCTCACCGATGCGACGCTGGTCGTGCACGCCCAGGACCATCGGACGCTGCACCTGTTCACCGTCGACCAACGCCACTTCCGGTCGATCGCACCCCTGTGGGGTGGCGCAAGTTTCCGGCTACTCCCGTTCGACGAGTAGCCGATCCCGCAACCGGGAAATACTCAGCCGCGCAGCATCTCCGCGACGAGGAACGCCAATTCCAGCGACTGCTGGGTGTTGAGCCGCGGATCGCATGCGGTTTCGTATCGTCCGGCGAGATCGAGATCGGAGATATCCTGTGCGCCGCCGAGACATTCGGTGACGTTCTCCCCGGTGAGCTCGATGTGAATACCGCCCGGGTGAGTCCCGAGCGCACGATGAACCTCGAAGAAGCCCTGCACCTCATCGACGACCCGATCAAAGTCACGAGTCTTGTAACCGGTCGGCGAGGTGTGAGTGTTCCCATGCATCGGGTCGCACTGCCAGATCACCTTATGCCCGGTGGCCTCCACCGCCTCGATGATCGCGGGCAGTACCTCGCGCACCTTCTGATTGCCCATCCGCGCGACCAGCGTCAACCGGCCCGGCTCATGGTTCGGATCGAGTCGCTCCACATACTCGACGGCCTGCTGCGGTGTCGTCGTCGGACCGATCTTCACCCCGATCGGATTGCGGATCAACTCCGCAAACGCGATATGCGCACCGTCGAGCTGGCGGGTACGCTCCCCGATCCACAGGAAATGCGCCGACAGATCGTAAAGCACCTGGCCCTCGCCCCGCGGGTTATCCGCCAGGCGCAGCAAAGCACGCTCGTAGTCGAGTACCAGTGCCTCATGCGAGGCGAAAATGGCTGCCGACGCCAGACTCGAATCCTTCACCCCGCAGGCGTCCATGAACTTCAGTCCGCGGTCGATCTCTCCGGCCAACGCCTCATAGCGCGCTCCGGCCGGCGAGATACGGACGAATTCGCGGTTCCAGTCATGCACCCGCCGTAGATCGGCCTCCGACCCGGTGAGCGCCCGCACGAGATTCATCGCGGCCGCGGCATTGGCGTAGGCACGGACCAGCCGGGACGGATCATGCGCCCGCACCGACGCCTCGGCCGGGAAACCGTTGATCATGTCGCCACGGTAAGACTGCAGACCAAGCGAATCGGTATCTGCAGACCGTGGCTTGGCGTACTGCCCGGCGATCCGGGCGACCTTGACCACCGGGAGGCTGGCCCCGTAGGTGAGCACCACGGCCATCTGCAGCAGGGTGCGAATATTGCCCTTGATGTGCGGTTCGGTGTTATCGGCGAAAGTCTCCGCGCAATCGCCGCCCTGCAGCAGAAATGCCCGCCCCAACGCGACGTCGGCCAACTGCGCCGAGAGCGCCTCCACCTCGGCCGGCATGCAGATGGGAGGAACGCTCTCAAGCACCGTCCGCATCTTGTGTGCCTCTTCGGCAGGCCAGTTCGGTTGCTGCAGCGCGGGCCGGCTGATCGCGTCGGCAAATCGATGTTCGAGATCGCCCGGCAGCGGCGGAAGAGTCGGCAATTCCTCGATCGGAACATCCACGGTCCAGTTCGTCACCACCCGTCCAGCCTAGGTGAGCGGTCTGAGCCCACCCACATGCCCCCGGTCCGTCAGGGGATTACCGCCCCGCTTGTGCTCGCGCGCTAGCCTCCTGCGCCCGCGCTGTGGCGAGCCGTGATCGTTCTATGGCCGCCCACTTGCGCGCATTGTGTCGGGCGTCGCTGAGCGCGTCGTGCGCGTCATCGGGGGCCGTGGGCAGCGCCGGAGACCCAGCCTCCTCCCAGCGCTGTTTGAGTTCGCGGGTGAACCTCGGCAGCGCCCTCGGCAACGCCGTCATCGGCCCCCACAACTGGCAGAGCACGACGTGATCGTAGGCACCCACCCACGCCCACAATTCGACGGTGTCGTCGACCTCGGTGAGGAACGCCAGCAGTTCCTCCCTAATCTGACGCCGCGACCGCCAATGCGGCGACGACGGCGACGGCAGCTTGGGCAGCACATTCGCCCGCACCCAGTCACCGGCACGGGACGGATCGAACTCGGTGGAGACCGCATAATATTCGCGTCCATCCTCGGCGACGACACCGATGGATACGAGCTCGATCGTCCGGCCGTCCTCGATAAACTCCGAGTCATAGAAGAACCGCATACTGGTAAGTATTCGTCACCGCCCACATTTGAACCGACCTGGCCCAACGCGAAAGCGACACATGCGCACATTCCTGACCGTCATCGACGAGCGACTCGACCGATGGTCGCCCTCACGACGGGCCCGTGCGCTGATCCTGGTGGGCTTCGCAACCTCGGTCACCCTGCAGATCACCGGGATACCACTCACCTCAAGTTTCGGCACCCGCACCCGCATCGATCTCGACGTCTACCGGCTCGGGGCACAGATCTGGCAGCAGGGCCAAAGTCTGTACGCCACCGGTTCAATGCCGTTTACCACCGACGGGATCTGGCTGCCGTTCACCTACCCACCGTTCGCCGCATTGACCTTCGTGCCGCTGGGAGCAATGACTCTGGCCGTATCGGGAATCCTCATCTCCCTGCTGACCATCGCACTGCTGGTGGTGATCGTGCATATCGTGTTGAGGCTGCTCGCGGCGGGTACCAACGCGAACCGCTGGTGGCTGGCGCTGATCGTGGTGGCCGCCGGAGTGTGGTCGAATCCGGTGTGGATGACGCTTGGCTTCGGCCAGATCAACGTCATCCTGCTCGCCATGATCGTGGTCGATATTTTTGTGCTCGGACGGGGCCGGCTCAGTGCCCTCGGCCCGGCTCGCGGGGTGCTCGTCGGCCTGGCCGCCGCGATCAAACTGACTCCCCTGGTCTTCATCGCGGTCTTTGCCTGCGCCCGGCAGTGGCGCGCGGCGATCACCACGGCCGCCACGTTTGTACTCGCCGGCGGCCTTGCCTGGATCTGGCTGCCCGGCGACTCACTGGGCTACTGGACGCACACCCTGTTTCACACGACGCGTATCGGCGACCCAGCCGGCCGCATCAACCAAAACCTCAACGCGCTGTGGATCCGGCTGCTCGCGCAATCAACCAGCGCCCAGCATCTGGCGTGGGTTGGCAGTTCACTCGCGGTCACCGCGCTGGCCGCCGCGGCCGTGGCTTCCTGCCATCCCGAGCGCGCATTCAGCCCTGCCGCTCGTCCGACGGAGCGGGTGAATTCTCTACTCGCCGCCTGCGCTGTGGCGGTGTGGGGTCTTTTGGTGTCGCCGACGTCGTGGGCACACCACTGGGTCTGGTCGATACCGTCGATGCTCGCCTGTGCGGTGGTCGCGGCCCGCACGTCCGAACGCACCGCACGGATCGCTTATGCGTCGCTGGCGGCGAGCGGTCTGGTGATCTTCGCGCTCGGCCCGTTCCAATTCCTCTCGGCGGCGGTACGGCAGTGGTCACTACTCGATCACGTGCTGGGCAACGCCTATTCGCTGTGGGGAATCACGGCCTTGCTGGTGTTGTGGCGACTGCCTTTCGCATCACATCCCGACGGCACCGCACCCGCCGATCGTCAGCTAGCCGAAATACACTCGACCTGAACTGAATTCACGTGCGCCAGCCCGCCTGGGCAGGTCAGGCTGCAGAGATTTCGGGGGCGGCCGGAACGGCGGCAGACTCAGCGGGCCGATCTTTGAGCGTAGCGGCGTAGATGTCGACGTACTGCTGCCCCGACAACTGCATCAGTTCATACATGATCTCGTCGGTAACGGCGCGCTCGATGAAACGGTTGCCCTGCATTCCCTCATACCGTGCGAAGTGCAGCGGCTTGCCGATCCGCACTGTCACCTTCGTCGGACGCGGGAACACGGTTCCCGGCGGATTGAACTCGCGGGTGCCGATCATGGCAACCGGAATTACCGGGACCCCCGTGTCCAGCGCCAGGCGGGCGAGTCCTGTTTTCCCCTTGTAGAGACGCCCGTCGGGTGAGCGGGTGCCCTCCGGGTACATACCCATGAGTTTGCCCTGGTCGAGCTGGCGCCGCGCGGCGGTAAGAGCACCAGCCGCGGCTTCGGCTCCGGATCGATCGATCGGGATCTGCCCCGCCGCAGTGTAGAACCAGCGCTGAAATCCTCCGCGCACACCCGTCCCCGTGAAATATTCCCGCTTGGCGAGGAAGTAGATGCGGCGCGGCACCATCAACGGAAGGAAGAAGCTGTCCATCACCGCGAGATGATTACTCGCCAAAATCGCCGGTCCATCGTCGGGAATGTTCTCCAGACCCTCAACCTTCGGCCGGCCCAGCAGGCGCAGTAGCGGCCCGATCAGCACATATTTGAACGTGTAGTACCACATAAACATTCACTCCATCGCCCGGCTGAACCACCGCCGTCGCACGTACCCCGTACGACCCCTCTGGCACAGAACTCTACTCATCCGTCCCGATGCGTGCACAGATCTCCCGAGACGTTCACCGGACGCGGCCACGATCTCACCGGCGGCTTGCCGTAGCCGCTACGGTGCGACGGCAACTTTACGGTCACGCAGCGCCCGCCGAGCCACCTCTGCCGCACCGATCACACCCGCATTCTCCCCCAGTTGAGTGCCGCGGATGCGGGCCAACTGGCGATGCCCCGATCCGGTCACCAACCGCGCATAGTGCTCGCGCGCCTCGTCGAGGAACAATCCCGATGAGGCGCCGACACCGCCAGCGAGCACGATGAGATCGGGGTCGAAGACGTCGGCGATCATCGCCAGCCCCTGGCCGAGGGAAGCGGCGAATGCGGCGAATGCGGCGAGCGCGACGGCATCGCCGTCGGCGGCCGCTCCGGCGACTCGACGCCCGGTCAGCGAGCCAGGGTCGGCGGCGACGTCGGCGGCGAGCTGACTACGCCCCCACTCACCGTCGGCCAGCAACTCGACCACGGTGTCAACGAGAGCCGTTCCACTACAGTACCTTTCCCAACATCCCAGTTTGCCGCAGGAACAGGGCCGACCGTTGGGAACCACCGTGAGATGGCCAAGTTCTGGCGCCACACCGAAGCTGCCCCGATAAATCTCGCCGTCGATCAATAAGCCCGCGCCGATACCGGTACCGATGGTCAGCACCAGCGAGTTACGCCCCCGGGCGGCGGCACCGTGGCTGTATTCGGCGATCGCCGCCGCATTCGCGTCATGTTCGGTCACGACCGGCATCCCGATCCGTGCGGTCATCTCCTGCGCGACACGCACCTCGCGCCACGGCAGGTGCGGCGCGAACCGAAGCACCTGGCGATCCGGAGTCAGGAAGCCGGCCACCGCGAGACCGACGGCGCGAGCGGCCCAGCGTGAGGTGAGTTCACCGACGAGCCGATCGAGGCAATGTTCGAGCGCAGCGGCCGTCGGCGGCGTGGCGGCGCGCCGGGTATCGAGCATGGCGCCGCGGGTGTCGACGACCGAGGCACGCACACTCGTGCCGCCAATGTCGATACCAATTGTCAACTCGCTCATCAGTTTTCAAACTCCGGTCCACGATCGTGCAGGTATGGTTGGGCCAGCCGCACACTGATCGGCTGATAGTGACGTGGCGTCGCTCCCGCGCTTGGGGAGGCTCGCAGCGCGGCCGCCGCCGCTTCGAGGACTGCGATGAGTGCGTCGAGCAGGCGGGCGAGTAGATCACCGATCTCGCCGAGCAGGGAACTTATCTCACCCGCCGCGTCGAGTAGCGGAGCGGTGTAGGCGCGCTCCCCCGGTTGATTGGCATTCGTCGTGCCGCGGGCACCGCCGATCAGGGCGGCGAGCGCATCGATCTGCGTGGCGATCCCGAGAATGAACTCCCGCACCGGATCGCCCGATTGCCTACCACTAGCACCCGACGCCGATTGGGCGCCGGGTCGGCCATCCGGTGCGCTGCGGCCATCGTCGGTCATGCCCGGAGACGGTACCGAACGGTCATCGGCGGGGCCACACCGACGCGTCCGGGCGGAAGCGGATACGAATTCTGGCGCCGTCCCAGGATGCATCAACAACATCACATCGACGCAGCACCGACGGGAGTTGCACGCAATGGCGCACGCCGCTGACCGTCACCACGAGGTCATCGCCTGACCGGCCCAGCGTCAGCCCTGCCGGATCGGTGAGTCGCTGCGGCCACGACAACTCGTACACCTGCTCGGCCGCCGGCGCGGGTGCGGTCACCGTCACGGCCGCCGACCCACCTGCCCGGCCGTCCGGCTCGGGCAGCACCACCTGCAGTTTGCGGAGCCGCGCCGGCCGGTCGATCGGCTCATCCAGGGCAACGATCCGGTGCACCGACACACCTTGATCTGCAAGTGCACGCTGATCTCCGAATACACGATCACCACAAGCACGGTCGATGTCGGTATCGCGCGACAGCACCGACACCCCCTCGTTGAGGTGCACCGAGCGCAGCGGCACGCCAAGCAGATCGATCGTGGCGAGATATTCCGGGAGCAGCCGCGGCGCCCGTCCGTCGGCCCCGACCACCAGGTGCGCGGCGACCGTGTGCGCATCGCTCAGCAATTCGGCGATATCGGTACAGTCACGGTCGATCGCGTCAACGGCCGCGGTCAACTGTGCCGCCGCCGGACGTTCGGCCGCCGCCGCCAGGCGCCGATGGCGGGGCCATAGGCGCGCGAGTGCCTGTCGCAGCACCGATGCCGCAGCCAGCACCACGAACGGATCACCGGCACCGGAGAGGTCGACGACGATGCGTCGCCAGAGGCCGCTGACCGCCTCATCACGGATCCTGCGCAGCACCAGAAAATTGTCGATCCCCGGCAGCGCCGTCAATTCGGCCGCATCGATCCCGGCCAGCGTGTCGATCCCCGGCAGCGGAATCTTCGCGCGCCGGCTACCGGCGGCGAGCACGTCGGTGAACGAACTCCACGCCTGACCGAGCAGGCCCAGCCGATCGAGGCAGAGTAAATGCAGATGTGCGGAGACCACGATCGGTTCGTCGGGCCGGCGGAACACGCCGAGGATCTCCGGCGCGGGCGTGAGCCGATCGACGGTGATCAACAGGGTGTGGCGTTGCGCGGGCCCCACCGTGCCACCTGCCGCGGCTCGCGACGCACGCGGACGCGCCACGGCCCCCGCAGCAGCTGTCACCGACACACCGGAACCGCCGGGACCGAATACGAGATGGATGGGCGTCAGATCGATCAGCCTTCGACCCTCTTCTTCAGGTCGTTGAGCGCGGTGTCGGTGATTGCCTTCTCCGCGCGCCGTTTGAGTCGCCCGATCATGGGTACCGTGAGATCAACCATCAGCGCATAGGTGACTTTCGTCGACCCCGGGACCTGCTGAGTGAGCCGATAGCTACCCCGTTGATCTTTTTGCAGATCACTGGAGACCAACTCCCACGACACCTGCCCGGCAGTCACGGCACCCCAGTCGTAGCTCAGCACGTAGGTGTCGCGCAGCACCCCGGCATCGAGCACAAACCGCACCTGCAGCGCCCGGCCGGCGGGGTCACGTTCGATCACGTCCACCGCACGCGCCGCCGACACCCAGTCGGGATAGTGCTCGAAATCTGCGATCACCGACATGATCTGCTCCGGATCGGCGTTGATGACGATGGATCGTTCAGTGTGATCAGCCATCAGCCGCCCGTACCCTGCGCACCGGCCACGGCCCGATCGCCGATGTCACGACCCGATTCCAGCCGATCCTTGATCTCGAATGACACCTTCTTGCCGCGCACCCGGAAGCGATGATTGAGCGCAGCGAGCGACTCGATGGTCTGCTCTGATCGCGCCGCCGGTTCGGCATGGAGGAAATAGTGCAGCACGAAGCCATCGAGTACCGGTTCGCACCAGATCTCCATCGTTCCGTCCAGTTCCCCGGCGACCTTCCACCGCACGCCGGCAATGCCACGATCCTCGGTGACATCGAGTCGCAGATCGGGCCACCACCGCCGCCAACTGCCCCGGTCCCCCACAACATCGGCGGCAAGTTCGGGTGCTGCGGCGACAAACATTTCATCCGCCACCTGAATGCTGGTCACACCTCTTAGCTTCACATATTGGTCCGACGGCCGGGTAGGGACCCGGACATATCACTTCCCGATGCTGCCCGGCCCGGTGGTTTCAGGTAGTCGATGATGCTGTTTGACAATGAGCAACGATACGATCAAGAGAATCCGGCAGCAGTGCCCCCGAGGTGGCGAAAGGTCCGTCTAACGTATGAGCGCCGATAACAACGCTTACAGTGTGCCCGCGAAGTTCTCGATCGGACCAGATGAGGACTGCACCGACATCATTTTCGGTATCGCCGAGCGCACCCCGGAGGCGACCGTGTTCCGCCGCCAGGAAGGCGACGACTGGGCACCCGTGCGGGCCGATGAGGCGCTCGCCCAGATCACTGCACTCGCCAAAGGACTCATCGCATCTGGCATCGCCCCCGGCGACCGGGTGGCACTGCTCTCACGCACGCGTCTGGAATGGTTCCTGTTCGATTTCGCGATCTGGACCGCGGGCGCCACCACCGTCCCGATCTATGACTCATCTTCTGCGTCGCAGATCGATTGGATCGTGCGCGATTCGGGTGCTACCGCGATCATCCTGGAAGACGACGCGCATCGCGCCGCCTTCGATAGTCTCGATCTGCCCAACCCGGTCAAGGTCTTCCAGCTAGACGCGGCCGACACCGCGGGTGCGGTGGCACAGCTGAGCGCCGCGGGCGCCGAGATCCATGACGACGAGATCATCAAGCGCCGCGCCACGCTGCACGCCAGCGACCCTGCCGTGCTGATCTACACCTCCGGCACCACCGGCCGCCCCAAGGGGTGCGAGCTCACCCACGCCAATTTGCTCTCCGAGGTACGAGCAATTTTGGAGGGCAACCTGCGCACCTTGCTCGGGCCCGATAAGCGGCTGCTCATGTTTTTGCCACTCGCCCACGTGCTGGCCCACGCCATCACCCTGGTCGTGATCGACGCCGGAGTCGAGGTGGGATTCACCTCGGATACCAAGACAATCGTCGCCACATTCGGCCAATTCCGCCCGTCGCTGATCCTCTCGGTACCGAGGGTGTTCGAGAAGGTTTTCAATACCGCACGCCAAAGCGCCCATGACGGCGGCAAGCTTAAGGGAGTGATCTTCGAAGCGGCGGTCGGGACCGCCGTCGCCTATTCCACAGCCCTTGAGGCTGGCCGGGTGAGCCCGCTACTCGCGGCGCGACACAAGCTCTTCGACATCCTCGTGTACGGCAAGTTGCGCGCCGCTCTCGGCGGACAGTGCGAGCTGGCGATCTCCGGCGGCGCACCACTGGGCTCATTCCTGGGGCATTTCTTCCGCGGAGTCGGCATCCCGGTGTATGAGGGCTACGGACTGACCGAGTCCACAGCCGCCTTTAGCGTCAACGTACCCGGCGCGGTGAAGGTTGGTACGGTAGGAAAACCGTTGGCGGGTAATGAAGTTCGTATCGCCGATGACGGCGAGGTGTTGTTGCGCGGTGGCGTGGTATTCAAGGGGTACTGGAAAAATCCGGAGGCCACCGCGACGTCGCTACAGGAGGATTGGTTCCACACCGGAGATCTGGGCAGGATCGATGACGAGGGCTTTATCGCGATCACCGGACGCAAAAAAGAACTGATCGTCACCGCGGGCGGCAAAAATGTCTCCCCCTCCGGCCTTGAAGACGTGCTGCGAGCCTCCGCCCTGATCTCGCAGGCGGTGGTCGTCGGCGATCAGAAACCGTTTATCGGGGCATTAATCACCATCGACGCTGAAGCTTTCCCCGGTTGGAAGGAACGTCACAACAAGCCCACCGACGCGACCGTCTCCGATCTGGCCGACGATCCGGATCTACGCGCCGAGGTACAGGCCGCGGTCGATGAGGCGAATAAGACGGTTTCACACGCCGAGGCCATCAAGAAGTTCCGCATCCTGGCGTCGGATTTCTCCGAGGAGAGCGGCGAGCTGACACCAACGCTCAAGGTGAAGCGCAACGTGGTGGTCGATAAATTCGCCAGCGAAATCGACGCGATCTACCAAAAGTAGCTACCCGCTTCATCCCCCGCCCCGCATGGGTCGCCACGACCGGTCTATGCGGGGCGGTGTCATAGGTTGCACACCCCCATTCTGTAACTACTAGTATGTACAACATGGCCGAGGACACGAAAGACCTATTGATCGAGTCGACGAGGGAACTACTCTGGGATCGCGGATACACCGCAACAAGCCCACGGGCCATCCTCGACGCCGCCGGAGTGGGCCAGGGCAGCATGTATCACCACTTCCGGGGCAAAGAACAGCTGGCAGTGGCGGCGATCGAACGCAACGCAGAGCAAATGCGCGCGCAAATCCGCGCCGAACTCGCCACACCAGGAACCGCGATCGAGCGCATCGGCAGATACCTGCATCGCGAACGCGACATACTCAAGGGATGCCGATTCGGCAAGCTGGCCCAAGATCGGGAGGTGACCGCATCCGACGCGTTACGCACGCCGGTCAACGAGCTATTCGCCTGGCTGCGCGGTGAACTCGCCGGCGTGATCGCCGACGGACAGCGGGCGGGAGAACTGCCCACAGGCCTTGACGCGACGCGCGTCGCTGCGACAATCGCGGCCACCCTGCAGGGCGGCTATGTGCTGGCGCGGGCCGCCGGTGATGCGGCCGCATTCGACGCCGCCATCGATGGTGTCCTCGACCTTTTGACCGCCATCTCCGCGAGCCAAGGATCTGACGCGTGATCGCCGCCCAGTATGAGATTGCGCTGCCCGCCGATTACGACATGGGCATCATCCGCCGACGGATCGTCGAGCGCGGCGCCGCACTCGATCACCTGGCCGGTCTCGGGTTAAAGGCCTACCTCATCCGCGATATCGCCGACGACTCACCCGTCAACGCCTACGCGCCATTTTACCTGTGGCGCCACGCAGCCGCACTTGCCGCATTCCATTGGGGCGGGCAAGGATTCGGCGGAATCGTGCGCGACTTCGGCCGGGCGAGCGTGCGGACCTGGATCGGCGGGCAGTTTAGCCGCGGTGGCGCATTCTCCCGTGCGCCGGGCTATGCGCTGCGACGGACGGCGACGCTCCCACCCGACGTCGACCCCATCGAATCCGCACAAGCACTGCGCCACAACGCCGAGAGCATTCTCTCCGCCGACGGCGTGCACTCACACGCCTGGGGTATCGACCCGACGATTTGGCAGACCGTTGAATTCACCTTGCACACAGACGATCCCGGCCCGCAACCAGACCCATCCACGATCCCCTTCCGGGTGCTGCATCTTTCGACGCCAGAGATCGAGACACTGCGATGAATATCGGCCAACCGGTCACCTCACCGAATATCGGTAGTACATCGGCCTTTTCCCGCGGGGCGTGGGCAATTTATCTCGGCATGGTCGTGGTGACCGTCGACGGCTCGGCACTGAATTTGGCACTGCCAACGATCGGTAGCGATCTGGATGCGGGCGCATCCGGGCTGGAATGGGTCGTCAATGCCTATACCCTGCCGCTGGCGAGCCTGCTGCTGGTCGCGGGCACCATCGGCGACCGGATCGGTGCGCGGCGCCTATTCATGCTCTCTGCCACCGGATTCGGCCTCGCATCCCTCGCCTGCGCACTAGCTCCGACATTGCCGCTACTGGTTACATTCCGGGCCATCCAGGGCTTTTGTGCCGCGGGATTGTTGCCGATGGTGCTGGCACTGGTCGTCAAAACCATCACCGACCCTGCGCAACGCGCCAAAGCCGTCAATCTCGTCGCGGTCTTCGGCGGTATCTCCATCGCCGTCGGTCCCCTGCTCGGCGGGCTGCTCACCGACACCATCGGATGGCGCGCCGTATTCTGGCTGACCCTGGGACCAGTGGCGGTGGCGGTCATACTCATTCGCGCCACCCCCGAAACATCACGCGGTGCGCGCCGGCGCATCGACGTGTCGGGGCAACTCGTCGGCACCCTCGCATTGACCGCTCTGGTTGCCGGGATGGTCGAGGCGGCGTCGCAGGGCTGGACGGCACCCTTGGTGCTCACACTACTGGCCGGCGGATCTATCGGGATCGCATTATTCGTCGTGATCGAGCATCGCGCCAGCGAACCCGTGATACCGCTCGGCCTGTTTCGTGACCGCACCTTCAGCGCGGCTGAGTGTCGGCGGGTTCGCATTCCAATTCAGCGCCTACGGACTGCAATTCATGCTCGCGCTCTACGTCCAGCAGCAGTGGCATCTCACGGCGTTACACACCTCGCTCATTCTCGTCCCCTTCTCGATCGGCACCATCGGCGCCACCGTGGTACTCAATCCACGCCTGCTGCATCGCGGCCCGCGATTCATGCTCGTGGCGGGCACACCGTTCGTCGTTATCGGCGCAGCTATCGCCCTGGGCACCGCGGGTGTCCACAGCTGGGGGTGGCTCATCGCCGGTAACGCCCTCATCGGTATCGGCACCGGCATCTACTCGCCCAGCCTCAATCAGATTGCCGCCGCCAGCGCCGGGGCCGAACGAGCGGGCCTGGCGTCTGGCATCTACAACACGTCCCGTCAGATCGGCCAAGCCACCGGTATCGCACTGCTGGGAGCCGTTATCACAGCATCCGACCCGGTGTTGGGACTTCGCATCGGGCTGTCACTGTGTGGGGCACTCGGCGCACTCATCCTCGTGCTCACGCTCGCATATGTGCCGCGGGACGAGCAGCCAGCCCGGTGACTCCGTTGCGCCGCCGATGTTTCGGCGTTTACGTTGCGCCGCAGTCAGAGCAGTTGGCGCAGGCGTGCCGCCATATGCGACCACTGCCAGGTGTGTTCAGTGAATTCCCTACCGGCCGCACCCATCCGGGCCGCGGTGTCACGGTCACGGAGAATGCCAAGAACCGCCAATGCGATCGCCGCAACATCGGTGCCGTCGACAACGGTGCCGGTAATGCCCTCGCGCACCGTTTCCGGTGCGCCACCGGATGTACCCGCAATCACCGGCACCCCGGTTGCCGAAGCCTCAAGGTAGACGATGCCCAAACCCTCAACATCGAGACCGCGCCCGCGCGTACGTGCGGGCATCGCGAATACATCGGCGATATTGTGATACGCCGAAAGTTCTTCCGCCGGAACCGAACCAGTGAATAGCACATCGTCGCCAACATGTTCATCGGCGGCCAGCCGATACAACGTCTCCGCATACGGCCCCCCACCGACGATCACCAGCACCGCGTCGGCGATCTCTCGCTGAATCAGCGGCAACGCCCTAATCAGCATGTCCTGGCCCTTACGCGGTACCAGTCGAGACAGGCATAGGATCACCGGACGTTCGCCAAGCCCGAGCTGTGCGCGAATCCGTTCCCGGGCAGCCGAATCCGGTGCGAAGCGGGCGGTATCGACGCCGGGCGGTAAATATTCCAGCGCGGCCCGCGGGCCGAATGCGGCAGCGAATCTGCCCCGGGTGTATTTACTGACAAAGGTGATCACATCGGTGTGATCACCGATGTAGCGCAACACATTCCGGGAACCGGGCAGCATCGACCAGCCCACCTCGTGACCGTGCGTACTCGCGATCACCCGCTGCGCACCGGCACTGCGCAGATACGGCCCGAGCACGGCCAGCGGTGCCGCCGCACCGAACCAGACGGTCTCGATGCCCTCGGCACGCACAATATCGGCGGCGCGGCGCGCGACGAACGGTGTCGGCAGCATCAACGTGGTCGGATGCCGGTACACGCGATAGGGTACTCGCGCGTCGAATTCCTCATGCGTGCTGCCGCGCCAGCGCGGCGCATAGACCACAATGTCATCGGCCGGAAGTAAATCGACAAGATTGTGCAGATAGGATTGGATACCGCCGGCTCGGGGGGGAAAATCGTTGGTAACCAACAGTGTTCGTCGCACCGCTCTCCTCATCCTGATACCTGTTCAGCGAGCCAATGCTGCCACTGCGTGACCATCTGGGCACGCGTCACACCCAGGGCGGTGCCGATGGCCGCGTCTTGACGACCGGTATCACCCGACGCCGCGACACCACGATAGAGCGCCTTGAGCCGAACCTCACCGTAGCGCCCGGCAACAAAGGCCGCCAGCGACCACGCGGCCTGATAGGCCAACGAAGAACTTCGCGCCGACAGGACGAAATCCTGATCAGCGGGCACCGCCGTCGGCGGCCGGCCGGCGCGCACCAGCGCGGCGAGGTCGGGGGCGGCGTCCGCCAGACGCACATAGGTACCCTTACGTCCGACGTACTCAGCCAGCCCCTCGGTCATCCATTTAGGTGCGTCGGCAACCGTGACCGCGCGGGTCGCCACATGAGTCAGCTCATGCCGGAGCACCTCATCGAGCACCGGGGGCGCCAGTTCCCCGGCGGTTGGGGCAAGCACGATCCGCTGACCGGCCACCCGTCCCTGATCATCGAGGGAACCAAACGTCGTCGCCGCCGCGGCCTCCCGGGTGTCCGTCGGGTCGGTGGCGGCAAGACCAGTGAACTCTTCGGGCCGACCAGTAGCCACCACGACGACACGGCGCGGCCAGCGCTCACCCCAGAAACGCGCGACAGCGGCCACCGCTGCGGGCAACTGGGCCCGTAGCGCCGCGACAGCCCGCGCGGCGCCGGGATAGGAGACGATCACCGACAACCCGCCCGCGCTGAGAACTCCGGTGGCAGCGGGATCGGGGTAATCCCATAGCTGCGGACCCGGTGGCGGGTCACCCAGCAGCACCTGATCGCCCACCAGCCGCCAGTCATCGTCGTAGCGGGCGACGATGAGCTGTAAATCGACCACGATCTCCGGCTCATCGGCGCCGGGCACCGACGGACCGCCGAGCGCATAGCGCAGTTCGACGGGAGCGACCCACGAATCCGAACTCCCCTGCGCATCGAGACGCCGCTGCACGTCGGCGGGAGCCAGTGTTTCCGCCTGGGCCGTAGACGCAAGCTGATAATGGAACTCCTTGAGCCGCAACGCTTGACCTCGCTGCGTGGAATCCGCGGACACAGTCTGTGGTGCTGTTCCGCCGGATAAGGCCGTCGCAGCCGCGAGCCAGCGGGAGCGGAACGCGGCGCTCGCAGTGGGGTCGAGCAAGCCACGCAGGCGCCGCTGATCACCGGTCAGGAGCGATCGGGTGAGGCCGTCGAGGAGCCGTTGGACCCCCTCGGAGCGCTGCTGAAGGAAAATATTCGGGTTGGTCGTGGCGGCGGCCGACGACGTGACGGTTGCGACCGGTGCGGATGAGCATGAACTCAGCGCCACCGCGGCAACCACGTTCATTACTACGAACGCGACCCCGCTCAGCCGCGACGCCAACAACACTGCCCGATGCCTGGTCTCGGGAGTGGCGGCGCCCCTAGGCGTAGCGGCGCGCCGCGTCGTAGGGACCGGCCTCATCGATCGGCACCACCTTCACCGGCACACCGAAGGTCGAGGCGTGAATGACGAAGCCGTTGCCCACATACATCCCCACATGGTGGGCATCCGAGTAATAGATGATGAGGTCACCCGGCCGCAGATCCTTGCGATCGACCGGAGTTCCCGATGCCAATTGGGCCTGGCTTGACCGCGGCAGAACCTTGCCCGCCTGCTGATACGCCCACACCATCAACCCTGAACAATCGAAGGCATCCGGGCCGGTAGCACCCCACACATACGGGTCACCGATCCGGCTGAGTGCAGCCTGCACCGCCACCAGCCACGGAGCAGTGCCCTTCGGGACGAAACGCGGATCGAAGGTGAACTTCGGGCCGCGCAACTGCGCGAGCTGCCTACCCGTCATCGTCTGATAGATCGCGCGGATCTGGATCGCCTGCAACGCCAGATTCGCCTGTTTTGCCTGCAGATCCCCGCGCACCCGCTCAGCCGCCGACACCGCAGCCGTCGCCGCATTAGCCGTAAGATCCGCGCGGGCTTTGGCCGCGGCAGTCCGTGCACGCGCCTTCTTGAGGCCACTCAGATCCGCGGACGCTCGACGCGAAATCATCTCCAGTCCCGACATCTGGTCGAGCAGGGATTGTGGCGAATCACTGACCAGCACCGCGTAAAGGCGATTGACCCTGGCACCCTTGTAACTGGCGCGCACGATAGCGTCCACCCGCTTCTGGTAGCGGGCCAGCGTGATCTGCGAGGCATCCAGGCGCCGTTGCGCCTCGATCGACGCCCTGCGTGCGGCCACCACGATGCCGCGCTGTTTGTCGTATTCGATCTGCGCGTTGTGCATGGCCTCGGCGGAGCGCTCAGCCTGCGTGCTCAACCGCGAATATCGGGTCAGAAGCTGATTCGCGCTGGCCACAGGCTCGGCGACGGCGCTACCGGTGCCGCCTACCGCACCGATCTGCACCAATGCCAACAGCACCGCCACGAAGACCGCGCAGACCATGACCGGACGTACCCACATCGACGCGGTCACCGACGTCGATCTGACTGGTAACGAAATCACGACCTTCACGACTCCTTAGCGCGTCCGGCCATCCGCTCGCGCGGCACCGAAAAGGATGTACCGGCCGCGCTCAGTAGCGCCGAACCCCAGTCAGCTGCCAGTTCTTGACAACATCCTTTTTGACCGGCACACCGTAGGTCGATGCATGGATGAACCATCCGTGGCCGATGTACAACCCGGCGTGGCTGCCGCCGTTGAAAATGAGCACATCGCCGGGCTTGGCGTTCTCCAGGCTGACCGGGGTTCCCCCGCCGAGCTGGCCGTAGCTGTCGCGCGGGATGGTCTTGCCGACCTGCTTATAGGCCCAGTAGACGAGGCCGGAGCAATCGAATGCGTCGGGGCCTGCCGAACCGTAGGAATACGGGGAACCGATTTTGGTTTCCGCGGCTGCAACGACCTTCTGGCCGATGCTTTCACGCGGAGCGAGCGGTGACCGCCGACCATGCAGTCTGCGCAGCTGAGGCGGAATCTGGCTGTCACTCAAGCCAGGGATCGTAAATCTTCCGACATTCGGGATGTCGATCGTCGCGCTCGGCGACTTTTTCTTTTTCTTGATGGGCTTGGTCGCATGCCCCTGGAACTGCGCGGGGATCTGCTTGGTATCGACCCCGGGAAGTTCAAAAGTACCTACATGGGGTATGTGAACCGGGGCGGCGAGCGCCGGACCAGCAGCGGCAGCGAGCGAACCGAGAGTAATCGATCCCGCGATCACTGCTTTCTTGGCAACCTTGCCTCGATCAGGCTGTTCCAAACGATGTTTGGCCACGAAGCGTGTTCTCCTTTGTCTTCTCCCTTCAACCGCCTACCGGGTTAGCTGTCGGATTCGGGCCGGAAGAAATGGCCCTACGCACGGTCTTTACAGGCTGATGCCCCCCAAAAAAAGACAATGCGATTCACCCCAATTCGGACTGCTCCGAAAAAGTGTGGTCCCCCGGTTCGTCATTGCCCGCTGGCGCCGACGATTAAGCGGTGACCTCCACGAACCACTCCTGTCGGAGCGGAACCATCCGCAAAGGTCTCAGAAAGGTTACGAAACCGGATACGCATCTGTCCACTGGGCGTCGAATACATTGCGTGGCGAGCCGGGCTACACCGCTCGCAGAATCCGCGAATGTGGCCGCTTGGCACCATCCTGAACTGCACCGATAGAGTTTCTTGCAGATAATGCAGCCGAGATTGTCACCATCGCAGCAGATGTGAAAACATCAATGGCTGCACAAATCTCGACATCGGGCTCAACACGTTCCACGGGGCCGCGCGCAACATCGATATCAAGCACGTTTTCGCAGTTCGGACCAATGAAAAGCGCATTCATCATGCAGCCATCGCACGCCTTGTTACGGCCGGGGCAGGTGGCACAATCGATATGCATAGTGTGATCTCCATCTCATTTTAGGGCGAACGTAACATTGCGGCCGTAACCGCACGCCACGCCGGGCGGCTTCCCCTCCGCCCGCAGCGACACACATCCGGTTGAGTTCCGTACGCGATGGACCCTAGGCACGAGCACCGACAAGATTTCGGTACGCGGTCAGTTTCCGCAGATGAACTCGGCAAATAAACGACACTCCGGCGATGGCCGGCGAACCATCGGCGATAGCTCAAGAACACCGTTGTCGGTGGGCCGAACTACTGTTCGCAATGTGATGACAACGGGTGCGCAGCTGTCCTTCGCTGATCTGGGCCAGCACACCGGCAACGACGAGTTCTCCGATCGGACTCTGTTCGAGACCACCATGGTGGTCGTCGACCTGGAGACCACCGGCGCCCACGCGACAACCGACCGCATTACCGAGATCGGCGCAGTCAAAATCCGCGGCGGCGAGGTGATCGGTGAATTCGCCACCCTCGTCGATCCAGAACGATCCATTCCGCCGCAGATCGTCGCCCTGACCGGGATCACCGAAGCCATGGTCTACGACGCACCGCGCATCGCCGAGGTGCTGCCCTCCTTCATCGAATTCGCCCGCGGATCGATCCTCGTCGCACACAACGCCCGCTTCGACATGGCATTCCTGCGGCACAACGCGCGTGCACTACACCTGGACTGGCCGTTCACCGCAACGCTGTGCACCGTCACGCTGGCCCGCCGAATCCTCAGCCGAGACGAAGCGCCGACCGTTCGGCTCTCGGCACTGGCCGACCTCTTCGGCGTGACGGTGCGCCCCACCCACCGCGCCCTCGACGACGCCCGGGCCACCGTCGAGGTGTTGCACCATCTCCTCGAACGCGTCGGCAACCAGGGCATCGCGAGCTACCGCGAACTCACGCAGTATCTACCCCGCACCGATCCACGGTTACGCGCCAAACGCCATCTCGCCGAAGATCTTCCCGCCCGCCCCGGTGTCTATTTGTTCCGTGGTCCATCCACAGAGGTGCTCTACGTAGGCACCGCCACCAACCTGCGCCGTCGGGTGCTCGGATATTTCACCGGCACCGATCCGCGCCGCCGTATCGGCGAGATGGTGGCACTGGCGACCAAGGTCGATCACGTCGAATGCGCACACGCGTTGGAGGCCGGAGTACGCGAGCTACGGTTACTGGCCGCGCATGCCCCCGCCTACAACCGGCGCTCCACCCAGCCGTTCCGCGGCTGGTGGATCGCGTTGAGCAATGAACGTTTCCCGCGCCTGCGGGTCAGCCGCACACCCGCAGAGATCTGCATCGGCCCGATCGGCAACCGCACCACCGCCACGGAGATCGCCGACACCATCGCCCGGGCAGCGCGGCTACGCACCTGCACCGCACGGCTGCCCGCATCGGCAACTCATCACTGGTGTCCCGCCCCCGATGACGGCGGTCCCCCCGTCGGCGGCTGCGCGGCAGCCGACATCTCGCCGCAGACCGTCGCCGACTATCTGCCTCGGGTCACCGCCACCGCTGATGTCCTTGCCGGACGCCGCGACGACCTACTCAATGCGCTCTCCGATCAGCTCGACGCGCTCTCGGCGGCGCATATGTTCGAAACCGCGGCACGGCATCGTGATCGCCTCGCCACGACCATCGAACACCTGGCCCGTTGTCAACGGCTAAGCATGTTGTGTGCAGTCGCCGAACTCATCGTCGCGCGGCCCGACGGCGCCGCCGGCTGGGAGCTCGCGGTCATCCGCCACGGCAGGCTCGCCGCCGCGGGCACCGCTGGGCACGGAGTAGCACCGATGCCTGTCATCGATGCGCTGATCGCGTCGGCGCAAACAGTCATCCCCGATGACACTCCGCTGCGCGGCGCCCCCGCCGAGGAGGCGGCGCTGATCTACAACTGGATCTGCGAACACGATGCGCGCATCGTGTCGGCATCCGAACCGCTCGCGATGCCCCTCGGCTCGGCCCAACGCCGGCTGGAGTGGTCACAGGCCGCCCGGACGGCACGCGAATCGAGATCCGGTACGTGACCTACTGTCCGCTCAGCGACGCCGACAATTCGACCCACTTATCCAGCAGCGCCGCGGCGGCGCCGGAGTCGATGGCCGCGGCCGCACGCGCACTCGCCGCACGCAACAGCTCGGTCAGTCCGTGCTGGTCGATCGCACTAGTCTGTTCGGTCGCCACGATCGCACCCGCGGCGTTGAGCACCACCGCATCACGCACCGGACCGGTGGCGCCGGCGAACAGTTCCCGCGCGATCGCAGCGTTAACCGTCGCGTCGCCACCCTGCAGCGCAGACAATTCGACGTAGTCGATACCCAGGTCGGCCGGGTCAATCACGAGTTGCGACACCTGGCCGCCAACCACCTGCCACACCGTGGAGGTGGTTGTCGTGGTCAATTCGTCAAGGCCGTCGTCGCCGCGCACAACCAACGCCGATACCCCGCGGTCGGCGAAGGCCCGCGCGAGGACCGGGGCGAGATCAGCGAAGGCGCAACCGATGAGTCCGTGACGCGGCTGCGCCGGATTGGTCAGCGGACCCAGCACGTTGAATACTGTGGGAATCCCGATTTGTTGTCGGGGCGGCGCGGTGAACCGGAACGCCGGATGGAACACGGGTGCGAAACAAAAGCCAATGCCGATCTCGGCCACGCATCGCTCGACCTGGGCCGCGCCCAGCGTGATCGTCACGCCGAGCGCTTCGAGCACATCCGCACCGCCGCTCTTCGACGACGCCGCCCGATTGCCGTGTTTGACCACCGCTATCCCCGCCGCGGCCACCACGATGGACGTCATCGTCGAGATATTGACCGTGTGGGAGCGGTCTCCGCCGGTACCGACGATGTCAACGGCGGGCCTGGCGACCTCAACCAGGGTGGCGTGCTCCAGCATCGCCTCCGACAATCCGGCAAGTTCCGCCGGCGCGGCCCCCTTCATCTTGACCGCGACACCGAACGCCGCAATCTGTGCCGCAGTGGCACGCTCGGTCATGATCTCGTTCATCGCCCACCGCGCCTGATCCGCGGTTAAATCGACTCCATCTGTCACTAGGCCGAGGATCTGCGGCCAGGAGATGGTCTGTGCGCTGCTCACGCCAAGAACCTTAATGCGTGGGCGAATCCGATCACCGCGGGTGTTGCAAGACTTGCCACCCGATCGGCACACCCCGGTGGCGCGAGGCGAGACTGGCCATCCGCGAACGTTCCTGCGACAGATGTAGCGGGTCGAGAAGTTGCACCCGGGCCAACACCACCAGCGTAAGACCCGCCGGAACCACGACACCTTCGCCTATAGATCTATCGCCGTGACCGGAGTCGCCTTCCTTAGTCGGCGCGATGTCGACCGGATACACCGGTTGATACCCGTCCAGGCCGGCCAGTTCGCAGACTGCACTGATCGCATCCGCGGGAACGGCAAGCAAATGGCACACAACCGCCTGCGCCTGCGGCTGCCACGCCGACTCCGCCAACGCCACCGAACTCGCGATCGCATCGTCATACGATTGAGCGACGACAATCAACTCTCGATCGCCGACACCGGCGATCCCCGCGTCGTCGCGATCGCGCCGAGTCACTACGCGGCGCAACCGATCCCAGCGCCCGGCGGCGATCGGCCGCCCGTTGAGGTCATAGCCCGCGACCCGATCCCCGCTGCCGGATTTTCCCGCTGTCATTCATCGAGCAAACCATGCGTACCCGGCGGTCGACGACGCCATACCCCGCGCGCGCCGACACCGCCTCAGGACGTGGCCAATGAGGCAATCTGACACACCGGAATCAGCTGGTAGCCGCCGTCTACCAGCGGGAAGAGAAATAGTTGCGGGCAATATCCGACCCGAGTGGTCACCTCGTACTACGAACCGTCATACTTCAATCTGTGACTAGCGCTGTAGGTACCTCAGGAACAGCCATCACCTCGCGCGTGCACTCGCTGAACCGCCCCAACATGGTCAGTGTCGGCACGATCGTCTGGCTGTCGAGTGAGCTGATGTTCTTCGCAGGACTTTTTGCGATGTACTTCGTCGCGCGCTCGAATGCGGGGGCCGGCGGTTGGCCCCCGGAGCCCACACATCTCAACCTCGCCGAAGCCGTCCCGGTGACATGCGTGCTGATCCTGTCGTCGGTGACCTGCCAGATGGGCGTGTTCGCCGCCGAGCGAGGTGACGTCTTCGGGCTGCGCCGCTGGTACATCCTGACCTTCTTCATGGGCGCGTTTTTCGTCTGCGGACAAGGCTACGAATACTTCAACCTCGTCCGTGAGGGCACGACCCTCTCGTCGAGTGCCTACGGTTCGGTCTTCTACATGGCCACCGGATTCCACGGTCTGCACGTCATCGGCGGCCTCGTGGCATTCATCTTCCTGCTGGTCCGCACGAAGCTGGCTAAATTCACGCCCAACCAGGCCACCGCCGCGATCGTCGTCTCGTACTACTGGCACTTCGTCGACATCGTGTGGATCGCACTATTCGTGACGATCTACTTCATCCGGTGACCAACCCCTGACGCCGTCGGGCAGTTACAGCCAACCCGTAGACGACAGCACAGAGTCAAACAGCACACAGTCCGTCCGCTTAGTAGAGAGACCAAGATGAGTTCATCTCCTCCGCGACCGTCGGATAGCGACGAGGACGCCACGCAGGCCGACACGGTCGTGTCGGGCCGGCCGAGCGCTGCCGCCGCGAAGAAGACAAGGGCACGCCGCAAATTGCGGCGACGTGCCAGCGGCACCCTCCTCCTGTTCGTCGGCCTCCTGTCTGCCGGCGTACTCGCATCGGTGCTGACACCTAAACCCCAGGTCGCAGTCGCCGACACCTCCGATGCAGCCCTCATCCAGGACGGCAAGGCTCTGTATGAGAACTCCTGCATCACCTGTCATGGCGCCAACCTGCAGGGTGTGGCTGATCGCGGGCCGTCGCTGATCGGACTCGGTGACGCCGCCGTCTACTTCCAGGTCTCCACTGGCCGTATGCCCGCCGCCCGCGGCGAGGCACAGGCGCAGCGTAAACCCCCGAAGTTCACCACCGCGCAAATCGACCAGATCGGCGCCTACGTGCAGTCGATCGCCGGCGGCGCGCGTCCGCTCTACGAGCGCAATCCCGATGGCACGGTGAAGAAGGAGAACGGCCTGCCGGTCATCGCGCAATCGTCACTGCGCGGCGAGAACCTCGGCCGCGGTAGCGAACTGTTCCGGCTCAACTGCGCCTCCTGCCACAACTTCACCGGCCGTGGTGGCGCACTGTCCTCGGGTAAGTTCGCGCCGACATTGAGCAACGTGAAAGAACAGCAGATCTACACGGCCATGCTCACTGGACCGCAGAACATGCCGAAGTTCTCCAATCGCCAGCTCTCGCTGGACGAGAAGAAAGACATCATCGGCTTCATCAAGTACGCCACCGAGTCCAAGCCCCAGGGCGGTCTCGCCATCGGCGGCTTCGGCCCCGTCAGCGAGGGCATGGTGATGTGGTTTGTCGGAGTTGTGGCGATCGTCGCCGCCGCGATGTGGATTGGATCACGGACATGAGTGCCAGCGGTAAGGACGCACCAACCGCGGACGAACTCGACCAGTTGAGCAACGACGAACTGGTCAAGCTCGGTACCAACCTCGACGGGGTGGAGATCATCCACCGCGGCGAACGGTTCCCCGAACCCGGAACCAAGGCCGAAAAGAGAGCCGAACGTCAGATAGCTTTCTGGTTCGCGCTTTCCGGTATCTCCGCGCTCGCATGTTTCGTGATCTTCCTCTGGGATCATTGGAAGTTCGCGAT
This sequence comes from Gordonia sp. (in: high G+C Gram-positive bacteria), assembly GCA_047605305.1. GTDB lineage: Bacteria > Actinomycetota > Actinomycetes > Mycobacteriales > Mycobacteriaceae > Gordonia. The sequence continues at coordinate 24,076 of JASGFW010000064.1, forward strand.
GCCCGGCAGCGCCGGCTACTGGTGGTACACGTTCTACACGCCGCTGCTCGGCGTCACCTTTGGCGTGGCCATCTTGTCGGTCGGTGTCGCGCTGATCCTGATCACCAAGAAATTCATTCCGTCGGAGATCTCGGTACAGGATCGCCACGACGGCCCCGGCTCCAGCGAACTCGACAAGAAGACTCTCGTGGCCGAGTTGGTCGACACGGGCACCACATCAACGCTGGGACGCCGCAAGGTGCTCATCGGTTCGGCGGCCTTCAGTTTCGGTGCGCTGGCACTGACCGGCCTGGTCGCCATTCTCGGCGGAATCATCAAGAATCCGTGGGCCAAACGCGGCGATTCCCCGCTGTGGCACACCGGTTGGTCGAAGATCTACAACCCGGCCTCTCATCCGAACGAGACGGTATTCCTGCGGCGCGACACCGGAAATCCGTATCAGGTCGCGCTGGTTCGTCCGGAAGATCTCGACGCCGGCGGCATGGAAACGGTGTTCCCGTGGCGGGTATCTGACGGTTACGGCGAGACCGAGGAATCTCGGGAACGGCTGCTGTGGGGTCTGCGGTACGTATCCAATCCGGTGATGCTTATCCGGCTGCGCCCCGAGGACGCGGCGAATGCGATCAAACGGCGCGGCCAGGAAAGCTTCAACTACGGCGATTACTTCGCCTACACCAAGGTGTGCAGCCACCTGGGCTGCCCGACGTCACTGTATGAGCAGCGCACCAACCGCATTCTGTGCCCCTGCCACCAATCGCAGTTCAACGCACTGGAATACGCGAAGCCGGTCTTCGGCCCCGCTGCTCGCGCCCTGGCACAACTACCGCTGACGGTGAATGATCAGGGATATATGGTCGCCGCCGGCGACTTCATCGAACCCGTCGGACCGGCATTCTGGGAGCGCAAGTCATGAGCAATCGTCTCGCGAAACAGGCCGAGGAGATCGACTCCCGCTATCACCTCGCCCCCGGGGTGCGCCGCCAAATCAACAAGGTATTCCCCACGCACTGGTCGTTCATGCTCGGTGAGGTAGCGCTCTACAGCTTCCTCATCCTGTTGATCTCCGGCGTGTACCTGACCTTCTTCTTCGATCCATCAATGTCGGAGGTCACCTACAACGGCGCATATCAGCCACTCAATGGCGTGATGATGACCCGCGCGTACGAGACCACCCTCAACATCTCCTTCGAGGTGCGCGGTGGCCTGTTCGTCCGCCAGATCCACCACTGGGCGGCACTGCTGTTCGCGGCGTCGATCATC
>JASGFW010000065.1:0-24404 GCA_047605305.1 Gordonia sp. (in: high G+C Gram-positive bacteria)
GCATTCCCCGCTTGCTTCAGACGTGATCGCCACCGAAATCGCCGAAGCCAGGGCGGCCTCTTTACCGACTCACGTGCAGGTAACCAGTCGATAGTGACTGGCAACTGCGCCGTTCCCGACGTGCTGGGAGGCCTGATGACCCGGCCATCCGTGTGTCGCCCATCGCTACCATCGTGGCCATGTCACCGATCACGATCACCCAACTCGCTGGAGTCATCTACTCGGCGGGCAAAGTGTTCGACGGCCTCTCCACGGGCCGCCTGGACACTGAGAACTTTCTACGATCAGGCGGCACCGAAGGAATCGTCTCACGCGCGGACCTCGCATTGCTGGAGGATCTCCGTGACGCCGCACATATCGTGCTTGATCACAACGGTTATCTCGACGCCGCGTTCGTCCGCGCCATCAACGCCAGCCTCACCCGAAGCGCAGCACTACATCCGGGTCAGTACCGTACTGCGGACCAGCACATCGGAGTATCCACCCGCTACGGTCGCCACGCACCCGAACCAGTCACAGATGAAAGCCTCCAGACGCTGCTCGACAACGCTCTGGACACCCATAATGTGCATGAGGCGGCGATCAGGGTGTTCGTAACACTCGCACGCGCTCAACCATTTGAAGATGGCAACAAACGCACGGCACTGCTCGCCGCGAACACCGTGTTGCTCACAGCCTCCACGAATACCTTGCTTGTCGTCCCCGTCGACGACGGCGATCCTTCAATCGCAGAACGATTCAACGATCTGCTCGCCACCGCATATGTGCATGCAGATGATTCCGGAGTGGTAGCGATGCTGCTACGTGACGGCATCGTCCCGCTACCACACGGTGACTGAGCGTCCGTCGAACAGCTAATAGTGTTCTGGCACCACTCGCTCCCCTGCGCACAAACACACCACTTTTGTGCAGAAACACCATTTCAAAACCGGTGTTTCTGCGCAAAAGTGGTGTGTTTGTCTGGCGACGCTCTGCGCCTCGACCGCGCATGATCCCCGCTCCACGGGCACGGCGTGCACACCGCATAACACGACCCCATATCCTGGGTGAAGGAACCGTCAAGCCCCTTCAGGAGTGATCATGCTCGCCCGAACCGACCTGCGTGGTAGCACCCCGACGCTCGCTGAGCTGCGTCGTGCCCTGCCGCGTGGAGGTATCGACGTCAACGCTGTGCTCGACACGGTCGCACCGGTGGTGTCGGCTATCGCCGATCGCGGCGCCGAAGCCGCATTGGAGTACGGGCATAAGTTCGACGGCGTGCGCCCCGCATCGGTGCGGGTGCCCGCTGCGGTGATCGCCGATTCCCTGGCCAGGCTCGATCCGTCGGTCGCCGATGCGCTGCGCGAATCGATCACCCGCGCCCGCAAGGTTCACGCTGATCAGCGGCGTGAAACCACCCGCACGCAGGTTGTTGCGGGCGGCGCGGTGAGCGAGCGGTGGATTGCGGTACGCCGTGTCGGTCTGTACGTACCCGGCGGTAACGCGGTGTATCCGTCGAGCGTCATCATGAATGTCGTCCCCGCCCAGGAGGCCGGCGTCGGTTCGCTCGTCGTCGCCTCACCGCCGCAAAAAGATTTCGGTGGCTGGCCGCATCCGACGATCCTCGCCGCCTGCGCTCTGCTCGGCGTCGAGGAGGTGTGGGCGGTCGGCGGCGCCCAGGGCATCGCACTATTGGCCTATGGCGGTGTTGATACGGCCAGCGCGGATGAGCCCGCCGGTGTGCTCGATCCGGTTGATCTCATCACCGGACCCGGCAATATTTACGTCACCGCGGCCAAGCGGATCTGCCGTGGTCTCGTCGGCATCGATTCGGAAGCCGGACCCACCGAGATCGCGATCCTCGCCGACGACTCCGCCGATCCGGTTTTCGTCGCCGCCGACCTGATCAGTCAGGCCGAACACGATGTGCTCGCCGCGTCGGTACTCGTCACCGACAGCCCCGCACTCGCCGACGCCGTCGACGCCGAACTTGAACGTCAGGTCGCCGAGACCAAACACCGCGAACGGGTCACTACCGCACTGAGCGGGGAGCAGTCGGGCATCGTGCTCGTCGACGATGTCGACGCCGGCATCGCGGTGGTCGATGCGTACGCCGCCGAACACCTTGAGATCCAGACTCGGGATGCCACTGCCGTCGCCGACCGCGTGCATAACGCGGGGGCGATCTTCGTCGGCAACTATGCCCCGGTCAGCCTCGGCGACTATTGTGCCGGCTCCAATCATGTTCTGCCGACATCCGGTTCGGCCCGGTTCGCTTCGGGACTGTCGGTGCAGACCTTCCTCAAGGGAGTACACGTCATCGATTACGACGAATCTGCGTTGCGTGCGGTGGCCGATCAAGTGGTCACCCTCGCCCAGGCTGAGGATCTGCCCGCGCACGGCGACGCGATCACCCGGCGATTCTCCGCGCAGCGGGTCGCACAGTGACCGCCACGAGCGTGCCTGGGGCCCGCATTACCGTCGACGATCTGCCACTACGGGAGAATCTTCGTGGGAAGAGTGCTTACGGCGCACCGCAATTGCGCGTGCCCGTCATCCTCAACACCAACGAGAATCCGCACCCGCCCTCACCCGAACTCATCGCCGATGTTGCCGAATCGGCACGGCTGGCCGCTGCCGACCTGCACCGCTATCCCGACCGGAATGCGCTCGCGTTGCGCACGGAGCTCGCCGAGTACCTCACCCGCGCCACCGGCGTTCCGCTGACCGTCGAGAATCTTTGGGCCGCAAATGGTTCCAATGAGATCCTGCAGCAGCTGCTGCAGGCTTTCGGCGGGCCGGGCCGCAGTGCGCTCGGTTTCGTCCCGTCCTATTCGATGCATCCGATCATCTCCGACGGCACCGACACCACCTGGCTGCAGGCGCCCCGCGCATCCGATTTCTCCCTCGACATCGGTTATGCCGTCGCCGAAATCACCCATCGCCGGCCCGACGTCGTCTTCATCACCTCGCCGAATAATCCCACCGGAGTGTCGATCTCCATCGACGGACTGCGTGCCATTGCCGCCGCCGCGCCCGGCATCGTCATCGTCGACGAGGCATACGGGGAATTCTCCGCGCAGGCCAGCGCGACCGAACTTATCGATGAATTCCCGGCGAAGATCATCGTGAGCCGCACCATGAGTAAGGCATTCGCCTTCGCCGGCGGGCGGCTGGGATACCTCGCGGCGGCCCCGGCCATCGTCGAGGCACTGCAACTGGTCCGGCTGCCGTATCACCTGTCGGTACTGACCCAGGCCGCGGCGCGAGCGGCGCTGAGGCATTCGGATGAAACCCTCGCCGGGGTCGCGAAGATCGTCGCCGAACGCATCCGCGTGGTGGCACAACTGGCCGCGGCCGGCTTCGGCGTCATCGAATCCGACGCCAACTTCGTTCTCTTCGGTCGCTTCGCCGACGCCCCCGCGTCGTGGCGGCGCTACCTCGATCACGGCGTACTGATCCGCGATGTCGGAATTCCGTCATACCTGCGTGTCACTATCGGACTACGCGCTGAGAACGACACCTTCCTCGACGTCAGTCGCACACTGGCGTCCACCGATCTGGAGAATTGATAAGTGACCACCACCCAGCAGCCCGCCACTCAGGAGCTCGCCGCCGCGCCGCGTATCGCGCGCATCGAACGGGCGACAAAGGAATCATCGATCGCCGTCGAACTCAACCTCGACGGCACCGGCGTCACGAACATCTCCACTGGGATTGCGTTCTTCGACCACATGCTCACCGCATTCGGGCAGCACGGCAGTTTCGATCTGAGCGTGCAGGCCGACGGTGATATCGACGTGGAGGGCCACCACACCATCGAAGACACGGCGATCGTGATCGGCCAGGCACTTCATCAGGCATTAGGCGACAAAAAGGGAATTCGCCGCTTCGCTGACGCCTTCATCCCGATGGACGAAACCCTCGCGCATGCGATCGTCGATGTGTCGGGTCGCCCGTACTGCGTACACACCGGTGAACCCGAACATCTGGTGTCGGCGGTGATCGGCGGTTACCCCGGAGTGCCCTACGCGACGGTCATCAACCGGCACGTCTTCGAGTCGATCGCCTCCAACGCCCGGATCGCACTGCATGTCCGGGTGCTCTACGGCCGCGACCCGCACCACATCACCGAGGCGGAGTTCAAGGCGGTGGCCCGGGCGCTGCGTGCGGCCACCGAGCCCGATCCGCGGGTGAGCGGCGTGCCATCGACGAAGGGTGCGCTGTGAGCGCACCCAACGTCGTCATCCTCGACTACGGGTCGGGCAACCTGCGGTCGGCGCAGCGTGCCCTCGAACGCACCGGCGCCGAGGTTACCGTGACTAGCGACTTCACCACTGCCCTTGAGGCGGACGGCCTGGTGGTACCCGGTGTCGGCGCCTATGCGGCGTGTATGGAGGGGCTATTGGCGGTCAAGGGTGAGCGCATCATCGGCCGGCGCCTGGCCGGTGGCCGCCCGGTGCTCGGTATCTGCGTCGGTATGCAGATCCTTTTCGACCGCGGGGTGGAATTCGGCATCGAGACAACCGGATGTGAGCAGTGGCCAGGCACGGTCAGCCGCCTATCGGCCAAGGTGTTGCCGCATATGGGCTGGAATACCGTCGACGCACCCGCGGATTCGACGCTGTTTGCCGGGATCAACTCCGATACCCGTTTTTATTTCGTGCATTCCTACGCCGCACAGGCATGGGAGCTCGATCATGTCGGTTCGCCGCTCGCCGCTCCGAAGCTGACCTGGGCCCACTACGGTGGCCCGTTTCTGGCCGCGGTGGAGAACGGTCCGCTGTGCGCCACGCAGTTCCACCCGGAAAAATCCGGCGACGCCGGAGCCCAACTGCTTCGCAACTGGGTGGGCAGCCTGGCATGAGTGCTCCTGATCCGCACCGAAACGCTGCCCCGGGGCCGGGCGCATACCGCTTCTCCTACGGTCGCTTCGTCCTGTTTTCCCTTGGCGCGGGCGTGCTGGTGCTGCTGGTCAGCATCCCGATCATTGTGCTGCTGGCACACTGGACTCCCGCGGCCGGACTGCTCGGCGCGCTGGTCGCGGTGATCGCGATGATCGCCGCGATCGGCCTGGTAGCCCGCAAGCTGCTGGCAACCGCGGAACAGCGCATCAGGGGCACGCGGGCCGATCCTGACTGAACGTCCAATTACGTTCGCCGCCACATGTTTTCACCCTCACTGCGAATCCGGAGGAATTTCTCATCCCATGGGTAACACCCTTGAACTGCTGCCCGCCGTCGACGTCGCCGACGGGCAGGCCGTGCGTCTCGTCCAAGGTGCGGCAGGCACCGAAACCTCCTACGGATCACCTCGCGAAGCTGCACTGGCGTGGCAGCGCGACGGCGCCGAATGGATTCATCTCGTCGACCTCGACGCCGCATTCGGCCGCGGTGACAACCGTGAACTCCTTGCCGGAGTTGTCGGCGAACTCGATGTGAAAGTTGAACTGTCCGGCGGCATCCGGGACGATGACTCGCTGGCCGCCGCACTGGCCACCGGCTGCACCCGCGTCAATCTGGGAACTGCGGCACTGGAAAACCCACAGTGGTGTGCCCGGGCCATCGCCGAACACGGCGACCGGATCGCTGTCGGTCTCGACGTGATCCGAGACGGCAACTCCTACCGGTTGCGCGGCCGCGGCTGGGTCACCGACGGTGGCGACCTGTGGGAGGTGCTTGAGCGCCTCAACCGGGATGGCTGTGCCCGCTACGTCGTCACCGATGTCTCCAAGGACGGCACCCTGGCCGGACCGAATCTGGAACTGCTGGCCGAGGTCGCCAAGGCCACCTCGGCGCCGATCGTCGCCTCCGGCGGAGTGTCAGCGCTCGACGATTTGATCGCCATCTCCGGATTGGTCGGCGACGGTGTGGAAGGTGCCATCGTAGGCAAAGCGCTCTACGCCGGCCGATTTACCCTGCCCGAAGCGTTGTCGGCGGTCAGCGGCCGGTGACGACGGGTACCGGCCTGGACCTTCCGCGACTCCTCGGGATTGCCGCGGAAATCCTCGACGGCGTCAGCGACGCATTCGTCGCCGGACTCGGCGCGCCGAGCGTTGTGGTCAAGGGCGACACCGATTTCGCGACCCAGGTGGATCTCGATCTCGAACGCAGCATCCGCCAGGCATTACTGGAACGCACCGGAATCGCGGTACACGGAGAAGAATTCGGTGGCGCCCCGGTGACCGACGGCCCGGTGTGGGTTCTCGATCCGGTCGACGGCACCTACAACTATTCGGTCGGTATGCCGGTGGCCGCAATCCTGCTCGCCCTCGTCGTCGATGGTGATGCGGTACTCGGCCTGACCTGGCTGCCCCTCGTCGGTCAGCGATACAGCGCGCACCGCGGCGGGCCGCTGCTGTGCAACGGAGAGCCGGTCGCGGCGGCGGCCCAGACGTCACTCGCCCAGTCGGCGATCGCATTCGGCCCATTCGATGTCAGCCACGGCGGCCGCTATCCGGGAGCGCAACGCGCAGCATTACTCGAGGTACTGAGTCGGCGGGCGGCGCGATTACGGATGACCGGCAGCACCGGTGTCGATATGGCCTATGCGGCCGCGGGAATCTTCGGCGGTGCGATCGCCTTCGGCGGGCATCCGTGGGATAACGCCGCGGGGGCGGCATTGGTGCGTGCCGCCGGCGGTATCGCCACCGACCTGGCCGGCAACCCGTGGACCGTCACCTCCCCGTCTCTGGTGGCAGGCGCACCGGAAATCCATGCCGAGCTGATGGCGTTGATCCGCGACGCATTCGACACCCCGGCACCGAACGAAGAGGGGAACGCATCATGACTTTGGCGACCCGAGTGATTCCCTGCCTGGATGTGGACGCCGGCCGCGTGGTGAAGGGCGTCAACTTCCAGAACCTGCGCGACGCCGGCGATCCGGTTGAACTCGCCGCCCGCTACGACGCGGAGGGCGCCGACGAACTGACCTTCCTCGACGTCACCGCATCCAGCTCGGGACGAGCGACCATGATCGACGTGGTGCAGCGCACCGCCGACCAGATCTTCATCCCGCTCACCGTCGGCGGCGGTATCCGTACCGTCGACGATGTCGACGCGATGCTGCGCGCCGGCGCCGACAAGGTCAGCGTCAACACCGCTGCGATCGCCCGGCCGGAGGTGCTCGGCGAGATGAGTCGCCGGTTCGGTTCCCAGTGCATCGTGTTGTCGGTGGATGCGCGCACCGTGCCCGATGGCGCCGCGCCGACCCCGTCGGGCTGGGAAGTCACCACCCATGGCGGCCGTAAGGGCACCGGCATCGACGCCGTCGAGTGGGCTCGCCGCGGGCAGGAACTCGGTGTCGGGGAGATCCTGCTCAACTCGATGGATGCCGACGGCACCAAACACGGATTCGATCTGCGCATGTTGTCGGCGGTGCGGGCCGCGGTCGACGTTCCCGTGATCGCGAGTGGCGGAGCCGGAACGGTCGACGATTTCGCGCCAGCGGTCGCCGCCGGCGCCGACGCGGTACTAGCGGCATCGGTCTTTCATTTCGGCGAACTCACCATCGGCCAGGTGAAGGCGGCGCTGGCAGCCGCGGGCGTCGTCGTGCGCGCCGAACGAGACATCGAAACGAGGAGCTGACGGTATGGCCCTGCCTTCCGAACTCGCCGCGCAACTCAAACGCAATTCCGACGGACTGTTCACCGCAGTAGCGCAGGAACGGGCCACCGGAGAGGTGCTGATGGTGGCGTGGATGGATGACACCGCCCTCGAACGCACCCTCGCCACGCGGCGCGCGACGTACTATTCGCGGTCGCGGCAGCAGTATTGGGTCAAGGGCGAGACCAGCGGCCACACCCAATATGTTCACGACGCCCGGCTCGACTGCGACGGTGACACGGTGCTGCTGGTCGTCGATCAGCAGGGCGCCGCGTGCCACACCGGAAACCACAGTTGCTTCGACACGCCATCCCTTGAATTCGGTACCCCCGACGGGGCGGGCGGGGGCACGAAGTGAAGCCTGGGACACTTATTGCGCACACCACTCACGGAAGGCGGCGACCACATCCATGCCACTGATCCAGATTTCCCAGACGCCAGGGCTCAGCGATCGGGTGAAGCGCGAGACCATCGCGGCCGTGACCGAGGCGTACGCCAAGGCCACCGGTAAGAATCCCGATTCCGTGTGGGTCACGATCACCGAGGTGCCGCGTTCGCAGTGGGGCGTCGGCGGCGAGCCACTCGGATGACGACCCAGACAGGATCGACCCAGACACGGTCGGATACGACAACGCTTGCGGAGTTCCTCGATCTGGCCGCCGACCACCGCGTCGTCCCGGTGACGCGCAAGGTGCTCGCCGATTCGGAAACCCCGCTGTCGGCATATCGCAAACTCGCCGGCGGACGGGAAGGCACCTTCCTGCTTGAGTCCGCAGAAAACGGGCGGTCCTGGTCGCGTTGGTCATTCATCGTGGCCGGCGCACCATCTGCGCTCACCGTGGTCGACGGTAAAGCGGCGTGGTGGGGGAGTGTCCCCAATGGCGCACCCGTTGACGGTGATCCGCTTACCGTCCTCTCCGATTCGCTACGTCTGCTCGCCACCGACCCGCTGCCCGGGATGCCCCCGTTCACCGGCGGATTCGTCGGCTTCATGGCATATGACATGGTGCGACGGCTGGAACGGTTACCCGCCACCACCGTCGACGATCTCGCCTTGCCCGACCTCATGATGTTGCTGGCCACCGACCTCGCTGCACTGGACCATCACGAGGGCACCATTACCCTCATCGCCAATGCGGTCAACTGGGACGGTAGCGACCAGCGGACCCACGAGGCGTATGCCGATGCGGTCGCGCGGCTGGACCGGATGACCGCGGCGCTTGCCGCCCCCGCGCCGTCGACGGTAGCCCGATTCGACCGTCCCGCACCCGATTTCCGCATGCAGCGCACCCGCGAGGAGTACCGCGAGATCGTCACCGATCTCATCGGCGAGATCGAGGCCGGTGAGGCGTTCCAGGTAGTGCCGTCGATGCGGTTCGAGATGACCACCGACGCCGATCCCGTCGACATCTACCGGGTGCTGCGGGCCTCCAACCCGAGTCCGTACATGTACTTGCTGCGGATGCCCGATATCGCCGGCACCGGCCGCTCGGTCACCGTCGTCGGGTCCAGTCCGGAAGCGCTTGTGACCGTTCGTGATCGCGTCGCGACGACTCATCCGATCGCCGGCACACGCTGGCGTGGCGCCACTGAGGAAGAGGATCAACTCCTCGCGAAGGGCCTGATCGAGGACGAGAAGGAGAACGCGGAGCATCTGATGCTCGTCGATCTCGGCCGCAATGATCTTGGTCGCGTGTGTGAACCGGGCACGGTCAAGGTCGGCGACTATCGGCACGTCGAACGCTACAGCCACGTCATGCATCTCGTTTCGACGGTGTCCGGGGTGCTGCGCGAGGGGAAGAATGCGCTCGACGCGATCACCGCGTGTTTCCCCGCGGGTACGCTCACCGGCGCTCCCAAGGTGCGCGCGATGGAACTGATCGAGCAACACGAGAAGACCCGACGCGGCCTTTATGGCGGCATCATTGGCTACCTGGATTTCGCCGGTAACGCCGACACCGCCATCGCGATCCGCACCGCGGTGATCTCCGGCGGCACCGCCTATGTGCAGGCCGGCGGGGGGGTCGTCGCCGATAGCGATCCCGACTACGAGTACAACGAGGCACGCAATAAGGCGACTGCGGTCCTCAACGCGGTGGCGGCGGCGCAGACGATGCGTGTTGTCGGGGCTGGTCCCCTCGATGATCATCCCGAAACTGCGGATAGTTCTGCCGTCGCGGATCAGCAATGACCCGGCGGGAGAAACCCGCCGCTGCCTTGTGCATGGTGCTCGCCGCGGTTGCGTTCTGGTCGGCGTCTCGGCTCACCTGGGCCCGGGTCCTTGGCGCCGACGGTCTCGCACCGCCGCGGACCTTCGACGTCAAGGGCGCCGATTGGAGTCCGTGGCTTACTCCGCTGGCACTGGTCATGCTCGCGGCGATCCTTGCCGCGCTCTCACTGCGCGGCTGGGGATTACGCCTGGTAGCCCTGCTGATCGCGCTCTCGGGGGTGCTCGCCGCGTTCCCGCCGATCTCGTTGCTGATGGGGGGGACAAACAACCTGTATGCCGCGCGTGCCGCGGGATTGGCCGACAGATACGTCGTACAACTGGTCACCACCAAGGACTGGGTTGCCGCCGTCGTGCTGTTCGGTTCGGTGTGCGCGGTACTCGCCGGAGTGCTGTTGATCCGGGTCGCGGCGGGTGCTGGCATGTCGTCGAAATACCAGACCCCCGCGGCCCGGCGTGACGAGCTCGAACGGCAGATCTTCGCTGACCATGAGCGACTCAAGGCGCAGGAACGTGCCGACCGTGAACATCGCGGCGTCAGCCCGACCGAACCGGCCGCACCGGAATCTGCCACGGTCGAACCGGCCGCGCCCGAACCCGCCGTGCCCGAACCTGCCGCGCCTGAGTCCGCCGCTGGTGAGGCCGCCATCGGTGAGGCCGCCGAGCCGCCGAATGAACGGATGATGTGGGATGCGCTCGACACCGGCATCGATCCCACCGATCGGCGCTGACGAGTCGGGTTGTTACCTGCGAACCGCAACCCGATCCGAGAGCGTCCGGCGCGTCCGTCTACCCTGAGAGCACGATAATGAAAGGGAGCCAGTTGTCGTGAGCACGCCTACCGTACTCGCCTCGATCATCGAGGGAGTGAAAGCCGACGTCGCCGCGCGCGAAGCCATTGTCGACTACGCGGCGATCAAGGCGGCCTCTGCGGCGGCTCCGCCCCCCAGAGACGCGATGGCGGCGCTGCGACTGCCGGGCATCGGCGTGATCGCCGAGGTCAAGCGGGCCAGTCCGTCCAAGGGTGCGCTCGCCGAGATCGCCGATCCGGCCGAACTCGCCTCCGCCTATGAGGCGGGGGGAGCGCGCATCATCAGCGTCCTGACCGAAGAACGCCGTTTCCACGGTTCGCTCGCAGATCTCGACGCCGTGCGGGCCGCCGTGAACATTCCGGTGTTGCGTAAGGACTTCATCGTCGGGCCGTATCAGATCCATGAGGCTCGGGCACACGGTGCGGATGTCATTCTGCTCATCGTCGCCGCGCTCGAACAGAATGTGCTCGCCTCGTTGCTCGACCGCACCGAAAGCCTCGGGATGACCGCGCTGGTCGAGGTGCACACCGAGGTCGAGGCTGATCGCGCGCTTGAAGCGGGTGCATCGGTGATCGGTGTGAACAATCGCAACCTGAAAACCCTCGAGGTTGATCGCGATACCTTCGCTCGCATCGCGCCCGGTTTGCCGTCGGCAATCATCCGCGTTGCCGAGTCGGGGGTTCGCGGTACCGCCGATCTACTCGCCTTCGCCGGTGCCGGTGCCGATGCCGTCCTCGTCGGCGAGGGCCTGGTCACCAGTGGTGACCCGCGTGCCGCGGTATCCGAGCTTGTCACCGTCGGTACCCATCCGTCCTGTCCAAAACCCGTTCGCTGACAGATAGTTCGGCGTTGCCGAGTGATCTGTGTGCTGGACGACGAAGTGTCTGTGAGAATCTCGTGACCACCGAGCACCGCACCGGCGCGCCCGGCGCCCCTGTTGTGTCCACCCCTGTGCTGCCCAGCGCAAGCGCGGGATTGACTACTCGAACCTCGAGCGAGGCCGACGCGGGCGGCCATTTCGGGGTCTTCGGCGGCCGTCACGTCCCCGAGGCGCTGATGGCGGTGATCGACGAGGTGACCACCGGCTACGAGAAGATGCGTGCCGACGAGGAGTATCTCGCCGAACTCGATCGACTGCAGCGCGATTACGTCGGTCGGCCGTCACCTCTGTATGAGGCGGCCCGGCTGCGTGCGGATGCCGGTGGGGCACGGATTTTCCTCAAACGTGAGGATCTCAACCACACCGGGTCGCATAAGATCAACAACGTGCTCGGGCAGCTGCTGCTGGCCCGCAGTATGGGGAAACGCCGGATCATCGCCGAAACCGGTGCGGGTCAGCACGGCGTCGCCACCGCGACGGGCTGCGCACTGTTCGGCATGGAATGCATCATCTACATGGGTCGTGTCGATACCGACCGGCAGGCGCTCAACGTGGCTCGCATGCGGTTGCTCGGTGCGACGGTGGTGGCCGTCGATACCGGGTCGGCGACCCTCAAGGATGCCATTAACGAGGCGATGCGTGATTGGGTTACCAACGCGCACAACACGTATTACTGCTTCGGTACCGCAGCCGGCCCGCATCCGTTCCCGTCGATGGTGCGGGATCTGCAGCGGATCGTGGGGCTTGAGGCTCGCGCCCAGATCCTCGATCGGGCGGGGCGCCTGCCCGATGCGGTGACGGCGTGCGTGGGCGGCGGTTCCAATGCGATCGGTATTTTCCATCCGTTCATCGATGACGCCGGTGTGCGTCTCGTCGGATTCGAAGCGGCCGGAGACGGTGTGGAGACCGGGCGGCATGCGGCCACCTTCACCGGCGGGCGGCCCGGTGCCTTCCAGGGCGCTTACTCCTATCTGCTGCAGGATGAGGACGGCCAGACGATCGAATCGCATTCCATCTCGGCCGGACTCGACTATCCGGGCGTGGGCCCCGAGCACTCCTATCTGAAGGATTCCGGGCGCGCCACCTACCGTCCGGTCACCGACACCGAAGCGATGGACGCGCTGGCCTTACTGAGCCGGCGTGAGGGCATTATTCCGGCGATCGAGTCGGCGCATGCGGTGGCCGGAGCACTCTCGCTCGGCCGCGAACTCGGCGACGGCTCGATCATCCTGGTCAATCTGTCCGGGCGTGGAGATAAGGATGTCGACACCGCCGCCGACTGGTTCCAGTTATTCGATTCGCCCGCGACCCACACCCCCGAGGGCGGCGCACCCAAGGAGAACCGATGAACGCCCCTGTCCGCGCCCATACAGCTCCGTCACGATTGGGCACGGTGTTCGGGCAATGCCGGGCGCAGGGCCGCGCCGCACTGATCGGATACCTGCCGGTCGGCTACCCGACGGTCGAGAAGTCTCTTGAGTCGTTCTCGACGCTGGTGCGTGCCGGTTGCGACATCATCGAGGTCGGGGTGCCTTATTCGGATCCGGTGATGGATGGCGTGACGATCCAGGAGGCCGCCAATCTCGCACTCGCCAACGGGGTGCGGGTACGCGATGTGTTCACCGCGGTCGAGGCGATCTCATCGGCCGGTGGCACGGCCGTCGTGATGAGCTACTGGAATCTGATCCTGCAGTACGGCGTTGAGCGCTTCGCTGCTGATCTCGCCGCCGCCGGCGGGGCAGGTGTGATCACCCCGGACCTCATTCCCGAGGAGGGGGCGGCGTGGCATCAGGCTTCGGACGCACACGATCTCGACCGGATCTATCTCGTGGCACCGTCGTCGACGGCCGAGCGGTTGGCATTGACGGTTGATGCCTCACGAGGTTTCGTCTATGCCGCATCCACCATGGGCGTCACCGGCGCCCGTGATGCCGTATCGGATGCGGCGCCCGAGTTGTGTGCGCGGGTGCGGGCCCATTCCGACATTCCGATCGGTGTGGGCCTGGGCGTGCGTAACCGTGCGCAGGCCGCCGAGATCGCGGCCTACGCCGACGGCGTGATTGTGGGTTCGGCACTGGTGACTGCGGCCCAGGCCGGTCAGGACCAGCTCGCCGCGCTGGTCGATGAGCTTGCTCAAGGAGTCCGCGCCCCGCGTGCCGACCTCTGATCCCGGTGCCGTGGGCGGGGTCGGCTAGGGTGACAGCGTGACAGCGCCGACGACGTCGATACTCGCCTACATCCCGAGTCCGCCGCAAGGCGTCTGGCATCTGGGGCCTATCCCGATCCGGGCGTACGCGTTGTGCATCATTGTCGGCATCATCGTCGGAGTGTCGTGGGGTAATCGTCGGTGGGTGGCCAGGGGTGGTCAGCTCGGCGAGGTGCTCGACGTCGCTATCTGGGCTGTACCGTTCGGGCTTGTCGGCGGTCGGCTCTACCACGTCCTCACCGACTGGCAACTCTATTTCGGCGACGGTGGAAAGCGGCCGATCGATGCGCTCTACGTCTGGGACGGTGGTCTGGGGATCTGGGGAGCGGTCATCCTCGGCGGGGTGGGCGCGTGGATCGGTGCCCGGCGCCGTGGGATCAAGTTGCCGCCGTTCGCCGACGCGATCGCGCCGCCGATCCTTGCGGCGCAGGCCATCGGCCGGGTGGGTAATTACTTCAATCAGGAACTTTTCGGTCGTCCGACGACCCTCCCATGGGGTTTGGAGATCTTCGAGCGGATCGATTCGTCCGGCCAGGTCGGCTATGACCGGATCGCCGGGCATTCCACCGGTCGCATCGTCGAGGTCGTGCATCCCACATTCCTGTACGAGGCGCTGTGGAATTTGGCGGTCGTAGCGCTGTTGGTGGTGCTCGACCGCCGGTGGCGTATCGGTCATGGGCGGCTTTTCGCCCTGTATGTGTCCGGTTACTGCGTGGGCAGATTCGTCATCGAACTGATGCGCACGGATCCGGCATTCACCCATATCGCCGGGATTCGCATCAACGTGTTCACCGCGGCGCTGCTATTCGTCGGCGGCGCAATCTATTTTCTGGTGGCACCGCGTGGACGTGAAGTGGGCGCGCAGATCTACCGTCCGGCGCGAGCGGAGCAATCGACGGCGCTCGGCGTCACCGGGTATGAGCCGAGCCGGGACGCAACCGAGCCTGACCCAGAAAAATCTGGACCGGAAGATTCCGAACGCACAGAGCGTGACTCACAAGGATCTAGCGATAGCTAGGTAGTCGCCGACTTTCGCGATGCCGACATCCCCGACGCCCACGATGGGGTGTTGGGATGGTGCGTCGGCTAGAGTGAAGTCTCGCGGTCGTGCACTCAGCCCCCCACTGTGCCGGCCGGACATGCTCCACGGGCCATTGTTGTCCCTGGGAACTCCAGCACGGTGATTCCATGCGAATCGAGTGGAGGTAGTGATGTTGTTTTCTGCGCTTCCGGCCAAACAGGGTCTTTATGATCCGGAGGCCGAAGTCGATTCGTGTGGCGTGGCGATGGTGGCCGATATTCACGGCCGCCGTTCGCATTCCATTGTGGCTGATGGTCTTTTGGCGTTGGAGAACCTGGAACATCGCGGCGCCGCCGGTGCCGAGGTGAACAGCGGTGACGGGGCGGGCATCCTGATCCAGTTGCCCGATGAGCT
Source organism: Gordonia sp. (in: high G+C Gram-positive bacteria) (assembly GCA_047605305.1). Classification (GTDB taxonomy): domain Bacteria; phylum Actinomycetota; class Actinomycetes; order Mycobacteriales; family Mycobacteriaceae; genus Gordonia. Next base: position 15,144 of record JASGFW010000065.1, read on the forward strand.
GTTGCGCGCATCGGTTGATTTCGTTCTGCCCGCACCCACGCAGGCAGGGGCGAGTACCTATGCCGCGGGTATCTGCTTCCTGCCGGCCGATCCAGCCTCGCGTGCGGTGGCCGTCGAGCGAGTGACCTCCCTCGCCGACGCCGAGGGCATCACCATCCTCGGTTGGCGGGAGGTGCCTGTCGACCCGGTCGGCGCTGACATCGGTGATACCGCGCGTGGCTGCATGCCGTTCATGATGCAGTTGTTCGTGACGGTCGATCCGGCGCCGGGAGCCGAGCGGATCGGCGGTATAGACCTGGATCGCTACATCTTTCCGTTCCGTAAGCAGGCCGAGCGCATCACCCCGGATATTGAGGCGGCCGGTACGGGACTGTACTTTCCGTCGTTGTCGAGCCGCACCATCGTCTACAAGGGCATGCTCACCACGATGCAACTGCCCCGGTATTACCCGGATCTGCGTGACGACCGGTGCCGCAGTGCCATCGCGATCGTGCATTCGCGTTTCTCCACGAACACTTTTCCGTCGTGGCCGCTGGCGCATCCGTTCCGCTTTGTCGCCCACAACGGCGAAATCAACACGGTGCGTGGCAATCGCAATCGGATGCGTGCCCGCGAGGCGTTGTTGGCGACCGATCTGATTCCGGGGGATCTCACGCGTGCCTTCCCGATCTGCACGCCGGAGGCATCGGATTCCGCGTCGCTCGACGAGGTACTCGAATTGCTGCATCTCGGCGGTCGCAGCGTGCCGCATGCGGTGATGCTCATGGTTCCCGAGGCGTGGGAGAACGTGCCGTCGATGGATCCCAAACGCCGGGCGTTCCTGCAGTTCAACAGTTCGCTGATGGAGGCGTGGGATGGTCCGGCCTGTGTGACTTTCACCGACGGCACGCTTGTGGGCGCGGTGCTCGACCGCAACGGGTTGCGGCCCGGCCGCTGGTGGCAGACGCGTGATGGCCGGGTGATCCTGGCCTCGGAGGCCGGTGTGCTCGATGTGCCCGTCGATGAGGTCGTGTCCAAGGGCCGGTTGGAACCCGGTCGTATGTTCCTTGTGGATACCGCCCAGGGTCGGGTCATTCCCGATGAGGAAATCAAGGGCGAGTTGATGAATGAGCAGGCGTACGGCGAATGGCTGCATGCCGGTCTACTCGACATCGCGACGCTGCCCAGCCGCCCGGTGTATCAGCCTAACCATGACACGGTGGTGCGCCGGCAGGTGTCCTTCGGCTACACCGAGGAGGATCTGCGGGTGTTGCTCACCCCGATGGCGGCATCGGGGTATGAACCATTGGGCTCCATGGGTACCGACACCCCGGTCGCGGTGCTCTCAAGTCGGTCGCGATTGCTCTACGACTATTTCGTCGAGTTATTTGCTCAGGTCACCAACCCGCCGCTGGATGCGATTCGCGAGGAGATCGTCACCTCGATGGCCCGGGTGATGGGACCCGAACACAATCTGCTGGCCCCGACGGCGGCATCGTGCCGTCAGATTCTGCTGCATTGGCCGGTCATCGACAATGACGATCTGGCCAAACTCGTCCATATCAACGACGACGGTGATAATCCGGGACTGTCGGCAAAGGTTCTGCACGGTCTGTACGAGGTCGATCGCGGCGGGGCCGGGCTTGCCGACGCGCTGGCGGATCTGCGCGGGCGCGCGAGTCAGGCGATCGCCGAGGGGCACACCACGCTGGTTATCTCCGACCGGCGTACCGACCGCGAGCATGCGCCGATCCCGTCGCTACTGGCCATCTCGGCGGTGCACCACCATTTGGTGCGCACCAAGGAACGCACCAAGGTCGCGCTCATCGTCGAATCGGGCGATGCCCGCGAGGTACACCACATCGCGCTGCTCATCGGTTTCGGTGCGGCCGCTGTAAATCCTTATCTCGCACTGGAAACCATCGAGGACCTGATCGCGCAGGGCGAGTTGATCGGGGTCTCCCCGTCGAAGGCCAAACGCAATTACATTGAGGCGCTGGGTAAGGGCGTGCTCAAGGTGATGAGCAAGATGGGTATCTCCACCATCAGCTCCTACACGGCCTCGCAGGCGTTCGAGGCCGTCGGTCTCTCCTCGGCGGTCGTCAAGGAGTACTTCACCCGCACGGTGTCGCGGATCGAGGGCGTCGGGCTCGATGAACTCGCCGAGGAGGTGCGGTTGCGCCATCATCGGGCGTACCCGGAGAACCCCACCGAACAGGTGTACCGGCGCCTTGAAGTCGGCGGTGAATATCAGTACCGCCGCGAGGGTGAACTGCACATGTTCACCCCGGAGACGGTGTTTCTGCTGCAGCATGCCACCAAGACCGGTCGCGACGAGGTGTTCGCCCAGTATTCGGAGAAGGTCGACGAGCAATCGCGCAGGGGCGGTACGCTGCGCGGGCTCTTCGAACTCGACTTCTCCCAACGGGATCCGGTTCCGCTCGATGAGGTTGAGCCGGTCGAGGCGATCATGACGCGGTTCAACACCGGTGCGATGAGCTACGGATCGATTTCGGCGGAGGCGCATGAGACGATCGCGGTGGCGATGAATCGCATTGGCGGACGGTCGAATTCCGGTGAGGGCGGCGAGGATACCGATCGGCTTTATGATCCGGAGCGCCGCAGCGCGGTCAAGCAGGTCGCCTCGGGCCGATTCGGCGTCACCAGCGATTATCTCATCAACGCCACCGATATTCAGATCAAGATGGCCCAGGGTGCCAAGCCGGGTGAGGGTGGTCAGCTACCCGCGTACAAGGTGTATCCGTGGATCGCCAAGACGAGGCATTCGACGCCCGGGGTCGCGCTGATCTCGCCGCCGCCGCACCATGACATCTACTCCATCGAAGATCTCGCCCAGCTGATCCACGATTTGAAGAACGCGAACTCGGCCGCGCGTATTCACGTCAAGCTCGTCAGCGCTGTCGGAGTGGGGACCGTTGCTGCCGGTGTGTCGAAGGCGCATGCCGATGTGGTGTTGATCTCCGGCTATGACGGCGGTACCGGTGCCTCTCCGCTGACGTCGCTCAAACATGCCGGGACGCCGTGGGAGATCGGTCTGGCCGACGCGCAGCAGACGTTGATGCTCAACGGGTTACGTGACCGCATCACCGTGCAATGCGACGGTGCGTTGCGTACCGGACGCGATGTGATCATGGCCGCGTTGCTCGGTGCGGAGGAATACGGTTTCTCCACGGCCCCGCTGATCGTGTCGGGCTGCATCATGATGCGGGTGTGCCATCTCGATACGTGCCCGGTGGGTGTTGCGACGCAGAACCCGACATTGCGTTCGCGGTTCACCGGTCAGGCCGAACATGTGGTCAATTTCTTCCGGTTCATCGCAGAGGATGTGCGTAAGTATTTGGCGCAGTTGGGATATCGCACTCTCGATGAGGCCATTGGCCAGTCTCAGCGGCTGCATACCGATCCGGCGGTGGCACATTGGAAGAGTAAGGGGCTCGATCTGAGCCCGATCTTCCGGCGTTTCGAGGATAAAGGGCCCACACGGCGGGTGCGCGGCCAAGACCACGGTCTGGACAGGGCTCTCGACCAAACCCTGATCCAGCTCGCCGAGGGTGCCCTTGAGGACGCGCATCCGGTGACGCTGGAAGTGCCGGTACGCAACGTGAACCGGACGGTCGGCACGCTGCTCGGTTCCGAGGTGACCCGCCGTTACGGTGCGGCCGGACTGAGCGAGGACACGATCACCGTCACGCTCACCGGCTCTGCCGGTCAGTCGCTCGGCGCATTTCTGCCTCCGGGCGTGACGATCCGGCTCATCGGGGATACCAACGATTATGTCGGCAAGGGTTTATGCGGTGGCAAGATTGTCGTCGCCCCGGACCGGGCGTCGTCGTTCATCGCCGAGGATCAGGTGATCGCGGGCAACACGATTCTCTACGGAGCGACGTCGGGAGAGGTGTATCTGCGCGGACGGGTCGGGGAGCGGTTTTCGGTGCGCAACTCCGGTGCGACGGCCGTCGTGGAGGGCGTCGGCGACCACGCCTGCGAGTACATGACCGGTGGCCGGGTGGTCATTCTCGGGCCGACCGGACGCAATATGGCGGCCGGTATGTCCGGGGGGATCGCCTACGTGTACGACCTCGATGAGGCGAAGGTCAACAAGGCGATGGTGGAGTTGCTGCGCCCCGATCCTGACGATCTGCGGTGGCTTCACGAATACATCACCAAACACACCGAGCTGACCGGCTCGGCGATCGGCGCGTCGATGCTGGCCGACTGGCCGCGTCGATGCCTGGCCTTCACCAAGGTCATGCCGACCGATTACAAGCGTGTTCTTGACGCCGCCCAGATGGCAGAGGCGGAGGGACGCGATATCGATTCAGCGATCATGGAGGCGGCACGTGGCTGACCCGCGGGGATTCCTGGAAGTCACTAAGAAGGAAGCGAAGTACCGGCCTGTTGCCGAGCGTGTACAAGACTGGGACGACGTATACGCGCACGGGTCGGATCCGATCCGTACTCTCGGTGAGGTTGCCGAGCAGGCCCGGCGCTGTATGGATTGCGGAATTCCGTTCTGCCACTCGGGATCTGCGGGTTGTCCGCTGGGTAATCTGATCCCGGAGTGGAATGATCTGGTGCGCCGTGAGCGGTGGGACGCTGCGAGTGCGCGTCTGCATGCGACGAATAATTTCCCCGAGTTCACCGGAATGGTGTGCCCGGCACCGTGTGAGGCGGCGTGTGTGCTGTCGATTTCGGAGCCGACCACCGGCGGCAGCGTCACCATCAAACGCATCGAGAAGACGATCGCCTATGAATCGTGGGCCGAGGGCATCATCGGGCCGGAGGTTCCGGCGTCGCGGTCGGGTAAGTCGGTTGCGGTGGTCGGCTCCGGTCCGGCGGGTTTGGCGGCCGCGCAGCAGCTTACCCGGGCCGGTCACGATGTGACGGTGTATGAGCGTGATGACCGGCTGGGCGGGCTGTTGCGCTATGGCATCCCGGAGTACAAATTGCAGAAGTCCGATATCGACCGTCGGCTGGCGCAGATGCGTGCCGAGGGAACGCAATTCGTGACCAACTGCGATGTCGGCGTCGATCTCTCCGTGGAGGATCTGCGCAGCCGGCACGACGCCGTCGTACTCGCCGTCGGTGCGATGGCCGCGCGGGATAACCCGGTGCCGGGACGGGAACTGCGCGGTGTGCATCTGGCGATGGAACACCTGGTTCCGGCCAATAGGGAGTGCGAGGGTGACGGGCCGTCGCCGATCAGCGCCAAGGGTAAGCATGTCGTCATCATCGGCGGCGGCGATACCGGTGCGGACTGCCTGGGTACCGCTCACCGCCAAGGCGCCGCCTCGGTGGTGCAACTCGATTACAACCCGGAACTGCCCAGCGATCGCGACGACACCCGTTCGCCGTGGCCGACATGGCCGCTGATCATGCGGACCTCAAGTGCCCATGCCGAGGGCGGCGAGCGTAAGTATCAGGTCGCGGTGCAGCGATTCCTCGGCGACGAGGCGGGCAATGTCACCACGCTGGTACTCGCCGAGGTTGCGGTCGTGCGTGAACCCGACGGTCGACGGGTGATTACGCCCGTGGGTGACGAGTTTGAAATCCCTTGCGAGCTTGCACTTTTCGCGATCGGATTCGAGGGCGTGCGGCGTGATGCGTTGTTGAGCGGGCTGGGTATCGAACCCAATCGTCGCGGCAACCTCTCCTGTGGCAGCGACTGGCAGACCGATGCCCCCGGTGTATTCGTTTGTGGCGATGCGCACCGAGGCGCGTCGTTGGTCGTGTGGGCGATCGCCGAAGGCCGATCGACCGCTCGTTCGGTAGACGAATTCCTCATGGGTGCTTCCGATCTCCCGTCGCCGGTGAAGCCCGCTCAACTGCCGTTGTCGGTGCGTTGAGTGGTAACGCCGCATAGACATGCGATGACAACTCGCGGGTGTGATGGATAAAGTCGGCACTACGAGACTAAGGTGATCCTAGTGACACGTCGAACGAAAATTGTTTGCACCTTAGGCCCCGCTACGAGCAGCGAAGAGCGACTCAAAGAGCTTGTTGAGGCCGGGATGGACGTTGCCCGGCTCAATTTCAGCCACGGTAGCCATGACGACCATCGCGCGGTCTACGAGCGGGTTCGCAACGCCAGCGACACCACTGAGAAGGCGGTCGGTATTCTCGCGGATTTGCAGGGGCCGAAGATTCGGCTCGGCAAATTCGAGGATGCCGGCACTCTCAACGGTCAGGTCCTGTGGGCGACCGGCGAGACCGTGCGGATCACCGTCGATGACATCGTCGGTACGCACGACCGGGTCTCGACCACCTACAAGCATCTCGCGCAGGATGCGGCTCCCGGAGACCGGCTGCTCGTTGACGATGGCAAGGTGGGCCTTGTCGTCTCCGAGGTCGACGGCAATGACGTGGTGTGCACCGTTACCGAGGGCGGGCCGGTCAGTAATAACAAGGGTTTGTCGCTGCCGGGTATGGATGTGTCGGTGCCGGCTTTGTCGGAGAAGGACATCGCCGATTTGGAGTTCGCTCTCGGACTCGGCGTGGATATGGTCGCGCTGTCCTTCGTGCGTAGCCCCGCCGATATCGAACTTGTCCATGAGGTGATGGATCGGGTCGGTCGCCGGGTTCCCGTTATCGCCAAGCTGGAGAAGCCCGAGGCCGTCGAGAATCTTGAGGCGATCGTGCTGGCCTTCGACGCGGTGATGGTTGCCCGCGGTGATCTCGGTGTGGAATTGCCGCTCGAAGAGGTTCCGCTGGTGCAGAAGCGGGCCATTCAGATTGCGCGAGAAAACGCTAAACCCGTCATCGTGGCCACCCAGATGCTCGACTCGATGATCGAGAATTCTCGACCGACCCGCGCCGAGGCCTCCGACGTCGCCAACGCGGTGCTCGACGGGGCCGACGCGGTGATGCTTTCCGGTGAGACGTCGGTGGGCAAGTTCCCGATCGAGACCGTGCGCACCATGGACCGGATCTGCGTCGCCGTCGAGGGCGGATCGCGGGACGTGCCGCCACTATCGCATGTGCCGCGTACCAAACGCGGCATCATTTCTTATGCGGCGCGTGATATCGGTGAGCGGCTCGAAGTGAAGGCGCTGGTGGCGTTCTCGCAGTCCGGCGACACCGTGCGCCGGCTGGCCCGGCTGCATTCGCGGCTGCCGCTACTCGCGTTCACGCCCACTCAGGCGGTGCGCAGCCAACTCGCGCTGAGCTGGGGGACTGAGACTTTCATCGTCGACCATGTCGATAGCACCGACCAGATGATCGACCAGGTCGATCAGCAGTTGCTGCGGATCGGACGCCTTAAGGATGGCGACGTGGTGGTGGTCGTCGCCGGTGCGCCGCCGGGAACGGTCGGCTCGACCAATATGGTTCAGGTGCATCGGATCGGCGAGCAGGATCACTGAGCGTGTGAGGGGTGTCCCGCGTACCTCGCGCGGGACACCACCGGGACCCGTCACGCATTCTCCTAGGCTGTTCGTATGACGGTTGACGGATCCGATGACCTCGCAACATTGCTCGCGCTGCTCGATGTCGAGCGCCGCGATGATGATGTCTTCATCGGGCATCATCCCGAGCAGAAGACCGCACGCACCTTCGGTGGCCAACTACTCGGCCAGGGCGTGGTGGCCGCGGCACGTTCGCTGACGCGAAGCAACCCGCCCGTCCACGCATTGCATGCGCATTTTATTCGTGGTGGCGATGTGAACCACCCGATCGAGTACCACGTCGATCGTTTTCGGGACGGTAAGTCCTTTGCCAACCGGCAGGTCACCGCGATACAGAATGGCGAAGAGATCTTCACGATGCTCGTCGCATTCCAAGACAATTCGGCAGGTCTTGAGCATTCGGTCGAGTTTCCGCAGGTGCCCCATCCGGAAGGGCTGGCACCGTTGAGCGAGCATTTCCGTGGCTTTGAGGACCGCGTCGCCCATTTCGTCAACGCTATCCATCCCATTGACATCCGGTTTATCAACGATCCGCCGTGGAAGATCAGGGAGGCGGGGGAGAAGCTCCGCGATAACCGGGTATGGATGCGTACCGATGGCCCCCTGCCCGACGACCCGATTCTGCATGTCGCCGCGATGTGCTACGCATCCGATACCACCGTCCTCGACTCGGTGATCACCACCCACGGACTGTCCTGGGGTATCGACCGGCTCTTCGCCGTGACCGTCAATCATTCGATGTGGTTCCACCGTGAATTCCGCTTCGACGAGTGGATGCTGTATGCGACCGGTTCGCCGGTCGCCGCCAATTCGCGGGGGCTCGGCTCGGGGCGGTTCTGGACGCGGGATGGCACGGTGGCGACCTCGGTCGTGCAGGAGGCGCTTGTCAAGTATTTCCCGCCGAAGGGTTGACCGGCGTAACTCACTCGTGTCACCCGGTGCGTCGCGGGTGCTCGGGTTAAACTGCGTCGACTTGTCGGATGCTCGGGTGAGTTGGGGGCGTGGTGGCGTACAGCATCGATTGGGCCAACGAGTGGGTGGCATCGCTGCGATGGATCGGCATCGCGACGGCCATCAGCCTGGTGGCGTTGGTCCTGGTGGGTTTTCTAGTGGTCCGGTTCACCTCATGGGGGCGCCAATTCTGGCGTGTGAATCGTGAATTTTTCATCGGCACCGATACCAGGGTCAGTGCCTGGTTGCTGATCGTGGTGCTCACCGTTTTCTCGTTGGCCGGTGTGCGACTGTCGGTGATTTTCTCCTACTTCAGCAACGATCTGTACACCGCGATGCAGACGGTGGCAGAGGGAATATCCTCCGGCGGGGCCAAGGGGTCGGCGCTGGTGGAGGCGGGTAAGACGGCCTTCTGGCATTCGATGACTATGTTCGCTCTGCTAGCCACCATTCATGTTGTCCGCACAATGGTCGAGATCTATATCGGCAGCGCCTTCGAGATGCGTTGGCGGACGTCTCTCACCAACACCGTGATGAACGACTGGCTCAAAGGAAAGGCCTACTACCGCAACCGATTTGCTACAATTCCGGAGGTTGGTAAGGGGCTGAAGTTCCATCCTGGCGTCGATAACCCCGATCAGCGCATCGAATCCGATATCGATAACGTCACTACGGCGACGTCGGGCACATCTTTTCGGACCCTCATATTCAGTGGCAGCGGTGATTCGACGAGTGGCGTTATTCCCGCCATTGCCTCGGTCATCGCGTTCACCCAGATCCTGTGGAATCTGTCCGGACCTTTGACACTATGGAGCGTCGAAATCCCGCGGGCGATGGTGTGGCTGGTCTACATGTTTGTCCTTATCGCCACCGTGATTGCTTTCTGGATCGGGCGTCCGCTGATCCG